>JAMCZP010000331.1:3415-28629 GCA_023485185.1 Gammaproteobacteria bacterium
GGGCCTCTCTGCCTCCGTCACTGCCGATGGCGCGCACGCCCTGGACTAAATAGTGGAAAGATTATACGCGCTCATGCTGTGAGTCTCCATGGGAGAGTGCCAGCGACCCGATGGGGCTGGCACTTTTACACACTGAAAGCTTCTACCTATTTTCGTGCGGCTGCTCCGCTGGGCGACGCCGCTTGGATTAGTTATAGTAGTTGGATAGATTTTCGTCGTAATCACGCTTAATTCGTTTATTTATTAACAGCAACGCGCTGCAAGGCGCACGGATAGCATCATGCAGGCGCTCCCTTTCGCCACGATTGCTTTTGTTCTTTATGTTGCCGCCGCCATTTGGCAGGGCATGACGCTGTTTCGTCGCGTACCGCCCCGCCAAGGGATGGTGCGCCTGCTTGCCGTGCTGGGCCTGCTGCTGCACATTCCGGTAGTCGTCAAATTAGTCGGTCAGGCTCCTGGTTTGCTGCCGGGCTTTACCACCAGCGCCACGCTATTAATGGCGGTGGCCGTCAATGTCGTGCTGGTAGCGAGTCTATTCAAACCGGTGCTCAACGCGGGCATAGCGCTTTTCCCGCTGGCAGGCATTGCCTTAATTGCCGCCACTTGGCTGCCCAACCAAGGCGGCCACACTGGCCTTACACCGGGGATTTTGCTACATGCAGTGAGTTCTGCCTTGGCATTTGCCGTACTGGCCATCGCCGCCGCTCAAGCTGTCCTAGTTGGCCTACAGAACCAAGCACTGCGCCATCATCATATTCGGGGCATTGTGCAGTCATTACCTCCGCTGACCACCATGGAGCGGGTGCTCTTTGAGTTGGTTTGGGCAGGCATCATCATGCTTACGCTCTCCATCGCGAGCGGGCTTATTTTTCTAGATAACTTCTTTGCTCAACATTTAGCCCATAAGACGGTGCTGTCGCTATTGGCCTGGGTGATATTTACAACGCTTCTGATCGGGCGTTACCGCTTTGGCTGGCGTGGCATGCGCGCCGTGCGATGGACCTTGGGCGGCTGCGCCCTTCTGGTACTGGCCTACTTTGGCAGCAAGTTCGTACTTGAATTCTTACTCAATCGATAGCGGCTCAACCGCTAAAGGCGCCCGCCCGCGCCTTTAGTTGTCTTGACACATCCCTCGCGACCTTCTACAAATCGAGCCTAATTCGCCACAAAGGACCTTTCGACTTGAGCGACGACTTCCCCCTGGGGTTACTGTTCGGCCTGCTAGCCTTACTGATAGTGCTTTCTGCTTTCTTCTCAAGCTCTGAAACCGGCATGATGTCGATTAACCGCTACCGCTTGAGCCATCAGGCTAACAGCGGGGATCGTAGAGCCAAACGGGTCATGCGTCTGCTCACACGCCCAGATCGTCTTATCGGCGTTATCTTGATCGGCAATAATTTCGTCAACAACCTAGCCGCGTCGATTGCTACGATCATTGCCATTCACTTTTTTGGTGATGTCTCAGGCCCTGCGATCTCCACCGCACTGCTGACGATTACCATTCTGATTTTCGCCGAAGTGACGCCGAAAACCTATGCCGCGATCAAGCCCGAGCGGATTGCTTACCCTACATCCTTCGCATTAGAGCCGCTGCTTAAGCTGCTCTATCCGCTGGTCTGGTTGGTCAACGTGATGTCTAACGGACTGCTTAGACTGATCGGCGTTAAAAGCGTTGATAATGGTGGTGATAGCCTAACTCGCGACGAATTACGCACGGTGGTGCACGAGGCAGGCACGCTGATCCCTTACCGCCACCGCGCCATGTTGCTGTCGATTCTTGACCTTGAGAATGTCACCGTGAACGACATTATGGTGCCGCGTCACGAGGTGCTGGGCATTGATTTGGATGACTCGCTAGAAGATATTCTGACCCAGATTCGTACCAGCCAGCACACCCGCTTGCCCGTCTACAAAGGCGACATCAACAATATTATTGGCATGCTGCATCTTCGTAACGCGGCACGCTTTCTCTCTCGTGATGAAGTGACTAAAGCTTCGATCGTGCAAGAGGCACGTGAGCCCTACTTCATTCCCGAGTCGACGCCACTGCATACCCAACTGCTCAATTTTCAAAAGCAGAAACGGCGTATCGGCATCGTGGTCGATGAGTATGGCGATGTAGAAGGCTTGGTAACGCTGGAAGATATACTTGAAGAGATTGTGGGCGAGTTCACCACCGACGTATCTGAAGATGAAGAAATTCACCAGCAGGACGACGGTAGCCACGTGATTGAAGGTACCGCCACAATTCGAGACATCAATAAAATGCTTGGTTGGCAGTTGCCCACCGATGGCCCCAAAACCCTCAACGGGCTAATTCTTGAGCATCTTGAGGCATTCCCTGAAGGGCCTGCCTGTCTGCAGATTGATAATATGCGGATGGAGATACTCGAGATTCGCGACAATCTGATCACCTCAGCGCGCTGTTGGCAAAAGCTACGCGTGCCACGGCGCTAGGTGAGGGGGGTTACTTTTAAGCCATGCTAGCGGCGACTGGCAAGATCCTGATCAGCCGCTGCTTTTAATGCTCTAACACGCGCCTCAAGAAACCGCCGCAGTGCCATATCATCGGCGTCCAAGCGGTTGAGCGGTGGCCCAAAGTGCAAACTCACCGGCGCCCGAAATCGCTTGGGGCATTTCTTTAGTGCTTTGCCGCCATGATGTGATGTCCACGACCCCCACAGGCCTGCTAACCCCGCAGGGATCACCGGAACATCGTCCCTTGCCAGAATGGTCTCTAAACCTCGCCTGAAGGTGTGAATCTCACCGTCTGGGGTCAATCTTCCCTCTGGGAACACCATCACTACCTGGCCTTGACGTAGCGCTTCGCTGACGTCATCCAGGGCGCGCCTGATAGCGCTGGGGCTGCGCCGCTCAGACTCAATGGGAATGGCACCGACCAACTGAAACCACCACTTAAGCCATGGTGAGTCAAAAATCGGCTGGTCCATTACAAAGCGCAACGGACGTGGGCTAGCCCCGCCGAGCACGAGCGCATCCATAAAACTTACGTGGTTACACACCACCAGCGCTGCACCCTGTTTGGGAATATGCTGTTGACCATGCACTTGTAGACGATAGCAAAGGCGCATTGAGATAAAAATAAGCCAACGCAGGATATGGCGGAACGCGCTGACCCACCCCTTCACGTGGTCGCCTCGCGATGGCGAAGCCCCGCCAATATGGTACTCATCAGTTGATCCAACAGTTCATCCACTTTTAATTGCTGCCCCTGCCAATAACCCAAACGCTCGTTAAGCCCAAGCTGAACAAGACCGTGAACGCTGCCCCACAGAGTGCGTCCTAAGCGGCGGGCTTCGAGATCATCCAGCGCTGGCTGGTAGGATTTGAGCGACGCCTCTACCTGGGTAAACAGCGCCTCAATCAGATCGCTTTGCCGCTGATCAAGCTCGCCTTCTTGCGCCAGCGGATAATCAAACAGCAGTTGCCAGCGGTAGCAATCCTGCTCTGCAAACTGCCAGTAAGCACGCGCTAGTGAGCGTAACCATGGTTCAGGGTCATCATCCACAAGACTGGTAATGGTGTGCTGCAAGCGCGCCAAGGTTTCCACATTGACGTGCTGTAATAAGTTATTAAAGCTGCCATATAGCTTGAGCAGCGTGCTTGGGGCGCAGCCGACTTCTCTGGCAAGGGCACGCAGTGAGAGACCATGGACTGGCTGCTTAGCCAACCACTCATCACAAGCGTGCATGACCTGCGCATGGAGGGCATCGGGCGCATGCTGTCTAGGACGGGCCATGGCGATCTCTTAAGGTCAACGGCAAACGAGGAGGAATGCCTCACTGCACTTTAGCGGGAGTAAAGGATGGTATAGGATACCTTACATCGAACACTGTTTTCGACACTAAAACGCTACATTTCGCGCTTTATTACGTGAAGTCCCCCACTATATCGGTACACTTGCGCTACGATTTTGTTTTAGGAGATAGGTATGACGGGGCGCCTGCATGTACAAAACTTACCACTGTCCCGCTTATTACCCTCTCTTATTCCCTCTGAGCCACTGGTAGAGTCCCCCAATTTAGCGCCCCGTCGCCCCATTTCCGCGATTCGGCTTGAGCAAGGGGAATATCGCCTCTCTTCGCTTTTCTGGGGCCTCACGCCGCCTTGGCTGGACGTGCTGGATCATGCGCCGCACTGTGCTCGTGCCGAAACCCTTGAGTCGCGAGCAATGTTTCGCGAGGCCTTTAGCGCTCGCCGCTGCGTGATTCCGGTTAGCGGCTTCTATCTGTGGAAAACTCAGCCGCGCAGCAAACAGCCCTATTTAGTAACCCAGGTGACACGGGCACCCCTGCTGCTGGGCGCCTTATGGTGCCGCTACCACACTACGTTAACAGCGTTCACTGACTCAGCAGCACTGATCACGGTGCCTGCCAATCTTTTGCTATCACCGTTAACCGACCGCTTACCGGTCACTATTCAACCCCATGCGCTAAGTGCGTGGCTGGACCCAGATACCGACCTGGAAACACTGAATTCGCTATTAACGCCTGCGCCCTTGGAACTGTTGGGCGCTTTTCCGGTATCAAAACATGTCAATAACCCCGCCTATCAGTCTTCGGTCTGTGCCCACCCTACGGGACCGATGCTGCGCTGGGCCGTGTCTCAGGAGACGTAATGTTGCGACCCTCTTATGTAATGCGCTGGCATCAACTGCCTCAGCGTGCCCTGCTCAGCATTGTCGCCAGTATCTGGTTAGCGCCGCTCGCGCTGGCTTCTGACGATGACGCTGTGGCCGAGGTCATCACGCCGAACGTTAGCCCTTATGACAGCCGTGACTACCGCGTTTTAACGCTGGAAAATGGCCTTAATGTGCTACTGGTCAGCGACCCTGAGGCGGATAAAGCAGCGGCGTCAATGAATGTGCGTGTCGGCAGCGCCCAGGACCCCGAAGACCTGCAGGGGCTAGCGCACTTTCTTGAGCATATGCTGTTTTTAGGTACCGAACCCTACCCTGAATCCGACGCCTATCAGCGCTACATTTCAGGCAACGCAGGGTCACACAACGCCTTTACCGCCCAGCAAGACACCAATTACTTCTTTGATATCGAGCCCTCGGCACTGCCCGGTGCCCTTGACCGCTTTAGCGAGTTTTTTCTTTCGCCGCTGTTTAATGCAGATCATTTAGAGAGCGAGCGCAATATCGTTCACTCTGAGTATATGGCCCGCATTCGTGACGAATCCCGGCGCGAAAATGACGTACTCAATCAACTGCTCAATCCTAACAACGCCACGACTGGTTTTGCCGTGGGCAGCCGTGAGACCTTAGCCAGCCCGCCTGAAGGCGAAACGACGCTGCGCGAGCGAGTGATTGATTTTTATCACCAATATTACGACGCCAATGTCATGAATCTGGCGATTGTGGCACCGCAGCCGCTGGATACGCTTGAAGAGTGGGTAGCCGAACGCTTTGCCGACATTCCAGATAACGACCTGCGCGTGCCGACGATCGACGAGCCGTTAGTAGATCCTGACACCCTGCCGCGCTATATCGAACGCCAATCGCTGCAGGATCGTCGTCAGCTGCGCTTTTACTTCCCGGTTCCCGACCCCACCGATGACTACCGTAGTAAGCCGACACAACTCATCTCGCACCTGCTGGGTGATGAAGGGGATGGCAGCTTGCTAGCGGTACTGCGTGACGCAGGGCTCGCCGACGGTCTCTCTGCTGGCATTGGCCGTGGCGATGGTAAAGATGCCCTGTTTACCGTCTCTGTCAGTCTGACACCCGCCGGTGCTGAGCGTTTGGATGATATCGAAGCCACTCTGTTTGCCGCTATTGAGCAACTACAAGACGACGGCCTCGCCTCCTGGCGCTATGAGGAACAGGCCAATCTTAACGAGCAGGCCTTCCGCTTTCAGCAGCATGGTGCGCCTCAACAGGAAGCGACCCGCCTCTCCATGAGCCTTTCGCGCTACCCAGTGGAAGATGTACAGTACGCGGCTTACCGCATGGATGGCCCCGATGCCGAGCGCCAACAGGCCTATCTCGATGCATTAACACCAGATAACATGCTGCGCTTCTACTCAGCGCCAGATGTAGAAAGCGACACCATCTCACCCTGGTTCAATACCCAGTGGAACGAGCAAACGCCTAACCAGTCAGGCCAAGCCCTTAGCGGCTTAGCACTGCCCGGCCCTAACCCCTTTATTGCCAATGATTTAACGCTTTTGGAAGGCCAGGACGAACACCCCAGTCAGTTAGTAGATACACCTTCATTTACTGCTTGGCATATGCAGGATGCGCGGTTCAACACCCCAAGCGTTGAATGGCGCGTCAGCCTGCAACACCCCAGCGCGAGCTACTCCGCTGAAGAAGCAGTGCTCACCCGTCTACTCGCCAGTTGGCTCAACGACAGCTTAAATGAATCGCTCTATCCCGCCTGGCTGGCAGGTCAAGCGTTCAGCGCCTACCCGCACGCCCGTGGCATGACACTCTCATTCTCCGGCTGGCGGGATGGTCAAACGCCGCTGATTGAGCAGGCCCTCAAGCAGCTTAAAACGGAGGAAATTACCGACGGCGCCTTTGAGCGCGTGCGCTACCAACTGCAGCGCGAGTGGCGCAATGCCCCTCAGGCATCGCTTTACGGCCAAGCCAGCCGCACGCTCGGCGAAGCCTTGCTTACACCGCAGTGGTCAAACGCTGATTTTCTGACCGCTAGCGAGCGCTTTGAGCGCAACCATTTGGTAGACTTCCGCAAACGCTTTCTAAAAGATCTTTACGTCGACGCCATGGCGGTGGGAAATCTTGACGCCGACTTAGCGCGCGAACAGGCCGAGATCATGCGTGGCTATCTTCGTCCGCGTTTAACCCGCGACGATATTGCCAACCTTACGCCTCTGGCGGTTAGCGAAGAGCACCGAGTGCTCCACCCTCATAGCACCCGTGAAGAGTCGTTGATACTGCGTTATATGCAGGGACGCGACCAAACGCCCAAAGAGCAAGCCACGACCAGCGTGATCGCCCAGTGGTTAGAGACGCCGTTCTACCAGCAGTTGCGCACTGAGCAGCAACTAGGATACGTGGTGAACGCAGGCTATTCGCCGCTGCTTGAAGCGCCTGGGATTGCGTTAGTTGTTCAATCACCGGATGTCGACAGCGACACCATTGCAGAGCGTATGGATACGTTCCTTGAAGAAGCTAGTCAGCGCCTTGAGCAATTAAGCGATGAGGACTTGGCGCCCTACCGCCAGGCAGTCAACAACCAACTGCGTCAGCGTGATACCAGCCTACCAGGCATGGCCAACCGCTACTGGCAGGCAACGGCATTAGAAGAGGTGCGTTTTGATCGCCGTGAGCAACTGGCCGACTTAGTGCTGAACGTGAGCCTGGAGGATATACAAGCGCTCTGGCCGTCGCTGCTCGAGCACACGCTGGACATTCGCTTCAACCCAGAAGATGAACCCAGCGATGTGGCTGCCTATCGAGAAGCGCGCTCAGCGCTTCCCAACGTGCATAATGAATAAGTCGCACTGCTAAAAAAACCGATTCTGGCTCAGGCGTCAAACGCCTGAGCTGGCATCATCGCTTCTATAAACATGACCAGCTCTTCCAGAATTTGCCGTTCGCGATCAGAGAGGGTTTGCTGATTGTACTGAGCAATTTCCCGCGCAAAAGCCTTTAATGTAAAGCCCGCCACCGCAGGGTCATTAATACGCATCCAGCGATACGCCTCCCACTGCTCGCGCTCTTCACCTTCTAGCGTGTCGGGATAGTTGCGCGCGCGATAGCGAAATAGCATCTCTTCCAAGCGCGGATCTTGAAACGCAAAGCGTTGACCCACCAGATCCCACGGCTCCATTTCCCGCACTCGCTCCATCTGCTGACGGTCCGCAGCGGAGAAGAAACTGCCGGAATAGAGCATCAAATCCGGGTCTTGCGGCGCATCCTCATACCCTGCACTGAATACCTCGGCGACTTTGCTAGTGAGACCACTGGCATCGCGCAGGGCTTTCCAGTGCCGTCGACAGATCTTCACATCTAAGCCTAAGCGCTCAACGATTGTCCCGTATTCACCCTTTTGCGGCCCATCAACATCTTTTAAGGCGCTGGCGGGAAACACCACCGGACAGCGATTGATATGAATCACCTTCAGTGGGATGCGCACTTCACCTTCAGCTAAATCCTGCTGGCTGACAAACACACGCTCACGGATTTGCTCGGCGCTCATACTCAGCAAATCGCTAGGATCAACGCTTAAATCGTAAACAATCACCCCATTAGGGTTGGTGGGATGCTCGGCCAGCGGCATCACTAAGGCACTGCAGCCTCTGCTGGCAGGATATCGGCGGGAAATATGCAGTAGTGGTTTAGCACTGGGTAAATCGAGCTGGCTGGCAACCGCACGCTTGCCACGCAGGCCAAGCAAATAGTCGAATAACTTGGCATTGCGCGCTTTGAGCAAGCGAGCCAAGGCTATGGTCGCCCGCACGTCGGCCACCGCATCGTGAGCGCCTTCATGGGCTATACCATTGGCGGCGGTTAAATGCTCCAGCTTAAAGCTCGGCGCGCCATCTTCCCGCAATGGCCATTCTATGCCCGAGGGGCGCAGTGCATAAAACGCGCGTACAACATCGATTAAATCCCAGCGGGAGTTACCGTTCTGCCATTCGCGGGCATAAGGATCGAGCAGGTTGCGGTAAAACAGATGGCGCGAGACTTCATCGTCAAAACGTAAGCTGTTATAGCCGACCACGCAGGTGCCGGGCTCGCTCATATAGCGCTGTATTTCGCCTGCGAATGCCGCTTCTGGAATACCATGGCGCTGAGCTTTTTGAGGGGTAATACCGGTGATCAAACAGGCTGCAGGATGGGGTAAATAATCATCAGCCGGCTTGCAATAAAGCTCTATCGGTTCGCCGATCTCATTCAAATCGGCGTCGGTTCGTAGCGCGGCAAATTGCGCAGGTCGGTCGCGACGCGGATCCGCCCCGAAGGTTTCATAGTCATGCCATAGGAAACTGACAGGGGCAGCATTGGGTGGCGCCATGAAGAAGCACTCCGCTGAGCAATGAAAAGCCCAAGCCTAGCACACCCGCCACCCTTTTCGCCGCGTCTTCGACGCTTTGGCCTGCTCTTAAGATCAGCGCTATAGGTTAGCTCTTTGGAAGCGTAACGTTCAACTCAAGCACAGAGCAGTTGTCTTCGCTGTCCAAGGAGATTTGGATCGCATCGTCATCGACGTGCACATAGCGACGAATCACCTCAAGCAGTTCGCGCTCAAGCAGCGGCATATAGTCGGGCTGGCCGCGCTGGCTACGCTGATGCGCCACAATAATTTGCAAACGTTCTTTGGCAACTGAGGCAGACTTCCTGCGCTCTCGCTTCAAGAACTCAAGTAATCTCATCGACGACCTCCCCCGAACATACGGCTCAGTAAGCTTTTACGTTGCAGTTCATGGAAACGCAGCGGCATGTCTTCCCCAAGTAGGCGTGATACCGTGTCACTGTAGGCTTGGCCAGCGTCGCTGGAAATATCGTGGGTCACTGGTACACCTTGGTTAGAGGCGCGCAGCACGGCCTCAGACTCAGGAATTAAACCCAGTAGATTAATCGCTAAAATCTCACGAATATCGTCCAGCGTCAGCATATCGCCAGAGGTAACCCGCTCAGGATTATAGCGAGTGACCAGCAGGTGCTCTTTGATAGGATCTTCGCCCTGCTCGGCGCGCCGAGTCTTGGATGCCAGCAGCCCTAAAATGCGATCAGAGTCACGCACTGACGATACTTCAGGGTTGGTGACCACAATCGCCTCATCGGCGAAGTACATCGCCAATTGGGCACCGCGCTCAATACCCGCCGGAGAATCGCAGAGAATAAAGTCGAAATCTTCTTTCAATTTCTCCAGGATTTCGGCAACGCCTTCCTGGGTTAAGGCATCTTTATCACGGGTTTGTGAGGCCGGCAGAATAAACAAATTCTCAACGCGCTTATCACGAATCAACGCCTGATTGAGGCCTGCTTCGCCTTGAATCACGTTCACCAAGTCATAAACGACACGGCGTTCGCAGCCCATGATCAGATCAAGGTTGCGCAGACCTACGTCAAAATCAATCACAACGGTTTTTTTACCGCGCAGGGCAAGTCCTGTAGAGATAGCTGCTGCACTGGTGGTTTTGCCGACCCCTCCTTTACCAGAGGTCACTACAATTATTTTGGCCAAGAGTCACTTCCTTCTTGAAGTCGTTCAACGCGAGCACTCGTTAATAGGTGCTCTGCACATAACGGGAACGTCAATGTCATCAACATGCCATACTGTAACGGATAGCGCCTTCGGCGTCGCTAGGCATGAAGCACCAACGCACGCTCATAAAAACACCTTATCCGAGAGACTTAATTTCAAGCTGCTCTTTTGTAAAGTGAACTTCTGCTGGTCGCCTCAAAAGCTTAGAGTCAATATCTTCTAAACGTTTGTAATTTCCCGCCACTGAAAGCAGCTCAGCCTCCAATTCACGGCAGTAAATACCCGCTTGGGTATTGCCATGAATGCCCGCTAAGGCGCGACCACGAAGCGCACCGTACACATGTATGCTACCTGCCGCCAACACTTCTGCTCCAGCGTTAACCGCACCGATCACGACCAAGTCACCTTCAGAAGCGCTGACCTGCTGCCCCGAACGGACAGTGCCGCGGTATAAGCGTGTCGCTAGTGCTGGGGATTCACCTTCGTTTGACTCCATATCATCACGGGTGACTTCATGAACAGGTGTCGTGTTAACACTTTCCAACACCCGACCACGCCCCTCCTCAATGGGCGGAAACCATCCTAACCCCAATGCCCAAGCGGACTGGCGAACGGGCTCTGAACCACCGCGCACTGCCACAGGTAGCAGCTTATGATCTCGACAAACAGCGCAAATTCGCTCAAGGGCTAAGTGGGGTTCATCAAGTTTTTCCACGCTGAGCACAACCGGTGTATGCTGAAAGAAAGCAGGAGACTGGGAAAGCTTGCCCGCCAGCTGCTGCCGGATTCGCTCTGGATCGGCGCTACTTAGCTCCATGACGGTCATCGGCAACATGCCGCCTTTGAAGGTAAAGGCCACAGCGGCACTATCCACGTTAAGGCTCATGGCCGAACTCCATGTCATGTTCAAGTAAGATAAAGGTAGCGTACTATCACGTATTGTGGTGTAGAAAATAGTCGCTGACCACATCATAGTAATGCGAAATAGTAATGCGAAGAGTAGTAATGCCAAGCTAAGCGACAGCGCCGATGACTGCAACCGCCTAAGTCACCGTCGACTGATTTTTTTTCATGCTACGCACCAGCAGGATGATCCATGCACGGACTGTTAAGACGCCTGTTCGCTCCTCGGTGGCAACATCCCGACCCCGAGGTGCGGCGCCAGGCCCTCCAGCGACTCGACCCTCAACAACCAGAACAGCGCCAGGCGCTGCAGTCGCTTACTCAAGATAGTGATCATCAGATTCGTCTAGCCGCGCTGCTTGCATTGGATGACTGCGCCGGTCTTGTTGATGATTATCCGCATTATCGGCACGAAGAAGCTTGGTTCAATGCCATCTGCCAACGGCTTAGTGGCCTTGAAGGCAATACTGACCTGCAGCAGCGACAAACCCTGGCCAATAAAATTGAAGAGCCACGAGCGCTAAGCGTTATCGCCTTACAGGGTGACAACCTCAATTTGCGCTTAATTGCCCTTGGCAAGCTCACCGACGAGGGTGATTTGATCCATCAGGCGTGTCACAACGGCGTCGCCGCCGTACGTCATCAGGCAGCCGAGCGCGTTGAAGGTGAAGAAGGCCTTAAGCGCTTATTGAAAGAAGCTCGTCGTGACCGTCAAGTTGTGCGCCTAGCGCGAGAACGCCTAAATCGTTTACGTAGCGACGCAGAATGGCTGGAAGCCGAACAGCAGCAATGCGAGACCCTGTTAAGCCAATTGGAGCAGCACGCACGCGCGCCTTGGGAGCCACTTTATGGTGGCCGCTTTCGTCATCTTGAGCGGCAATGGGAGCAACTGACCCAACCACCGAGCACTGAGCAAGAGCATCGCTTTCATCAGGCGCTACTCAACTGCCGCAAAACGCTTCACGATCACGAAACTCAAGAACAGGCACGTAAACAAAGCGTCGAACGACGTGACGAAGCTGAGAGCACACGCGAACAGTTACTGGAAGGCATAGAAGAGACGCTTGACGGCCTACGCCACGCCTCAGCCATGGCGGTGCAGGATATTGACAGCCTACGTGCGCAGCGCCAGCTATTAGGCCAACGCTGGCAATCACTTTCTGATATGCATCCGCCTAGCGACACTATGCGCCAGCGCTACACGCTGGCCATTCAACACTACGACCAATGTTTGGAGGCATGGCAGCGTTGGTGCGCGGTCAGCCCGGCCATTGAGACTGCCCTAGCGGATGGCGATCACCTCACATTGGCAGCGCAGGTAAGCCAATGCCAGTGGCCCGACGCCATGACACCGCCCGCGTTACTCAGCCGTGCTCAAGCGGCACTCAGCTCAAAAAACACGACCCAAGCCCAGCTCACGGAAGATAAGGCCGCACTAGCAGCCCATGCCGCCGAACTTGATACCTTTGAGCACCTACTTGAGCGTGGTGCGTTTAAAAGCGCCAGCCGCCTGCATCAACGGCTTAAGCCTCGCATTGAATCGCTAAAAAGTAGTGCCGCTCAACCGCTTAAAGCACGTTTAAAGCATTTAGCGGCTCGTCTTGCTGAGCTACGTGACTGGCGGGGGTTCGTTGCCGGCCCCAAGCGCGAACAGCTATGCGCTAGCATTGAAGCACTCGCCAATGATCTCCACATGGCGGAGGACGCACTAGACCGCCACCATCGTCAATTGGTCAAAGAATGGAAATCTCTGGGCGACGCAGCCGCCAACCGTGAACAGGCCACCCGCTTTAGAAGTGCCTCGGACAATATTCATGAACGCCTCGCACCCTGGCGAAAACGCCGGGGCGAAGAGCGCGAGGCCAATCTTCAAGCCCGAGAAGCACTGTGCGACCAGCTTGAAAGCCTACTGGCTCAGCCTGCTGAAGATGCAGACCCCGATGTGCTACGGCAAATTCGCGATAAAGCGCGCCAACAATGGCGCCATTATAGCCCGGTACCCCGCGAGCGCTCTGAAGCTGTTGGGCGCCGTTTCGGTAATATTCGTCATCGGTTACAGGCACTCATTGATCAACGCGCAGATACTATCGCCTCGCAAAAACAAGCGCTGATAAGCCAAGTCGCTGCCCTACGCAGCGACGAAAGCCAGCCTTTGTCCCAGCGTATTCATCTGACCAAACAGTTACAGCAGCAGTGGCGTGGGCTTGGACGTGCCCCAAAAGGCGAAGAACAAACGCTTTGGAAAGCCTTTCGCCATGAGTGTGACGAGCTATTTGCCCAACGTGAAGCACATAAGCACGAGCAGGCAGCACGTCAGCAACAGCAGCTCGATGAGATGCAAACCCTGATCGACCAGATGGATAGTTGGCAGCCTATTAAGGCCAGCGAAGCAGCCACGCTGGATAATTTTCTAAGTCAGGCTAATCAGCTAGAACCACTGCCACGCAACCGGCGTAGTGAAGGCATGCAGCGACGCATGAGCGGCATTGTACGTGCTCGTCGAGAACGCTTAAATCGCCTAGCGGTAGCCGACACAGTTCAGCTGTGGCACGCCCTAATGCCGTTGGTGAATGCCCATTTGGCCGCTGATCAGCAATACCTTAACGAAGCAGTGCCCAGTGAGGTCGATGCGCAAACAGTGCTCAGCGCCTCTCTACCGGCCGCTTTTAATGAGGCGCATAAAAAACGTAACCAGCAACGTCAAAGTGTAGCGGTGCCGCTATCAGATACTAATCATGCCAACATTGCCGAGTCACTTGCCCGATTAAGGGTTCACCTTTCAATGCTGGCGGTAGGCAGCGTTCGCCAAAGCGATGAACCGCTGCGCCTAGCTATTCAGGTTGAGCGTTTAAATGAAGGTTTCAATCAAGAGCGCAGCCGTGATCAAGAAGTAGCCGATATATTGGTAGCGCTGCTGGCGCTGGGACCTATGCCTGCCACGCTATGGGCCACTGAAGTGAAAGAGTTGGATAATCTATTGAGTCGCCTGGCGCGTGTTCCGCTGCCATAGCGGGCCGATACCTCATCCCCATGAACAACGGGAGGCTGATAGCCTCCCGTTTGCGCTCTCCCCCTGGTAAGGGAAGCTAGCGTTTATCCGCCAGTGGAAAACCACTAGCCCATAAACTGACCACCGTTGATATCGATGTTAGCGCCGGTGATAAAACCGGACTCCTTATCGGCTAGGAACGTGACCAGTCGGCCAATCTCTTCTGGTGTGCCATAGCGCTTAACGGGGATCGTCTCCCGAATAGCTTCACGCACTTTTTCTGGAATATTCATAATCATATCAGTGGCAATATAGCCAGGTGATACCGTATTAACGGTAATGCCTTTGGTCGCCGTTTCCTGCGCCAGCGACATGGTCAGACCATGCATGCCCGCTTTCGCGGCCGCGTAATTGACCTGGCCGAACTGTCCTTTACGACCATTAATGGAGGAAATATTGATAATCCGACCATAGCCATGCTCAAGCATCATCTCGATCACGCTGCGGCAGGTGTTAAAGACACTGTTGAGGTTAGTATCGAGCACTTCGTACCACTGCTCGTAGGACATTTTTTTCATGGTGCCATCACGGGTAATACCCGCACAATTTACGAGCACACTGATGGGCCCATACTTGTCATGAATTTCTTGGGCTCCTTGTAGGCAGGCATTATGGTCGGAAAGGTCGACACCGGACAGCTCGATATTGTTATAGCCGTCGGCATGCTGCGTTTCTAGCCAGGTTTTGGCCTTGTAGGGGTTACGGTAACCCGCCACGACCAGATATCCCGCATCTGCCAACGAACGACAAATTGCCGTACCGATACCACCAGTTCCACCAGTTACCCAGGCGACGGGGGCTTGATTGGCCATTGACTACCTCCCTGATATGACAAATGGCTTGGATCTCAAAGCATGTACGTTTCGTCGCAAGCCATTGTGAATAAGCGCGATTGCGCTTGTATTACCCTAGTGCATAATTAAGTCTAGCGATGCACAAGCGTAAGCTTTTTGTTATGGCTACTTGAAGCATAGCTGCACTCCTTCCATGTTGCAGCAGGTTGCTCGCCACCGCTATAAGCCGAACGTGTTAATACCCCTATTGACTTCACGTTAAACTTCTGTAGAATACGCCACACGTTGATGCGGGGTGGAGCAGTCTGGTAGCTCGTCGGGCTCATAACCCGAAGGTCATCGGTTCAAATCCGGTCCCCGCTACCAATATTTTGAAAGGCAGATCAGTTACTTACTGATCTGCCTTTTTTGTGTTTATTAGCATACTAATATCCTGTGACACATATGTGACGTATATGTGCCACATTAGCATTCTCTATTTCTTCAGGAATTTCTTCTAACGACCTTCAGGCGACTTACTCCACCGCCTCTAATCATTTCCCTTTGTAGCACGTTCTTCCTGAAATTCTAGCAAATCACCCACCTTACAATTGAAAAGCCTGCATAGCTTATCTAGAGCATCGAGCTCGATTCGCTGAGCAGTTTCTTTATAAAGAAGCGTAACTGTATTGCGGTTAAGACCTGTTTCACGCGCAACATCCACGATCTTCATTTTGTGCTCACCCATCAAGCGCGCGAGATGACAACGAACCATCAAAACCTCCTTGAAATGCTTTTTGTCATTCTAAATGGCAAAAAATGCTTGCAAATGGTTTTTTGCTGTCTAAAATGCTACTCAGGATGACATTCTGATATTTGGAATGCCTTTTAGTCACGCAGAATACCACTCCTTTTGGAGGTTTTCGATGGAATCATCTTTTACCTATCTCACGACCGAAGAACTTGCCCAGCGCATCAAGTATGACTGCCGCACTATCCGACAGCAGCTAAAAGACAGCGTCCTTATCGAGGGCACCCACTACATCAAGCCATTTGGCCGACGGAAGATTTTGTTCTTATGGGAAGCCGTTGAAAAAGAAATGCTAAAAGCCGCTCATGGCAACATTTCCATTCCGATGGCAAATGGAGGCTATAGCCATGGGTAAGGTTCGCCAACGTAAAGAGACGGGGAAGCTCTATCTGGATTTTTTCTACCAAGGCCTACGGTTGCGTGAGCAAACTGCACTGAAAGACACGCCCACTAACAGAAAAAAGGTGGAGCAATTACTGGCAAAGGTAGAAGCAAAGATTTTGCTAGATGACCTCGACTATGCTGAGTTTTTCCCTGGCAGTAAAAATTTGCAGAAGCTGGGGTTAAATAACGCCGCTAAAAATCAATCTCTTCAAGCTGCACAGATTGAGAACACTCAACCGACTGTGGAGACACCGCTCTTCAACGATTTTTCTGATCAGTGGTTCGACGAAAGCAAAATCCAATGGCGTGCCTCTCACGCACGCAATGTGAGTTCGATCTTGGATAGCTCGTTGAAGCCAGCGTTTGGGAAAAAGCCCATCGGAGATATATCCAAGGCCGACATCATGGCGTTTCGCACCAGACTAGCCAAGCGCAAGGGCCGCGGTACCACAGGGTTAGTGTCGCCAAAGACGATCAACAGCCATATGTCCATTTTGCGTATGGTGCTTGATGAGGCGGCCGAGCGTTTCGATTTTGAGACGCCGTACAAAAATATTAAGCCGTTAAAGCTACAGAAGACGCATATCGAGCCGTTTTCACTACACGAGGTGCAACGCATCATCGACAACGTCCGCGCAGACTATTGCAACTATTACACGGTACGGTTCTTTACCGGCATGCGCACAGGCGAAGTCGATGGATTGAAGTGGAAAAACATTGATTTTGCTAAGCGTGAAATCTTAGTTCGCGAAACACTGATTAATGGCGAAACGGAATACACCAAGACCGATGGGTCACAACGAGAAATCCCCATGTTCGGGCAAGTGTATGACGCCCTAAAAACGCAGTACGCCGCCACTGGGCATATGAGCCAATACGTGTTCTGCAATCAACTGGGGCAGCCGCTTGATCACAATAATGTGACGAAGCGCGTGTGGTATCCCTTGCTGAAGTCTCTTGGGCTAACCAAGCGGCGCCCTTACCAAACACGCCATACCGCCGCGACGCTTTTTCTGGCCTCAGGTGAAAACCCGGAATGGGTGGCGCGAATGCTGGGCCACAGTTCAACCGAGATGCTGTTCAAGGTCTATTCCCGTTACGTCCCCAATGCCACCCGTATGGATGGCTCTGCCTTTGAGCGTTTGTTAGGCAACACCACGCCCACTAAGCCCCAGAAGGAGCAGCGTCATGAAACGGCTTGATAACGCCCCTACTCACCTGTCTCGCACCTTCACGGGCACTTATCGCCTTACTGGGCGCTTAGTAGAGTTCGACAACGCGAAAACGCCCTTCTTAAAGCTGCGGCTAAGCGATTGTGTGGGGGATCAAATCGCGATGCTCAACTTGAGCAAAACAACAGTACCTGAGCGCATCGGCCACCTGGACTTTGTTACCGCTTCCGGAGTGAAGTGTTTGTCAGGCCAATTCCTACTTGATGAGTTTCGCAAGGCGACCCGAGAGGAAGTGATCTCGTTGATGACACTGCAATCGTTGCCGCGGGTATATTGCCCAGTACCAGAGGTATTCGATCAGTTAGTCGCAACCGTGCAATCGCTTCAATCGGAATGCCTCCGTACGTTCTTGACGCGGGTACTGGAACGTAAAGATCGTCTTGAAGCCTTTCTGAATGCACCAGCCAGCGTGACGTACCACCATGCTTATCCGGGTGGCTTACTAGAGCACTCGTTGAACGTCGCTAACAATGCTGTGGCAATGCTGCGCCTTAATGAGCCAGCCGTGCCGCGGCTGATGCAGGAAACTTGCTTTGTAGCGGGGTTATTGCACGATATTGGTAAGACATATACTTATGACTCCAAGGGCAAGCCAAATGCGGCCTGGAAGCTCTGCAGTCATGACGTGTTTACGCTAGAGGCTTGTGCCTACGGGCTTGCGTACTTAGATGCACATGAGCCCGATATTGCGATGACATTACGCCATGTGTGGACGTGTGCTTCGCCGGGCGCCCGTTACGGTCATCCCGCAGCGATGACGTTGGCCCGTTATATTCGTGACGCGGATGGGCAAAGTGCGATGGCGGATAACCAACAGCGGGCTTTTCGCCGTCAATCTAGCAAAGGGTTCGGTCGGATTGGCCAGAACCTCTTTTGGCAGCCTCAACCTCAACTACCTGCTGTCGCATCTCAATAATGTACACCTCTGTTTTCGACCTGAGCCGTCCACTTGATGTGTGGCGGCTTTACCAGACTTACTGGAGAATTTTATGACCATGCCAAGTGAGCGCACACGATCGGTCATTCAGGCCCGCGAGTTCTTAATAGTGCTTAGCCATAACACAGATATTTCAGAATCCACCCGCAGGCAAGCAAAGCAGCTATTAAGGCATTACCCGTCACGGATGGATATACTTGGGGCTGGCCAACTGGAGGAGCACCTAGTTGACGGGACCATCTTTCAGCCGGTTTTCAGTTCGACTATTTAGTAGTGAGTACGGTCAATGGTTATCTTCCTCTATCATAAAGAAAAAACTTTACTCACCCAAAAAGCAATGACTCTTTCAATGCGCCACTTGAGTCTACTAGAACGGACAACACCAACGCCTCCTCTTTCCCTCGGAGGTAAGAAGACATACCCCACAAAAAAACGGGAGATATCAGTAGTAAGAGTGAACCGCCCCGGTTATTCCGGTGACCGGTTTGTTTGAGTCAGGCAGCTTCACCCGACTCCTCCAGTTGACGATAATACGTTCTTTCTCGTTCTGCTGGTGGAACGTTTCCGATGGGTTCAAGCAGTCGGCGATTGTTAAACCAGTCAACCCCCTCCAGCGTGGCATATTCAACGGCATCTAGCCCCTTCCTTGAACCACGATGGTGAATCACCTCCGTTTTGAATAGGCCGATTATGGTCTCGGCCAGCGCATTGTCGTAGGAGTCGCCGGTGGTGCCGACTGAGGCATCGATACCCTCTTCAGCCATACGCTCTGTGTAGCGGATCGAGAGATATTGGCTTCCTCGGGCGCCCTTCTAAGTGTCAAGTGGCGATTTGCGTCTGGTTGATCTCCCGATGACGGCTGCGCATCACATAATAGAGCTCCCGTGCAATATAGCGTTTCAGGCATCGAATGGCTTCCAGCTTGGAGTGGCCCTCTGCTACCCGCCGGGCAATGTATGCCTGAGTGTCGGCATCCAAGCGTAGTCACCCGATGGCGATGATATGCAGCGCACTATTGGCGGCCCGATCGCCACCCCGGTTGAGCCGGTGCCGCTGCGTCTTGCCTGACGAGGCAGGAATAGGACTAACGCCACATAGCGCCGCAAAGCTGGCTTCTTAGCGAAGACGGTCCGGATTGTCGCCTGCTGTGATCAGTAGCTGTGCCGCCGACTCGTAGCCTACTGCCGTTCGCGACACCAACTTTGGTGCCAGATCATCGACGATAGCCTTGATCATGACGTCCAAATCGGCAATCTCGTCGTGTAGCTCCAGGTAGCGGCGCGCGAGGGATTTCAAAGCGATGCGGTAGGCCATTGTGACTTCCCGACATCCAATCAGTCAGGGCGCCATGCGGCCGGCGTTCGGATCAACTTCATCCGCGACATGTTGCTCAACTGATCGCGCAGCTCCTCTAGTGCGGAGATAACCTGGGTCTGGATCATCTGAAGCGCCACACGGCGAGCTGCCACGGTAGTCTTCCGGCAGACCTTGAGTGCGCGCAAGGCCTCGATCATGCCATCACGGGTCTTTGGAGTGACGGTGCAAACGCCCGCATAGGCTACGTGAGCGGCATTCTCTGCATCGATGGCGTCATCCTTGCCACGCTTGCGCCGTACGGTCTTATCGGGTGTCGTGACCTCCAGGATAGTGATACCGGTGCGCTGCAAGCAGCGCAGCAGTCCAGCTCCATAGGTGCCGGTGCATTCGATCCCTACCCGGCTGACCTCGCCGAAGGAGCGCATCCAGGTCAGCATGGTCTTGTAGCCATGCCGGGTGGTCGGAAAGCTGGCGGTGCCAAGCACGCGGCCATGGGCATCCACGACGGCGGCCACATGCAGCTCCTTGTGGGTATCAACACCGCCGATAATGACAGAGCGATCACTGGGTTGCTGACTCATGGTGGGTCTCCAAGCTATTGATTCAGGATGGCTTCACCGAGTTCGATAGCCTGGACACGACAGTAATGAAAGGCTGTCAGGCCCTTCTTGAGTCACATGCTTCGACGAGGTGAGCCCTCGCTGCCAGATGTTCCCGGGTCACCGACAGGTCCGTGGAAAGACACACTACCCGGTCGATCAGAGTGAGGGTCAGGAGACCCTAGAACCCTGGCGGCACCAGGTCTTTCAGCATAGGTCGATCGCTGTGTGAGTCAGGTCGACCCTGAAACACCCGGCATCTCTCAGTATTACTGCGCCCTTCTCAATATCACTACACGGGGCCAGGACGATAACGGTAAATCCATTACTAAATCCGCTATCAAGCTAGTAACGCCGTTTCAAGCGGGACAGATCCAGCGACTGATTAGCCAATGGCCCGCCACGACCCAGGAGTGGTTCAGCGGTAAATACGGTTCAGCCGTGCAAGTCCCCCAGGCTGACTTCGACAAGCTACGTGCATCGCTCGTGAAACGTGCCGTTCAATAACGTGCCAATGCCCCCGTTAAAAAGGAAGCCCTATGCAACTGCTGACAGTGGCGCAAGGCTCCCCCGAACGGCCGTCTTCGTGCTGGTCCCGTCCTCCTTGGCCTAGGTCATGCCGCCAACGCACTGGTCATCCTCCTTGGCGAAGCGCTCCAAGTCTTCCGGTTACCTGCGGTTACGCCTAAGCGTGTATTGCTGGCCGTTAGAACAATCACCGCTAGCGAGCCGCGCACCCAAGAGGCCTTGATCGTCTAGACCGAACCGTGTTGCGAGCACTGCAGGAAACCGACAATGCCTTCAAAGTCTATGGCACAGCGGGCAGCACGCTTGGACTGTATTTGCTTGAGTCAGCAGTAAATCGCGAGGTGGCTCGTCTTGCCCGCGTGCGGTTCTCAGCAGGTGAAAGCATCTACATGGATGTGCTCAAAGCCGAACGGTCCGACTTTGTAAGTCGGCGCGCACCACCAGTCTTTCGCACCAAGCAATGGCTTGCGATTGTCAGTATCTAAAAAGCGCAGGACGGCTGCTGGGAGATTTGCTGGCAAACGGATTACGACTGCGGCTAAGCCGACGGAGGCCCAAACCAGTGCTTCACAAAATAAATTCGCCCAGGGCTTGACCTTCCCATTGTGGGAAGGTCCAAGCTCTTTTTTTCAACAGAAACATTACAGGAGTAGTTCCATGGCTACCGTCACACACCAACAAGATACTAAATCATCAATATCCTTCGACACTCGTCTGAGCCTGCCGGTCGAAGGCATGACGTGCGCATCGTGTGTCGGCCGTGTAGAAGCGGCATTGAAAGCTATACACGGCGTCGAAGGCGCAAACGTTAACCTAGCAACAGAAAAAGCGGAGATAACATTGACGGCCCCGGTCGCGCGTGAGGTGTTGGCAAAAGCGGTTCGGGAGGCTGGCTATGATGTTCCGAAAGCGTCGATTGATCTGGCGATCACCGGCATGACCTGCGCCTCCTGCGTCGGCCGGGTCGAAAAAGCACTGAAGGCGGTGCCCGGAGTAACCACGGCCACAGTCAACCTCGCAACCGAGAGTGCTCATATAACAGGCGGCGCAGACCTAGCCACACTGATTGAGGCGGTCGCACAAACCGGCTATGAAGCCAAACCGATCGATCGGAGCAGCGACGAACATGCTGAAACGGCCGCTCGCAAGGATGCAGAGGAAGCCGCTCTCAAGCGCGACTTGACGCTGGCAGCTGCATTAACGCTCCCTGTTTTCATCCTTGAAATGGGCAGTCACCTCATTCCCGGCATGCATGAGCTGATCATGAACACAATCGGCATGCAGACCAACTGGTATATTCAGTTCGGCTTTACGCTTCTGGTGCTCAGCATTCCTGGCCTTCGTTTCTATACCCACGGCTTTCCGATGCTGCTGCGCGGCACGCCAGACATGAATAGTCTCGTCGCGGTGGGCACGTCCGCCGCGTTTCTCTATTCGGTCGTGGCAACTTTCACACCGTCACTGCTCCCAGCAGGCACCGTGAACATCTATTTTGAGGCGGCCGCGGTCATCGTCACCCTTATTCTGCTGGGTCGGTATCTCGAAGCGCGCGCTAAGGGCCGTACATCGGAGGCGATCAAGCGTCTCGTCGGTCTCCAGCCCAAGATGGCTCGGGTGCGCCGTGACGGCCAGACCACCGAGATTGCCGTCGCCGATGTCGCACCTGGCGATATCATTGAGGTGCGACCCGGCGAGCGTGTGCCGGTCGATGGCACGGTGATCGAAGGAAAAAGCTACATAGACGAATCCATGATCACCGGCGAGCCGGTTCCGGTCGCCAAGTCGAAAAGCTCGGAGGTAGTGGCTGGCACGGTCAACCAGACCGGAGCGCTAGTCTTCGAGGCGACCGCCGTCGGAGCCAATACGATGCTCGCGCAGATCATCCGTATGGTCGAGGAGGCGCAGGGATCTAAGCTGCCAATCCAGGCCGTGGTTGACCGGGTGACTATGTGGTTCGTGCCGGCCGTCATGCTGGCTGCCGCGGCAACCTTTATCGTCTGGATGATCTGGGGTCCCGACCCTGCTCTCACCTTTGGCCTCGTCAACGCAGTGGCCGTGCTGATCATAGCCTGCCCTTGTGCCATGGGTCTCGCTACGCCGACCTCAATCATGGTAGGCACCGGGCGCGGGGCTGAGATGGGCGTACTCTTCCGCAGAGGCGAAGCCTTACAGCTTCTTAAAGAAGCGAAGGTCGTTGCACTCGACAAGACCGGCACCCTCACTGAGGGCAAACCGGCTCTGACGGATCTCCACCTAGCCGAAGGCTTCGACCGACAAGACGTTCTTGCCAAGATTGCGGCTGTTGAAGTCCAGTCCGAGCATCCCATCGCACGTGCCATCGTCGAAGCGGCCAAGGCCGAAGGGCTGGATCTACCGCAAGTGAAGGGGTTCGATTCCGTAACCGGTTTGGGCGTCGAGGCCGAGGTAGAAGGCGTACGTGTCGAGATTGGCGCCGACCGCTTCATGACCAAGCTTGGTCTCGATACGGCCCTGTTCACCGAGACTGCCCACAGGCTCGGTGACGAAGGCAAGACCCCGCTTTATGCGGCGATCGACGGAAAGCTCGCCGCCATCGTGGCGGTCGCCGATCCGATCAAGGAAACGACGCCCGAGGCGATCAGAGCGCTGCATGATCTGGGGCTTAAGGTCGTGATGATCACCGGCGACAACCGCCGCACGGCCGAGGCCATCGCACGCCACCTTGGCATCGATGAGGTCGTGGCTGAGGTGCTGCCCGGTGGAAAGGTGGACGCGGTCAAGCGGTTGAAAGCTGAGTATGGTCGACTCGCCTTCGTGGGCGACGGCATCAATGATGCACCGGCATTGGCAGAGGCCGATGTCGGCCTTGCCATCGGCACCGGCACCGACGTGGCCATCGAAGCGGCCGATGTCGTTCTGATGTCCGGCAGCCTGAAAGGGGTGCCTAACGCAATCGCGATCAGCCAAGCGACGATCCGCAATATCAAGCAGAACCTGTTCTGGGCCTTCGCCTACAACACAGCGCTGATCCCAGTAGCGGCGGGAGTGCTCTATCCTACCTTCGGCCTGCTGCTGTCGCCGATCTTTGCAGCCGGCGCCATGGCCCTCTCCAGCGTTTTCGTCCTTGGTAATGCCCTGCGGCTGCGCCGGTTCAAGGCGCCGATGCACGGCGATGTGGCCTCCCATAGCACTAGTGTCAAACAGCCGCGCCTCGCCGCAGCGGAGTAAGCGCTCAAAAAAAGCGGGCTCCATGTTCTTTTAGATCCGGAGCCTGCACAACAAACACAATGGAGGACATCATGGTCTTCGAAAAAAATGCAGTCATACCCACTCTCCTCACGATCTATACAACGCCGACCTGCCCAGATTGCCACGCCCTAAAGGCATGGCTCCATCGCGAAGGCATCCTCTACGACGAACGCAATCTGACCGAGCAGGCCGTCATGCAGGAGGCGCTGGATCGCTACGGCGTGCGGGTTGCTCCGATTACCGCCGGAGAAGGCTGGTTCACTTACGGTAGTTTCGCAAAGCAGAAACCCGAGATCGAAGCAGTACTTCAGGCGCGGGCGCGAGTCATCACACAAAATGAAGCAACCCCCTCCCCCTCAAGCAAGGTTTGGATACAACAAGCGAACCGAACCATTCCGGTTCTCACAACCCAGACCGTTTTGGACGCAGCGCTCGAACAAGGTATCGACTATCCGCATGGATGCCGATCTGGACGCTGTGGCACTTGTAAGTCGCGTCTGATCGACGGCAAGGTCGATTTTCTGGAACATAGCCGTTTCGCGCTCACAGATACAGAGAAGGCGCAGGGGCTGATCCTTGCCTGCTGCTCGATCCCGACAACGGATGTGATTGTCGCGTGGCTTGGCGGCGACGAGGAGTTCCCATCCCATCCACACCGCCGTCTAAACTGTCGAGTGACCGCGATCGGGGACGCTACACACGACATCAAGGATATCCGGCTCGCTATCGACGGCGGCGAACCACTCGCTTTTACCGCAGGCCAATACGCTCGGCTTACCTTCCCGGGCGCTCCCTCCCGAGATTATTCCATGGCGTGCCAGCCCGGCGATAGAGAACTCGAATTCCATATCCGCCAGGTGCCGGGTGGGGTCGCAACCCAGCGCATCCATGCGCAGTTGAAGGTCGGTGATCCGGTAATGGTCGAAGGGCCATTCGGCTCTTCCTACCTGCGCGAGCAGCATGCAGGGCCGATCCTTTGCGTCGCCGGTGGCTCGGGCCTTGCGCCGATCAAAGGGATTGTAGAGACGGCAATCGCAAGCGGTATGAAGCAACCTATCCATGTTTATTTCGGTGCACGCAGCGTCCGCGATCTCTATCTCGTAGACCATTTTGAGAGTCTAGCGGAACGGCACCCCAACCTCGCTTTCACCCCCGTCCTTTCCTATGCTTCTTTGGATGCCGATGCCCCTTGGCGCACAGGCCTCGTGACCGATGTCATTGCCACGGATCTGGAGGATTTCGACGGCT
>JAMCZP010000024.1 GCA_023485185.1 Gammaproteobacteria bacterium
CACTTGCGGGGCACGCACTACTTTGCCGCCATAAACCTGACCAATCGCCTGATGCCCTAGGCAAACGCCCAAAATAGGCAGCTTGCCAGCAAAGTGTTCGATAGCGGCCATGGAAATACCCGCCTCGTTGGGCGTACAGGGGCCAGGCGAGACGACTAAGTGCGTTGGCGCCAGCGCTTCAATCTGCTCAATGGTAATCTCATCATTACGGTGAGTGATCACCTCTGCGCCCAGCTCGCCAAGGTACTGCACGATGTTAAACGTGAAGCTGTCATAGTTATCCAGCATAAGGACTTTCTGAGCCATAACTGCTTGATACTCCTATTACTGTCATTGCAATGGCTCATGCGTTACCCAGGTCGGTAATGTGTTGCCATCTACTTTATGCCTTCGATGATACCGCAACCAAGCGCCCTCTTGCAGGGGTTAAGTGTCGCCTCGGCTCAGCCGGCAGGCCGCATACTTAAACTCGGGGATTTTGCCGTAGGGGTCGAGGGCTGGGTTGGTGAGTAGATTGGCCGCAGCTTCGGCATAGGCGAACGGCACAAACACCATGCCGTCGGGAATTTTAGGGTCGACTCTAGCAGCCAGGGTAATGGTGCCCCGCCGGGTGGTAATCGTCAGCCGCCCGCCCGGCGCAACGCCCAAGCGATTGAGCTCGCCAGGGGAAAGGCTGGCAACGGCATCAGGCTCTAAAGCATCCAACACTACGCTACGCCGCGTCATCGATCCGGTGTGCCAATGTTCTAACTGCCGCCCCGTGGTCAACACTGTGGGGTAGGCATCATCCACCGGCTCGTCGGGCGGCAGCGGCCGGGTGGGCGAAAACTTAGCACGCCCACCGACACGTGGGAAAGCGTCACTAAACACCACATCCTGGCCCTGGGCGTCATCGGCAGCGCAGGGGTAAGTTACCGAACCTTCCTCCACCAGCCGCTCCCAACCGATGTGATTCAATGAGGCCATGCCCTGCTGCATTTCGCTAAACACTTCGCGAGGATGGTTATAATTCCACGCCAACCCGAAGCGCTTGGCGATTTCTTGAATAATCCACCAGTCTGGCTTGGCCTCACCGGGTAATGGCAGTGCCGCCCGCCCCAATTGAACCTGACGGTTGGTGTTGGTCACCGTGCCCTCTTTTTCCGGCCACGCGGAAGCAGGCAGAATCACATCGGCAAACTGCGCGGTTTCGGTCACGAACAGATCCTGCACGACCAAATGCTCAAGCTTGCCCAGCGCAGCGCGGGCGTGGTGAAGGTCTGGGTCGGACATCGCCGGGTTTTCACCCAGAATATACATACCACGCACTTGGCCTGCGTGAATGGCATCCATTATCTCAACCACCGTCAGGCCCGGCTCGGCATCCAACGGCATGTTCCACAGTTCTTCAAAAGCGGAGCGTAGTTGGGCATCGCCTATCGGCTGATAATCCGGCAGTACCATGGGAATTAGCCCTGCGTCAGAGGCGCCTTGTACATTATTCTGACCGCGCAGCGGATGCAGCCCCGTACCGGGGCGCCCAGTATGACCACAGGCCAGCGCCAGAGAGATTAAGCAACGGGCGTTGTCAGTACCGTGGCTATGTTGGGAGATACCCATGCCCCAGAAGATCATCGCCTTGTCGGCATTGGCGTAACGCCGGGCAATATCACGAATTAAGGCAGGCTCAACGCCGCACAGCTCGCTCACCACTTCCGGCGTACTCATTGCCACGCTCTGTTTCAGCGCTTCAAAGCCTTCGGTATGCTCGGCAATATACGTCTCGTCATACAGCCTTTCAGCGATAATCACATGAAGAATGCCGTTAAACAGCGCCACATCGGCACCCGGTGTAAACCTGACGCTCAAGGTAGCGTAGGCATCCAACGCCTGACCACGAGGGTCAATAATAATAATTTCGGTGCCACGCTTGGCAGCCTGCTTGAAAAACGTTGCGGCCACGGGGTGATTTACGGCGGGATTACAACCGGTGAGAATTACCACATCCGATTCTAGCGCTTGCATAAACGAGGCGGTCACCGCCCCCGATCCCAAACACTCCATCAGCGCCGCCACTGAGCTTGCATGGCAAAGCCGGGTGCAGTGGTCGACGTTATTATTGCCAAAGCCGGTGCGCACCAGTTTCTGGAACAGCCACGCCTCTTCATTGGAGCACTTGGCGCTGCCAAAGCCTGCCAGTGTTTTAGGTCCATGCGCTGCCTTTAGTTCAACCAAACCGTCTGCAGCTGCCGTCAGCGCTTCTTCCCAGGTTGCTTCACGGAAATGGCTGAGCGGCTGAGCAGGGTCAAAGCTAGGATCCAAGCTTTTCGGAACGCCAGGCTTGCGAATCAGCGGCGTTTTTAAACGCGCAGGATGGCTTGGGTAATCAAAGCCAAAACGACCTTTAACACACAGCCGGTTGTGGTTAGACGGGCCATCGCGCCCTTCAACATAGGCAATGACATCATCTTTAATATGATAAGTAAGCTGGCAGCCGACGCCGCAGTAGGGGCAAACTGAATCTACTTGGCGATCGACCGCCTTTGAGTCGCCCTGCCCCATAGCATTAATTAGCGTTGCCGGCATGAGCGCACCTGTCGGGCACGCCTGCACGCACTCACCGCAACCGACACAGGTGCTTGCGCCCATCGGGTCGTCAAAGTCGAACACGATTTTGGACATAGCACCGCGATGCGCAATACCAATCACATCGTTACTTTGTACTTCACGGCAGGCACGCACGCAGAGCGTACACTCGATACAGGCGGCTAAATTAACCTGCATGGCGGGATGGCTGGTGTCCAACGTATCACCTGGACTCAGCGTTTCTTCGCGCCGGGGTGGTAGCCAAGCTTTGACGGTGCCCTCTTCAACGCCCAACTGCTCGGCCATCGCCCAAAAGTGACTCGAGCGATCAGGGCTTTGTTCACGAGAAGGTTGATCTGCCATTAGCAGCTCTAACACTCCTTCCCGGGCAACTTTAGCGCGCTTGGAGCTTGCGCTGCGAACCACCATATTGGGCGTCGCCTCACGCAGGCAGCTCGCCGTTAAGGCACGCTCGCCCTCCACCTCGACCATACACACACGGCAGTTGCCGTCGGCGCGGTAACCAGGGGCATCTTTAAAGCATAGGTGGGGAATGGTTTCCCCTGCGCGCTGGGCGACTTGCCATAGGGTTTCACCGGCGTAAGCGGTGACTTCATGGCCATCCAGTGTTAAAGCAAAAGAAGCCGTCATGGCGTACCTCTTTCAGCAACCTGCTCAGTGGCATCGCTGACAATAATTTGCTGTTGGGCAAGCTCAGCACGAAAATCGCTTAACAGCCCTAATACAGGGTTGGGCGCTGCCTGCCCTAAACCGCAAATAGAGGCATCCTGCATCACTTGAGCCAAGCGGGTGAGCTGGCCAACATCCCAGTCGTCTCGCTCCAGCAGGGTAAGCATTTTTTCGCTGCCCACCCGGCAAGGTGTGCATTGACCACATGACTCATCGGCAAAGAAAGCCAACAAATTGGTCGCCACCGCCTGCAAGTTATCTTGCTGGGAAAGCACGATTACCGCCGCTGAACCAATAAAGCAGCCATGCTCTTGGAGCGTATCGAAATCCAGCGGGATATCCGCTTTGCTGGCAGGCAAGATACCGCCCGATGCACCGCCGGGCAGGTAGGCCGATAATTGGTGCCCCTCTGCCATACCGCCGCAGTATTCATCAATTAGCTCACGTAAAGTGATTCCCGCTGGCGCCAAGTGAACACCAGGGTGCTTTACACGGCCCGATACTGAAAAACTGCGTAGCCCGGAGCGTCCATGACGGCCATGCCCGGCAAACCACTCCGCCCCTTTGTGCCAAATGGGCGCTATCCAATAGACCGTCTCGACGTTATTGACCAGCGTCGGGCGATTAAACAACCCTTGTTGGGCCACATAGGGTGGGCGATGTCGGGGCTTGCCAGGTTTGCCTTCCAACGACTCAAGCAACGCCGACTCTTCGCCGCAAATATACGCTCCGGCACCACGACGCAAAACGATATAACCCGCCGTCAGCAACCCCGCTTGTTCTAGCTCATGAATCGCTTCGCGCAGCACGCGATGCAACCCCGGATACTCGTCACGCAGATAGATATACAGCGCCTGCGCCTCAATCGCCCAGGCGCTAATTAACGCACCTTCCAAAAATTGGTGGGGGGATTTTTCAAGATGATAGCGATCTTTAAACGTGCCCGGTTCACCTTCATCGGCATTAATAACGCAATAACGTGGACCCGCTGCTTGTCGCACAAAATGCCACTTTTTGAAGGTAGGAAAGCCTGCGCCACCCAGCCCTCTTAACCCTGCTTTTTCAAGGGTTGCCATTAATTCATCAACGCTGACTTGGCCTGCGCGGCATTCGCTCAGCAGTTGATAACCGCCCTCCTGCTGATACGCCTGAAGCCGCTGCCATAAAATCGCCTCCGGATGAAAATGGCCCGTATCCACAATGGCCTCTACCCCTTCTGCAGTAGCAAACTGCACATGGTGGTGGCCCACCACAACTACAGGCGCACTGTCGCAACGGCCCATGCAGGGGGCACGTAATACACGTACCATTTCCGGGTCAAAACCTGCTTCCAGTTTGGCTTTAAGCTGGGTCGCTCCGGCTAACTGACAGGAGAGTGAGTCGCATACACGAATAGTGGTATCAGCCGGGGGTGCCTGACCGTCTTGCACCACATCAAAATGGGCATAAAAGGTGGCCGTTTCGTAAATTGCCGCCATGGGTAGGTTCATATAGGCCGCTAATGCCCGCAGTTCTACCATTGATAAATGGCCGTGGGCATCCTGAATGGCATGCAGGTGCTCAAGCAACTGATCGCGCTGGCGCAACTCAGGCTGGATTCGCTCATCACCCAGCAGTGCGCGCAATGTCACCAACGCGACGGGGGACAAATCTCGGCCCTGGGGGTGGCCACGCCGCCGCCCTAAAGAAGAAACACTTCGGTCAGTCATAAGGCACGCTATGCTTAAAGGAGTAATATGAATAAGCATAGTGACAGTTAGGCTCGCTGGGAACCACCCTGTAGGTACTCTCCCTAATCAGTGTTTTTATTGCCACTGGCAACGCACCAGCGCCATCACTATCATCTGCCATCTTTCTTAATGGCTGTCATATTCGATGGCTTTTTCTACAATTTGGAGCGCAGGATGTACAAGCGGGTTATTTGGTTGTGTACGCTGTTATTCGTTGCGCTATTAAGCGCGGCGCCCGCCTATGCGGCTACTTCACTCCGGATTTTGGCATCATTTTCTGTTCTGGAGGATTTGGTCAAGCGGGTGGCCGGAGACACTGTCAATGTGAAGGTCATCGTTCCAGTGGGAGAGGATGTTCACCGTTGGGAGCTCACTCCCCCCAACGTGCTCGCACTGGAAGAGACTAATATTTTATTTTACAACGGCCTAGGCTTAGAGCCTTGGATCCACCATGTGCAAGCAATGGCTGATGAACAACTCACCTTAGTGGAAGTAGCCAAAAAAGCCGACTTCACTCCGCTAACGATCTCCACTGGGCAGTATAAAGAGGAGCCTGACCCCCATATGTGGATGGACCCGCAAGGGGCTATGGCGTATATCGATGTGATTGCCGAAACGTTAGCAGAGCACCTTCCCGAGCAAGCCGACGCCTTCTATGCCCGCGCTGAAGAAGCGCATAAATCGCTTACTGCCCTCAATCAAGTCTTGAAAGAGCGGCTCGACGGCATTCCCCACACCAATCGCACGCTTATCACCAGCGAAGCCGGTTTTGGTTACTTTGCCCGTGCCTATGCGTTTGAGGCACAGGGAGTATGGGGAGTAAATCATGAGACCCAAGGCAGCGCCCAGGCGATGGCTAAAATGAGCGAATACCTTGGTGAGAAACGCCCACGCCCGTCCGCGCTTTTTTATGAAAGCACCACCGCGAATATTCATATGGATGCCTTGTCGAGGGAGACCGGCATCCCCCTCGCCGGGCCGCTGTATGTAGACTCACTAAGCCGTTCAGATGGCCCAGCCGTCAACTACCCGGCCATGATGCGTCATAATGCAGATGTAATGCATGCGGCCCTTGGTGGCGCCAGGGCCGAGTAATCGACCCTGGCGCTGCTAAGGTTTTGTACTACTGGTTTTGTACTACTGGTTTCATGCTAGAGATTATCTAATCCCCGCTCGGCCATGGCCACTGCACGGAAGATAGCCCGCCCCTTGTTAAGCGTTTCCTGCCACTCCATTTCAGGCACCGAATCAGCCACAATGCCAGCTCCTGCCTGCACATGCAGTTGACCGTCTTTAATCACGGCGGTACGGATTGCGATGGCGGTGTCCATATTGCCGTGCCAAGAGAGATAGCCTACCGCCCCAGAGTAGATACCGCGCTTAACCGGCTCCACCTCATCAATAATTTCAAGTGCGCGAATTTTGGGTGCTCCAGAAACAGTCCCCGCCGGGAAAGTAGCACGCAGAGCATCCATCGCTGTTAAGCCAGGCTTTAACTTGCCAGTGACGTTAGAAACGATATGCATCACATGGGAGTAGCGCTCAACCACCATCTGGTCGGTGACCTCAACACTGCCCGTTTGGCAGATCCTGCCGACATCATTGCGCCCCAGGTCAAT
>JAMCZP010000303.1 GCA_023485185.1 Gammaproteobacteria bacterium
CACAGTCAAGGTGCGCTTGTACTTACCCGCTGTCAGTAGTTCTACATCAATGTCATGACGTTTAAGCAGTCGATGGATGTTGGGCACCTGCGCCACCACACCGATTGAGCCGATCACTGCAAAAGGCGCAGCCTTAATATGCTGAGCAGTACAGGCCATAAGATACCCACCGCTCGCCGCTACTTTATCAATACAAACGGTGGTGGTGAGCCCAGCCTCACGTAGGCGATCCAACTGTGCGGCCGCCAGTCCATAGGCATGTACCAGCCCACCTGCTGACTCAAGACGAACCACTACTTCGTCATCTTTGTTGGCAACATCGATAATCGCCGACACTTCTTGAGCAAAGTGCTCGGTTTGCGATGCTTTTAGATCGCCATGAAAATCAAGCACCCATACACGTGCCTCTTGCACGGCATCATGCTCGTGCTTATGCGCTTTTTGGCGTTTTTTATCTTCCATTCGAAAGGCTTTCATAAGCTTTTTTCGCGCCGTGGGTAGCGTCGCCGCCAGCCGCAACCGACGGCCGCGGCGACGACGCTGATTGTTAAGCGGCTCGATATACAGCTTTAAATCACTCTCTTTATCTTGTTTTGAGCGCGCGAACAGGAGTAAACCGATCCCCAACAGTGCCATCACGATAGTTGTTTGCACAGCAAACATAGCTACCTCTGCTACCCATTCACTCATTGACGTTCTCCATTAGAGTATTGAATCCTATCGCTGCGGTGGATGGCGTTTGCTTTTCGAATTTGTCAGCACTGTATAGTGTGCCATCACCGCACTTGATTGAAACGCTTGTATGAAATAATCTCATTTTCTTATTTAGTTGTTTCCTCAGGCTGCTATCGCTAGCCTTAATCTAATTTACTTACTTAATTGAGAGATTTGTGATGTCTAATAATACCCTTGAGAAACTGCAAGCGCGTTTCAACCCTGAAGCAGCCGAGGGCATGAACGAAGTTTTCCAGTTCCATTTTTCAGACGCCGGTAGCCACTACTTGCATATCCAAGATGGCGCACTGGATGTACAAGAGGGTGAGCACGACGATCCCTCTGTCAGCCTAAGTCTAAGCACTGAAACATTAAAAGGGATTATGAATGGAGACATCAATGGCATGACTGCGTTCATGACCGGTAAGCTAAAAGCGACTGGCAATGTCATGTTGGCCACTAAACTGACCAGCCTGTTCCCAAGCGAATAACGTTCACGCAACCATGCGGCGCCTATCAGCGCCAGCGTGCCAAATGCGTTTCAATCAGCTCGCGCGAGATTGAGTATGGCGGTGGCAGAGACGGTAGCTGACGTGGCGAAAACCACGCAGCATCGCTGATTTCTACACCGTCAATTCGTATACGTCGTGTCGTCGCTTCAGCGAAATAACCAAACATCAGTGAATGCGGGAACGGCCACGCCTGGCTTTGGTAGTAGCGCAACTGGTCAATATGCACGCCCACCTCTTCGAATACCTCACGGTGCACGGCCTCCTCTGCCGATTCCCCTGGCTCAATAAACCCTGCCAAAGTAGAGTAGCGCCCAGGCGGGAAGCGGGGACTGCGGGCAAGCAACATTGCTTCACCACTGGTTACTAAGGTAATAATGCAGGGTGATATGCGCGGGTAGTTACGGTGTCCGCAACCATCGCAATGCATGGCAAACTCTGCCGTAAGCTTAGTGGCCGGCGCACCACAGCGGCTGCAAAAGCGGTGATTTTCTAACCACGCCCCTACTTGCAGTGCTGTGGAGAGTAGGCTAAACCACGCGGTAGAAAGCTCACTCATCCACTGCCGACCATCGATCCAGCCACTTTCCGCCTGGGATTCAACGAGCAGTGCGACTGGCTCATCATGCCAGTAGCACAGCGGCTGCATCTGCGCTGTCCAGGGTTGATACGGCTGTAACGGGGTTAGCTCTTCGCTACCGATTAGAGGCGCAGGTGCCAGCATGCTGCGCGACAAGCGAATAACGCGCCCAGCTTGCTCATGATGGGGGATTTCTCGCCTAAGCATCGCCTGCTGCACCCTTAAACCAATGAAGCTTGTGCGCTTCACACTTAGCATTATGAGCCGCTTGCTCCTCTGCGGTGGGTCGCACTACACGGAGCTGACCAGGCGTTAATACCATGCGTTGAATCGACATACCCTCATTAGAGGTATCGGCCTGCTCCTGTTCCGCTGCAGAGGCTGCGTCTAACGTTAACGCGGTTTGCCCACCGGTCATCGCCAGGTAGACCTCAGCGAGGATTTCAGAGTCTAACAGTGCCCCATGCAGTACCCGGTGGCCATTATCGATATCGTAGCGCTTACATAAGGCGTCAAGACTATTGCGCTGACCGGGGTGCATTTTCCGGGCCATGGTCAGCGTATCTAATATGCCGCAATATTGGCTTACCGGCCCCAGCACTGGGCTTTTACGCTGCTGATTCAGCATGCCCAGCTCGTGATCAATAAAGCCCACATCGAAGGGGGCGTTATGAATCACTAGCTCAGCACCTTCAATAAATGCCCAAAAATCATCGGCTATTTTGGCAAATACTGGCTCATTGGCGACTCTGTCATCGTCAATACCGTGAACGGCAACAACTTCGGCATCGATATGGCGTTCGGGGTTAATGTACTGATGATAGGTGCGACCGGTGAAACGGCGGTTGACCATCTCAATAGCACCAATTTCTACCAGACGATGGCCATCTTTTGGGTCGATACCCGTAGTTTCAGTATCTAAAATCACCTGGCGCATCACGCTCTCCTCTTTGATGCTCATCAATCGCTTCATTAGCCAATGAATCGGCACGCTCATTGCCGGGGTGGCCGCTATGTCCTTTCACCCAATGCCACGCCACTTGGTGGCGCTGAGTCTCTTCATGCAGGGTCTTCCAAAGCTCGGCGTTTTTAACAGGCTGCTTGGCGGCAGTTTTCCAGCCACGCTTAATCCAGTTATGGATCCACTGGGTAATCCCTTGGCGAACATACTGCGAGTCAGTCCAGAGCGCTACTTCGCAAGGTTTATTCAGCGTGCGCAGCGCCATAATCGCTGCCATCAATTCCATGCGATTATTAGTGGTCTCGGCTTCATAGCCTTTTAGCGTCTTTTCATGCTCGCCACTCGCCAGCACAACACCCCACCCACCGGGGCCTGGATTCCCTCGGCAAGCTCCATCGGTGTAAACCGTTACCTGAGGTAAATGCTCGGCAGCCTTATTAGTCAATCTTGTCATCCCTTCGTTTGTCTGGTTCAGATTTATGCGTGTGGGTTTGATGTGCTTGAATGGGCTGCTTTTGAGCGGGTTCATAGTGGGCTGATGAACCTGAACGAGTAACTCCCAGGGAAGCGGGCGAAGCCGGTGCACTTAAACCAAATTTCATACGTTGAACCGGAGCATGGCGTTGGCGACGCCTAGCCTGAATCATATAGCTCTCTCCCAGGGGAAAATTATGCCGCCGACCCAGTGACTCCCAATACTCGCCACATTTGGCGCTCGCCCGCCCGCGAAAACAGCAATAGTCTACCCGCTCCACCTCAAAGTCGACAAACGCCAGCCAGTCACGCAGCCGATTTGCCGTGCGCCAAGTACCACTCCACGGAAACTGCTGCTGGCGTTTACGCCACTGACGCGCAAGCCCACTCACCCCGATGGGGTTAAAGCCAAACAGCACTAAAATGCCATTATCTGCCGTTACCCGTGCGGCCTCTTGAAGCGTGAAATGGGCATCCTTTAAATGCTCTAACCAGTGATGGATCACCATAATATCCAAACATCGATCCGGCAGTGCGAGCTGGTCCGGCGGGCATATTAATGTGGCATCGCTTTGCGCCAACTGGCGGGTAGGTGACCAGCGTATAGCATGAGGCACTGCCGACATGGTCATCATGGCCGGGCCCATTCCCATCTCCAAACTGTGGCCCCCTACTCGGGTTTCCGCAACCGGCCCCAAGCACGCCCGTTGAGATTCCCAAAGCGAGCGCCCCGCCTCAGTTTCCCAGTAAGGCTGGCTATTGATCAATTGTTTGGCGAGTGATGTTGCCGTCTAGCGTGTGGCCGGGCGTTGCCCTTCCCTCCACAGTAACGGCTTTTTAATGCCTTTTACGCACCCGTTAAGCGCTAATATGCGCATTATCTAAGGTGTTTTAACATTTTGCTATTTTTTAACAGTCTGCTTTTTCTCAAAGGAACTTGGCGATGTTGAGCGTGACACCGATCCCTGCCCTAAGCGACAACTATATTTGGCTATTAAGACAAGATAACAGTCAAAGCGTTTGCGTGGTGGATCCTGGTGAAGCTGCTCCGGTGATTGAGCTGCTTGAGCGTGAGTCACTTAAGTTAGAAAGCATTTTGATTACTCACCATCACCATGATCATACCGGTGGTTTAGCTGAGTTAATTAAACGCTACTCGCCCCATGTGATTGGCCCTGCTAACCCATCCATTGAAGGTATTGATGAAGCAGTGGGCGATGGGGATGAAGTCCGCATTATGGGAAGGCGCTTTGAGGTCTCGGCAACGCCCGGCCACACGCTAGACCATATTAGCTATTTTACGGCGGGAATTCCCGCGCTGCTATTTTGCGGTGATACGCTTTTTTGCGCAGGTTGCGGGCGTTTATTTGAAGGTACGCCTGAGCAGATGTTCACATCACTTCAACAATTTGCGGAACTCCCAGAGGATACGCTGGTCTTTGCAGCCCATGAGTACACGCTGGCGAACCTAGTGTTTGCTCGTGCTGCGGATCCTGAGAATGAAGACGTTAAACACGCCTTGCAGGAGTGTGAAAAGGCGCGGGCATTGGATCGCCCCACCTTACCCAGCACGATAGGACGCGAGCTGAAAATCAACCCCTACCTGCGCGTGGGCACAGATAGCGTGCGCCAAGCTGCCGGTTCCCAGGGTGATAATGATAACGACCTCGCAACGTTCACCACTCTTCGCGAGTGGAAGAATCGTTTTTAAGAACGCTATCGAAACTAAACGAATGTAACTATGACCTATCGAACGATTCGCCAGCGCTTTATGCTGAGCGCAGGCAGTACCGTAATTATGGGCCTAATGTTAGCCGCCGCAGCAAGTTCTCAAGCTTCAGCTCCGGCATATGAAAGACCAACTGGATTCACAGGCACGTCAACGCCCTCTTCGAGCGCTGTTTCCAATAGCTCGATGGTTTCGACAAAGCCTAGCCCTAGCGCTTTCCAAACCCATTTTTGGGAAGCCTTGGAGCTAAAGCCCCAAGACGCTTGGACCACACTACGTGAAAGCTTTCAGTGGCAAAATACGTCCCTATCAGTAGAAGCTCAGGCCCGGGTGGATGAATGGATTGAACATTACCGTTCAAGCCCTGAGAACATTGTCACCATTACCGAACGCGCAACACCTTGGCTTGCCTGGATAACCCAGCAGGTTAGCGAGCGTGGTTTACCCGGTGAGGTGGCGCTGATTCCCTTCGTCGAAAGCTCCTTTGATCCGGGTGCCAAAAGCCACCGCGGGGCGGCAGGCCTATGGCAGTTTATGCCCGCCACAGGGGATGCATTGGGACTGGTGCGCAACGGCAATTACGACGGTAGGCTCGATGTTGTCACTTCTACTGATGCAGCGCTAGATTACTTAGAAATGCAGGCGGATGAGTGGTACGAAGGTGATCTAATGCTTTCGCTAGCGGCTTACAATGCGGGCGCTGGCACCGTCAATCGCGCCCAGCGCCAAGCACAAAGCCAAGGCTTGAATGGCGAGTACTGGGATCTCTCGTTACCCCAAGAAACCATGCAGTATGTCCCCAAGCTGAAAGCGATCGCGACGATCATCAGCGATCCTGAGCGTTACGAGGTCATATTGCCGGAGATACATACTGAACCGGCGTTCGCAAAGGTACAGCTAGCGCATCCGGTGAGTCTGTCCGAAGCCTCCCAAATGCTAGATGTCAGCCAGGCCGCCTTGGCAGAGCTAAATCCTGGTTTGCTCAATGGCAGCATTGATCCAAGCAGCGCCCAGACACTGCTGGTACCTGAAGAAGTGGATGCTCAGGTATTGGCTCAACTTTCACAGGGCAACCGTCAGACGCTTGCCCAAGCCGCTAGTGGCGACACCCATCGCGTTGAAAGTGGTGATAGCCTCTCAGCAATTGCAGCCCGCTATAATGTTGACCAGCAAGACTTAATACGCTGGAATGCGATTGATCGTCCTGGTGCTTTACAACCGGGCCAACTCCTGACACTTTCAGGGCGTTGAATTCAAACGTAGTAACACTATCGTCAAACAGTTGGCTTTGTTCACATGGGAAGTAACCAATGCCGCGTGGTCTGTTTTTTGCGAAAACGCTTCTGTTCGTCAGTGGCTTGCTATTACACGCATCGGTACTGGCTACGGAGGTAACCGCTGCCGCTGATTCATCTAACGGTGCATTAAGCGGCAATGTTAGTGGCAATGCTGTCGTGGGCGATCTTGATACTGATGTCGCTAATGTAGTTCCTGTTGAAACGGTTCATGGGCTATCACTGTATGATAGCCCTGAGCTACCAGCCGATTTTGCTTACTTCCCCCATGTTAACCCGCAGGCTCCTAAAGGCGGCACCATCACCCATACCGCCGTTGGGGGCAGTTTTGACTCAACAAATCCATTTATTATACGTGGCACTCCGGCCACCGGCATTTCGCAAATTTACGACACTTTGATGGCCAGCAACCCCAATGAGCCGTTTAGTCTCTACGGTCTGCTTGCCGAAGGTGTGCGCCTAGACCCTGATCGTCAGTGGATTGAATTTGATCTGCGCCCAGAAGCGCGCTTTCAAGATGGCGAGCCTGTCACTGCTTACGATGTAGTGTTCTCGCTGAATCTACTACGGGAAGACGGCAATCCGTTTTACGCCAGTTACTACGCCGGTGTAGAGGAAGTCATTGCGCTTAGCGAGCATCAGGTGCGTTTCACCTTTAACGATACCGAGTCTCGCGAGCTGCCTTTAATCGTTGCCCAACTGCCGATACTACCCCGACATTACTGGGAGCCCAGAGAGTTCACTTCGCCGACCCTGGCCGCTCATCCAGGCTCAGGCCCCTACCGCATCAGTGAAGTCGACCCCGGTCGGCGAATCGTTTTTCAGCGTGATGAGAATTACTGGGGTAAAGATTTACCGGTCAATATTGGACGCTACAATATCGATCGAATTATTTATGACTACTACCGTGATCGCGATATCGCCTGGGAGGCATTTAAAGCGGGGCTAACGGATTTCCGCATTGATGCCCGAGCAGCTACCTGGGCAATCGGCTATGACTTTCCTGCCTATGAAGAGGGCTTTGTAAAACGGCTGACAGTGCCTGATGTAAACCCCTCCATGATGCAGGCATTTGTTTTCAATCTACGCAAACAGAAGTTTCAAGACCCTCGGGTACGTGAAGCGCTGAGCCTTACCTTTGATTTCCCCTGGCTGAATACCAATATTTTTTACGACACCTACCAGCGGACTGAAAGCTTCTTTCAAAATTCTGAAATGGAAGCCATCGGGTTACCATCCGAAGATGAGCTAGCGCTACTGGAACCCTTCCGGGAAGAGTTGCTGGCGTCTCATCGCTCTGAGCGTTTGTTTACCGACCCATTACCCCTTGATCAGCCTACCGATCTCCGTGAGCGCCTGCATTTGGCGCTGGAGCTGCTCCGTGAAGCGGGTTATGAGGTTGAAGATGGCGTACTGGTTAATCAGGCAACCGGACAGCCCTTGAGCCTTGAAGTGTTGCTGTATGATTCAGGCCTTGAACGTGTGGTTCAGCCGATGTTGCGCAATATGGCGCGCCTGGGTGTGCAAACATCGCTGCGTATCGTTGACATCAACCAATTTTTAAACCGGCAGCGCAATTACGACTATGACATAGTCATCAGCCATTTCCCGCAGTCGAACAATCCAGGGAACGAGCAACGCGACTTCTGGACCAGCGCTGCGGCAGAGGCACCGCAGAGCCGCAACCGTATGGCACTTGCTCACCCAGCGGTAGATGCGCTGGTTGAGGAGCTGATACGTGCCGATGGCCGTGAAGAACTTGATACCGCCGCGAAAGCACTGGACCGGGTGCTGCGCTGGGGATTTTATGTGATTCCGCACTACCACTCCGGCGAAACTCGCATTGCGGTGTGGGATAAATTTGGCTACCCCGAACCATTCCCAGAGTACGCCATGGACCTGGATGCGTGGTGGGTCGATACCGACCGTGAAGCTGAACTGCAGCGCCGTCATCGACGCCGCTAAATTCGGTTTATTCTTAAAGAACCATGGAGTGCTCTGTGGCACGCTACACTCTACGCCGACTACTGCTTATGATTCCGACGCTGATCGGGATTATGTTGCTCAATTTCATTATTGTTCAGGCGGCCCCAGGCGGGCCAATCGATCAGATGTTAGCGCGCTTTGAAGGCGCTGATGCGATGGCTAGCACCCGCTTGGATATGGGCGGTGCCGATGTTCAAGTCAGCGACGATTCACGGGGCGCTCGTGGTATCGACCCGCGCTTTATTGAACAGCTAGAGCAACAGTTTGGCTTTGACAAGCCCGCCCACGAACGATTTATCGGCATGATGGTGGATTATCTTACGCTCGATTTCGGCACCAGTTTCTTTCGCGACCGACCCGTCACCGAGCTAATGATAGAGCGGCTCCCCGTTTCTATATCACTGGGGCTTTGGACCACCCTGCTGGTCTATTTAATCTCAATTCCATTGGGCATTAAAAAAGCACTTCGTCACGGTTCGCGTTTTGATGTCTGGTCTTCAGGATTAGTGATTGTTGGCTACGCTATCCCTGGTTTTTTGTTCGCCATTTTATTGATCGTACTGTTCGCTGGAGGCACCTATTGGGATCTGTTCCCGTTACGGGGCCTGACCTCGCCTGACTTCGACCAGCTTTCCACTTGGGGCAAAATCAAAGACTACTTCTGGCATATTACCCTGCCGGTGATCGCCGCTGCGATTGGCAGTTTTGCGACGCTTACCATGCTGACAAAAAACAGCTTTCTTGATGAAATTCATAAACAGTATGTGATTACCGCCCGAGCCAAAGGCGCCGACGAACGGCGTGTGCTTTACGGCCATGTGTTCCGTAATGCCATGCTGATTATTATCGCGGGCCTGCCTGCCGCCATGATTGGCATCTTCTTCACCGGTGCACTGCTGATTGAGGTTATCTTCTCTTTAGACGGGTTGGGGCTACTCGGCTTTGAGGCCGTTATGCAGCGGGATTATCCGGTGATATTCGGCACTCTGTTTCTATATACGGTGATCGGGCTAATCCTTAAGCTGATTTCCGATTTGACCTACGTGTGGGTAGACCCGCGCATCGACTTTTCAACCCGGGAGTCGTGATCATGGCGTCTTTTTCATCACGTTTTTCGCCCATTACTCAGCGGCGTTTGGCCGCTTTTAAAGCCAACCGCCGTGCCCGAGTATCTCTATGGCTATTTGGCACACTGTTTATTCTCAGCCTTTTTGCCGAGCTGATCGCCAACGATAAACCCATCATTATGCAGTACGACGGGAAGTGGTATGCCCCGCTGTTAGTGGATTACCCAGAAACCGAGTTTGGCGGTTTTCTACCAACACGTACCGACTATCTAGACCCTTTTATTCAACAACAGATTGATGACAACGGCTGGGCGCTGTGGCCCGCGATTCCCTATTCTTATCAAACCCTTGATATGAATATGACGCGCCCTTCTCCGGCGCCGCCAGATAGCCGCCACTGGCTGGGCACTGATGACCAGGGGCGTGATGTATTAGCACGAGTCATTTATGGCTTTCGCCTCTCAGTGGCCTTTGCCTTAGTGCTTACGGCGGGGTCTCTCGTGATGGGCGTTGTGGTGGGGGGCGTGCAAGGCTACTTCGGCGGCAAGGTCGATTTAATTGGCCAGCGGATGACTGAAATTTGGTCGGGTTTGCCAGTACTGTTCCTCCTGATTATTTTAGCTAGCTTTGTGCAGCCAGGGTTTTGGTGGTTGCTGGGCATCATGCTGCTCTTCTCATGGCTGGGCTTAGTCGATATCGTGCGTGCCGAGTTTTTACGCGCGCGCAATTTAGAGTATGTACGAGCTGCCAAAGCCATGGGCCTGCCGTCACGTTTAATTATGTGGCGTCACGTATTGCCAAACGCCATGGTCGCCACGCTGACATTTATTCCGTTTCTGTTTACCGGCGCGATTGGCACGCTGACCGCGCTCGACTTTCTCGGCTTTGGCCTACCACCTGGCGCACCCTCGCTGGGTGAGTTAGCCGCCCAAGGTAAAAATAATCTACACGCCCCCTGGCTGGGCATTACGGCCTTTATGACGCTGGCGATCATGCTGTCGCTGCTGGTTTTTATTGGTGAAGGGCTACGCGACGCCTTTGATCCACGTCACGTGCAGCAGCGCCAAATCGGCGCTGCTCAGGAGGCCAACCATGTCTAAACCGCTCCTGCAAATTGAAAACCTCAACATCGCCTTCGGTGAAAGCCAGGTAGTCCGTTCCCTCTCACTGACTATTAATGCAGGTGAAACCCTGGCGATTGTCGGTGAGTCGGGGTCAGGCAAATCGGTCTCAGCACTTGGCATGGTCAACTTACTGCCTAGTAATGCCACTATCGAAGGTGAGCGCTGGTTGGGCGATACCAATTTAGCTGGCTTAACCGAAGCTCAGTGGAACGGTATACGTGGTAATCGTGTTGGTTTTATCTTCCAAGAACCTATGACGTCTTTAAACCCCCTTCATCGTGTGGGTAAGCAGATCGGTGAAGCGCTGCGCCTGCACCAAGGATTACGTGGTCATGAGGCGCGGCAACGCAGCAAGGAGTTGTTAGAACAAGTTAAGTTGCCGCGGGCGGACGAATTACTGGATGCCTGGCCCCATCAGCTTTCAGGGGGGCAACGTCAACGGGTGATGATAGCCATGGCGGTTGCTAACAACCCATCGCTGTTAATTGCCGATGAGCCTACCACGGCGTTAGACGTCACTGTTCAACAAGAGATTCTCGCCCTACTTCGCGAACTGCGGGATCGTTACGGCATGGGCATGCTATTTATCAGCCATGACTTAAATTTGGTACGCCGCCACGCAGACCGCGTATGCGTTATGTACCGTGGCGAAGTGCAGGAAATTGGCCCGGTTGAACAGGTCTTTCAGCATCCCAAGAGCGATTACACTAAAGCGCTGCTCGCTGCTGAGCCTGAAGGTAGGCCTCAAGCAATTACCCACGCGCCTCCGCTGTTAACCGCCCGCCAGTTGAGCGTCAGCTTTAAGCGGCCTAAAACGGGGTTGTTTAAGCGTCAGCCGCCTGCTTTTGCGGCGCTTCACCCTACCGATTTTGATATCGCACCTGGTGAAACGTTAGGGATTGTGGGTGAATCCGGGTCGGGTAAAACCACGCTCGCCTCTGCCGTCATGCGCTTAGTCACTAGCCAAGGTGATATTACCCTTGGCAACGATAAACTCAGCAGCCTGACCGGCGATGCCCTGCGTCGTCAGCGGCACCGCTTGCAAATGGTTTTCCAGGATCCTTATGGCGCGCTTTCGCCGCGCATGCCGGTGTTCGATATCGTCAGTGAAGGGCTACGTTTTCACTACCCTAATCTCACCACTGAAGAAGTCACCCAACGAGTTAATCAAACGCTACGTGAAGTTGGGCTACCGGAGAGCTGTGCCGCCCGCTACCCTCACGAATTTTCAGGTGGCCAGCGCCAGCGTATTGCCGTTGCTAGAGCGATTATCTTAGAGCCTGAGCTACTGGTGCTTGATGAGCCCACCTCAGCACTAGATCGCACCGTACAGAAGCAACTAGTGACCCTACTGCGTGACTTACAGGCACGCAGACAGCTTAGCTATCTGTTTATTAGCCACGATCTTGCTGTTATCCGCGCCATGGCTCACAGGGTTATGGTGCTTAAGGATGGCGAAGTAGTCGAACAAGGCCCCTGTCTGGAAGTGCTTTCAGCGCCACAGCACGCTTATACCCAAGCGCTAATCGCCGCTGCGCACCTTAATCCTAATAATAAATAGGCAAAAGCTGATTTCGCAGCTGCTAACTGCACTCTTGGGAGGCAGCTTCGGCACACGACGTTTCTATCTGATGGGTACGCAGTAAGGAAGTTACTAAAAGTATACTCTATAAGATAACGGTATAAATATTTAGGTAGAATAAAGCCGCTTCCAATACGTGAAGCGGCTAAAAGGACTTAAGGCAGAATTGAGGGTCGGCAACGATTCTGACGAAATCCTCCAAAATGTGCCTTAACCTATTGTATTTAAATTATTTTGGCGTTGTAGCTCATGGGTGAAACCTGCCGTTCAAAATCAAGCGTATAATCGCCAAATCGGTTGATATGGTCCGTGCGGTATGGGGCCAATCCTTTGAGAATATCGTGATCAATATGATGGCCGCGATCCTTGAGATCTTTAAGGGTTAACGTCATCGACTCCACATTGTGAAGAATGACCAGGTTGGCCACCAAGTGGTTATATTTGATCACCTTCCGTTGCTCGTGGCGGATATTCTCGGCGATCACCCCCTCGCCGCCGAAAAATAGCCATTTTACGAACTGGTTGAACTCCTCCGTTTTGTTCGTCTCCGCATGAATGGTTCGCCGCAACTCCACGCTGCCAATGTAGTCCAGAAGAAAGGTTGTCCGAACTACCCGCCCCAGTTCCCGGAAAGCAAAGTAGAGTTTATTCTTGAGGCTTGCGGTACCTAAACGTCGCAATACCGTGGACGGTGCTATTTTCCCTGCCTTTATCGATAGCGCCACCCGGAGCATGTCGGGCACATGGGTTTCGATCAGTTGCCAGTTAATGGTTTCGCTGAACAAGGCATTGATGTGCTCATACCGTTGGCGTTTGTCAGGCTTGTAGAACACCAGCTGCTTCAGATTCCGGATGCGGGGCATCAGGTTGATACCCAGCAGGTAAGCCAACCCGAAGACGGGCGCACTTTGCGCCTGAGTATCGCCATGCAAGGTGTCAGGCTGGATATCGGAATCGTTTTTGATCAGCCCGTCAAGGATGTAAATGGCCTCATAAACGCCGCAAGGGATGAAGTGGCTGAACAGCGCGATGTATTTGTCGGAGACGTGGTAGTAGCCCACCCCGCCGTAGCCACCGTACCGTATGTGGTATTCCGATAGCAGATTCTGTTCGTACAGATTCCATTTTGTGCCATCGGCGGCAGCCCGCTGGCCAGTTCCCCAGTGTCGCGGCAGCCGGTAGCGGTTGTAGGCATTGATAACCTGCACAATGGCCTGCTCCAAGCGCTCTTCGGTGACGTGCCGCAGGTTGAGCCAGGACACCTGCCGGCGATTAAGTGTCGTGATGGATCGGGCGGTCTGAGTTGGCCCGAGATTGCAGCCATAGCAAAACAAGGTCGAAACAAAGCGGGTACGTGGGTCTTCCAGCTTGCTCTCAAAACCGGAAAGTGGTCCAAAGCGTTTGTGGAGCCCCAGCCATTTTTCGGCTTCCACCAGGATGTCGAGAATATTCTTTTCGGGCAAATTCTGGGATAACTGTTTGTCAATTTCGGCCAGCCCATCGGGAGGCGCTGTGCGACGGTGCTTCCGGATCACCAGCTCTTCACCATTGAAGACGGCGTATTCATTCTCCGGGAAGTTACGGTCAATGCGGTCCGCCGTTTCGCTCAAGCGTGAGCGGGCCTGCGCCACAAAAGCGGCTGGGTCGGATGCGATATCAACCATCGCACTGTAGTCCGCTATTTGGGCATCATAGACACTCCAATCCACGAGCTGATCGCGGTAGTCGCTGTACTGGTCGCTATTCGCGACCGCGAGATCGCCGGAAATCAGTTCACGCTTCACCTGCGTTAGTACGCCCAGCTCGAAATACTTCCGGTAGACCATACCGGGCAGTAGCTGGCTTGACCCGGACCCCAATATGAGACGGCGCCAACGCTCCGGTAGCCAGGACACGTCGACGGGTTGAGTGCTGAGCACAAGGCATTCCTTGCGGCTGTGCCGGTGCTTTTTCAGAGTCGCAATCGCCTCAATCAAGGATTGATCGTGGCTGGTTGCCGTCAGATCCAGTAGTTCAAGGCAATTGAATAGCAGGGGGCGTAACGGGCGATAGGGTTGCAGCATAAACGGGATGAAGTTATTGCCAGCATAGGCCATGTGTTCCTCACACTCGGCCAGTAATTCATCAGGGTCGCTCTGGATGGCAGCCGCCACTCGGGCACCTCGCTCGGAATCCGTCGGCGCTTCCTGAACGGCGGTCAGCACGTCACGCAGTTGAGCGACCAGTTTGTCCATCCGTTTCATGTGATCCAGATGATACTGGTTCAGGTTGGCTTCCGCCTTAGTCTTGATGTTGCGCATCTTGCGGACAAAGATGTCGACGGCATCGTCCATTGCGCGACGCAATTGGGCATGGACCAACAGAATCATCAAGGCATAGCGTTTGGTGCTTTGCACGCCGTTTCGCTCAAGCGTGAGCGGGCCTGCGCCACAAAAGCGGCTGGGTCGGATGCGATATCAACCATCGCACTGTAGTCCGCTATTTGGGCATCATAGACACTCCAATCCACGAGCTGATCGCGGTAGTCGCTGTACTGGTCGCTATTCGCGACCGCGAGATCGCCGGAAATCAGTTCACGCTTCACCTGCGTTAGTACGCCCAGCTCGAAATACTTCCGGTAGACCATACCGGGCAGTAGCTGGCTTGACCCGGACCCCAATATGAGACGGCGCCAACGCTCCGGTAGCCAGGACACGTCGACGGGTTGAGTGCTGAGCACAAGGCATTCCTTGCGGCTGTGCCGGTGCTTTTTCAGAGTCGCAATCGCCTCAATCAAGGATTGATCGTGGCTGGTTGCCGTCAGATCCAGTAGTTCAAGGCAATTGAATAGCAGGGGGCGTAACGGGCGATAGGGTTGCAGCATAAACGGGATGAAGTTATTGCCAGCATAGGCCATGTGTTCCTCACACTCGGCCAGTAATTCATCAGGGTCGCTCTGGATGGCAGCCGCCACTCGGGCACCTCGCTCGGAATCCGTCGGCGCTTCCTGAACGGCGGTCAGCACGTCACGCAGTTGAGCGACCAGTTTGTCCATCCGTTTCATGTGATCCAGATGATACTGGTTCAGGTTGGCTTCCGCCTTAGTCTTGATGTTGCGCATCTTGCGGACAAAGATGTCGACGGCATCGTCCATTGCGCGACGCAATTGGGCATGGACCAACAGAATCATCAAGGCATAGCGTTTGGTGCTTTGCATAGCCTTGATGTTGGCCGCGCCAAGCGCTCGTGCTTCCAGTATGAAGTGGTGATACTTGGCGGCTGGAATGTGATCAACAGCGGGCAATCGTTGACACCAGCCCTGAAGCCATTCCAGGTGCTGAAGATACTTCTTCACTTCCGTATTGGTCGGCTTTTTGGGTTCCTGTTTCAGTTTATGCCAACTGGTATGAGATGAATCGTCTGGCACTTGCAGCAGCCGGTCAAATTCCTGTTCCTGGCTAAACGGTGATGTACTCGGTAGCTGGCGAGCGTGGGTGTTTGCGCGACTTACGGTTGTGACTCCTTCTCAGACGGGGTATCGCAGCAAGCATCGTACTGCCTCTTGCGCCATAGCGCGTAGACGGTCAGGCCGATGAAAATGGCCAGGGCCGGCAGCAAGACGTAATCCAGATAACCGGTCAGTGCGATACCCACGATTACCCAGTAGTCCCCGAGAAAAACGCCGGCACCCGTTCCGGTCAGCACGATGGCAAGAATCGGCAAATGACAGGGGCAACTCAGCACCGCCAATACCCCCCACAGGTAACCGGTGAGCGGCCTGGATACCTCGGCCGGTTCGCGCGCCTTATCAGTCATGTCCACGTGCCGCCTTGGTTAGTACTTGGGTGCAGCGATTCAGCGCGGCTCTTTTAACACCAATCGTGTGTTGTATTTGCCGTTCGACGGCTCGGCACTGCCGTTCATCTCCGCTATCCAGCGCCTGTATAAACTCGGTAATCTCGGGTAGACCGAGACCGGCTTCACGACAGGAGCAGATTAACTTCAGCCGTTCCAGGCAGCTGTCATCGAATAAGCGAAAACCAGCTTGGGTAGTACTACAGGCGTACACCAATCGCATATCCAGATAAGTCCGGATCTGATGCACAGACAGGCCACAGAGACGGGCCGCCTCGGAAATGAAGTAGCCTTCTGTTTGTGGCCCCGGCCCACGTTCAAGGCTGGGTTTTACCATTCGAGTGTTTACCGTCATGCTAGTGGCTTCTTGCCCTGTCGAGTATAAGGTGCGCAATCCGCTGACCCAGTTCGAAACCTTCCTGAACACTCACAATGTTCGCGTGCGGTTTATCTCGGCACCAGGCCTCCCCGGCCTGTCGAGAGGCAAAGAAGAGGACGTCGCAACAAAAGGCACTTCGAATGTCTCCCTCTGCGGCCACCGATACTAAAGAGATGACCGCGTCCTCCGGCTGGAGCAAAAGCACCCCCTGTGGCGTAACCGTCAAGGTGACCGGTTTGTTGGTATGCGGACAAGGCGATTGAACCTGCGCATGTTCGTCAATGACGATTGGAAACATCAAAGCATCAAGTGCACACCAGGTGTAGAGTGTCTGGTCGTTTACGACAAACGCATGCGGTGTTTCACGCAGTGTGATGCCGTAGCCGATCAGCCGTCCCTGGCCGTCGTACTCGATGGTTCCAGCAGGCAGTTCGTCGAGCACCAACACCACCTCATCAGGTGTCCAGTTGAGCGACTTCGCGAGCCGCTCAACAGTGACCGGTTGTCCCAGGGCAAGCTCGCGCAACAGCGTCACATGAAGCGCGGCTTCCCTTTCGCCGGTCAGACCCAGCCGTTCCACGATCTCATCCATGTTATACATTGGCGGCACCGTCTTATCCCGCACAGCACGACAATTGCTTCACGTCCTTGGTGAAGGTTTGGGCACAGAGCTTGAGCCCCTCCACCATGGTCAGGTACGGGAACAGCTCATCGGCAATGTCGTTCACGGTCATACGCGCACGCAGCGCCATGACGGCCGTCTGGATCAGCTCACCGGCTTCGCCCGCGACGGACTGGACACCCAGCAATCGTCCGCTGCCACGCTCAGCGACCATCTTGATGAAGCCCCCGGCATCGAAGTTAACCAGGGCCCGGGGCACGTTATCGAGGGTCAGGGTGCGGCTGTCGGTGTCGTATCCCTGAGCCTGGGCCTCCGCCTCGGACAGACCGACGGTGGCCACTTGTGGATCGGTAAAGATCACCTCGGGCATGGCGCTGAGGTCGAGGCTGGCGTCACCGCCGGTCATGTTAATGGCGGCCCGACTACCACCGGCGGCAGCCACGTAGACGAACTGGGGTTGATCGGTGCAGTCCCCGGCTGCATAAATGCCGGACGCGGTCGTTTGCAGGTGGTTGTCGATCCGGATCGCGCCGCGCTCGGTAGCCACGCCGACGGCCTCCAGGTTCAGGTTCTCGGTATTGGGTGTGCGGCCACTGGCCACCAGCAGTTGCTCCGCCTCCAGGGTGCCGGCGTTGGTTTGGAGGGTGAACACCCGGCCATTGTGGGTAATCTCACTGGCCTGGGTCTGCTTGAGCACCTCGATGCCCTCGCGACGGAAGGCCGCTTCCACGGCTTCACCCACCGCCGGGTCTTCCTGAGACAGCACCCGGCTGCGGGCCAGAACCGTGACCTGGCTGCCGAGGCGTGCAAAGGCCTGCGCCAGTTCGATGGCCACCACCGAGGCACCGATTACGACGAGGCGCTCGGGAATGTGATCCAGTTCCAGCGCACTGGTGGAGGTGAGATAGGGAGTTTCGGACAGCCCCGGAACGGGTGGTTCGGCGGGTCTTGCGCCCGTGCCGATAAAGGCCCGGTCAAAGCTCACCGTCTGTTCGCCGCCGTCGTTGAGCGTCACCGTCAGTGTGCGCTCGTCCACGAACCGCGCCTCGCCCTTGAGGACGGTAATCGCGGCATTGTCGTTGAGAATGCTCTGGTACTTGGACTCGCGCAGCTCCTCCACCCGGGCCTGTTGCTGAGCCAGAAGGGCTGAACGATTCACCGCCGGTGCCTGGGCGCTCAGGCCGTCATCAAACGGGCTTTCCTGGCGAAGGTGGGCGATGTGAGCCGCCCGAATCATGATTTTAGAGGGCACACAGCCAATGTTGACGCAGGTTCCGCCAATGGTGCCGCGTTCGATCAGTGTCACCCGGGCACCGCGTTCAGTCGCCTTCAGGGCGGCAGCCATGGCACTACCGCCGCTGCCAATCACAGCAATGTGCAGGTTGTCGTCACTCATAAATGTTACTCCTTAGTTGATGGACTATCGCAGCAGGCGTCGTGTTTCTTCTTGCGCCAGACGGCATAACAGGTCAGGCCAATAAATAAGACCAGTGCGGGCAACAGCACGTAGTCGAGATAACCGGTCAGGGCAGCCAGGCCTAACGTTCCTAGCAAAACCACCAGTATCGGCGTGAAACAGCGCGACCAGCACGGTGCAAATGATGCTCACCCGCAACAAGGTTTGGGGTTCGCATGGTTACTCCTGTTTCGCCTGGGGCTGTTTCAACGTGGACGGGTAACCCGCGTTAGTCGTGGCTTGAGTCAGCGCCTCAACGGAGGTTTTCTCATCGTCGTAGGTAACCGTCGCATCACGTTCCTCATATCGGACATCCACAGCGCTCACGCCGTCGACCCGCTTTAGGGCAGCTTTAACCGTAATCGGGCAGGCCGAACAGGTCATGCCTGGAACGGACAAGGTCACCGTTTGTTGCGCAGCCAGGGCAGGCAGGCTGAACAGCGTAAACAGTACGGCAGCAATCAGGGACTTTTTCATGGTGTAGTGCCTCTCAGTCAACATAGTGGATCAGGTTTCAGTAAAACAGCGGTAAGACGAAGGGGAAAGCCAACGCAGTCAGAATGAGCAGCGCGACGATCCAGAAAACGACCTTGTAGGCCGTGCGCACTTGCGGTACCGCGCAAACATCGCCCGGCTGGCAGGCCCCGACAGGTCGATATATCCGGCGCCAGGCAAAGACCATCGCCACCAGTGCCGCACCGATGAACCAGGGCCGATAGGGTTCCAGGGCGGCCAGGCTGCCGATCCAGGCACCGGAAATGCCCAACGTGATCAAGACCAGGGGGCCAAGACAACAGGCAGACGCCAGAGCAGCGGCAATCCCTCCTGCGATCAGCGAACCGCGACCGGATTTGGACTCTGACATTACGATGGCTCCTTTCTAAAAATGGGTGACTGAGGTAAGGTTACTCCCGTAGTCAGCTACGGAATCAACCCCTATGTCCAAAAAACAACACTCAATGACCATTGGAGCCCTGGCCAAAGCCGCCGGTATGGGAGTGGAAACCATCCGCTATTACCAGCGCCGGGGGTTAGTGGCAGAGCCTGAAAAGCCCTATGGAAGCATCCGCCATTACGACGATCAGGCGTTGGCCCGCCTGCACTTTATTCGAACGGCCCAGTGGCTGGGGTTCAGTCTGGATGAAATCGGAGGGCTGCTGACACTGCAGGACGGTACCCATTGCGATGAAGCACGGGTATTGGGCGAGCAAAAACTAGCCAGTGTGCGGGCGAAAATTTCAAGCCTGCGACGCATCGAGCGTGCGCTGGACGGGTTAGTGCAGGAATGCTGCGCTCAGCGTGGGAATGTTGAATGCCCATTAATCACATCGCTCCAGGATGGGCTTGAAAACTCGGCTTTTACCTGATTAAAGAACAAGACAGTCCGTGAACGAGGCGTACACAAAATTAAGGGCTGAAGGGAGGTACGCTAACCTCACCAACCAAAAAAAGCAGGGCCTCCCGAAGGGCGAGACACTAGGCATGGCGCCCACTCGCCCTGCGATTGACAGCTACCTTTGCTATTATTACATTTAGTTACACCCTTATATCTTTTAGCGTTTTTCGCAAGGTTGAAATTCATGCTGTTCCGTCAGTTCTTCGACAAAACATCCAGCACCTACACCTATCTCATTGCGTCCGGCCGGGGTCGAGAAGCGCTCATCATCGACCCCGTAAAAGAGTCGACGGAGGCCTATCTTGGGTTAATTAATCAACTTGATCTTAAGCTTGTCCGGGCGATTGATACCCACACTCATGCTGACCACGTCACTGCCCTTGGTGATCTGCGTGACGCCACCCAATGCGTCACCATCATGGGTGAATTTACTAACGCGGAATGCGTATCAGAACATGTATCGGAAGGTGATCGAATTGATATCGACGGCATTCGGTTGGAAGCCATTTACACTCCGGGTCACACTGATGAATCCTTCAGTTTTTACTGGAATCAGGGCGACCAGAAGGCGGTATTCACTGGCGATGTGTTATTGATTCGCGGTAGTGGCCGGACTGATTTTCAGGGCGGCGACCCACGCAAGAGCTACGATTCTATCGTTAACAAACTGTTCCGCTTACCTGACGATACGTTGGTATATCCAGCGCATGACTACAAAGGAATGCTGAGCTCCTCCATCTACGAGGAGAAGCATTACAACCCACGTCTGGCGGGCAAATCGGAAGCCGAGTACGCCCGGATCATGAATAATCTTAACTTGCCCGACCCCAAACTGATGGATGTTGCCGTGCCTGCAAATCTGGCATGCGGAAAGCAACCGTGACGTTTGTAAGCATGGATTGTTACCCAATGGCGCAGCACTCTGCATTGAGTACTGAGTCCGGCCTCGATCGTGCCCTGGCGATAGCGATCCTTGCTGGCATTCTCGCCGGTCTCTTTTTGGATAAACCCAGCCGCTATGAGCTGACATAAACTTATTCAGAAGTTCCCTGAAATTAAAGGAGATATTCGATGGATATCAAACAACTTGATGAGCGCTTTAGTGTAACGGCGCAACCTGGTATTGACGATATTGAACAACTGGCAAACGCGGGTTTCCGCACGATTATTGCCAGCAGAGCTCGAAATGAAACGGACGACCAGCCTGATACCCAAACCCTGAAAAACAAGGCAGAGTCCCTGGGCATGACGTGGTACGAAATTCCAGTCGAACCGGGAAAGTACGCCCCTGAGGATATCGAGGCTTTTGCCAGCGCTTTGCAATCATCCACGGACCCGGTTCTCGGCTATTGTCGCACCGGGAAGCGCGCCATCCACTTGTGGGCCTATGCCAAGGCGGCTCACTATCCGATCGCGGACCTGCTCAGCCAAGCCAGCGCAGCCGGCTATGATCTGGAACCACTGCGGGACGATCTTGAGATATATCGGAATCGGATGGGTCAGAAGTGATCGCGAGATCGTCCCGTTAAAACTGGCCTTAAAATGTCAAAATGCCTTGGTGCCATCCGAGGGCTCACGAGCATGACTTTGTCGTTGATGATCGTCACATCTACTGGCCCAAATAAAAAGGACGCGCCACCCACTGGATAACGCGCCCCACAGTGCTTTCCAGGCTCTACAACTCGCCGGTGTGATTCGCCCCAACGGGGTTGCCGAACTCAAACGCATCGAGCTCGCGGTTCAGTTTCGGTACCGGCAAAGTGAATGCGCTGGGAGGGTTCACGGGCGCCGTACTCCTGGCCGGCTTCGCTCTCTTCATGGTGGTTGAGAGCATTGATCGCTTTATCCATCCGGTCACGATTTCGTTCAACGGCGCTATTTTCGTAGCGATCATCGGACTGATCGTCAACGGCGTGTCGGCATAAATTCTTGGCGACCACCATGACCACAGTCATGCCCACCAGGAAGACGATTCACACCACTCTCATGACCATCACGACCACAACCGCCGTGCGGCCTATTTCCACGTGTTGGCCGATGCGCTCACCTCTGTATTGGCCATCGTGGCTCTGCTTGCGGGTAAATACGCCGGGTGGAACTGGATGGACCCGGCAATGGGTATCGTCGGTGCCATTCTCATTACCCGGTGGTCTTGGGGATTATTGAAAGCCACATCGCGCGTGTTACTCGATCAACAGCAAACCGGTATCCAGCAGGGCGTTAAACGAGCGGTAGAATGCGGCGATACGCGCGTGAGTGATCTTCATGTTTGGTCGATTGGGCCTAACTTGTATGCTGCGATTGTCGCGGTCGTTACCCATGACCCTCAGCCGCCCGGTCATTACCGCGATCGTATCCAAACGGATAACGCATCACTTGTGCATGTGACTGTGATAGTCCATACCTGTCCAATGCATTGCGAACTCTCTCAGGATGGGTAGCCAACCACTGTCATACTAAACATTAATCGGAGCCCTCGATCAGGCTAGCAACTTTGGCCAGCAGGGTGCTTGCGGCGTTGTCCGTAAACTGCTGCCCTTCCTCGATGTAGCCCCGCACCGTCCCGTCATGCTTCCAGCCGCCCTGACGCTTGATCTGCGCAAAGTCGACCTTCTCCCGCGCGGCGGCGGTGGATAAACCGCGCCGGAAGCTGTGACTGCTCAGGGTCGGCACGAAGTCCAGGTCGCAGGTTTCCCCGAGCGCCTTCAGGATACGGTTCACTGACCCGCCTGAGAGGGCTTGGGGTTGCAACCGATCCCAGCGATTGACGGCTCGAAAGACGGGTCCTTCGTGAATGCCCGCGCGCTTTAGCCAGTTTTCGAGGGCACTGACCGGGCAGACCGGCCCGTTGCCCCGAGGCAGGGCCCGCTTTAGCCCCTCACCGTGAGGATCCGTTTTCGAGCGCGGCAGAGTCACCACAAGCCCTTCCGGCTCCCACGACAAATCCTCCACTTCAATAGTCACCAACTCACTGCGGCGAAACGCCCCAAAAAAACCGACCTGCAGCAGGGCCCAGTCGCGATGCTTCTTGAGCGAGTCAGGCTGCTGCTGGAGTGTTTGCAGAAAGACGGCAATGTGTTCGAGGCGCAGCGCCCGGGCTTGCCGTTTCGGCCGACCATGGACGCGACGAATCCCTTCCAACGTTTTGCGCACGCCAGGGTCCCGAGCGGGATCACGCAATCCCTGAGTCTGGTGCCAGCGCCCCAGGGCCGTCAGGTAGACATCCAGCGTGCGAGGATTAAGCGCGACTGCCTGGTCGGACAGGTAGGCCGCCAAGGTCGCCGGCTGTGTCGGTAGACGTCCGCCCCAGCGCTCAAAGCTTCGAATGGCCGCACGGTAGGTTCGGCGCGTGTTGTCCGTGGTGGCCATGTGGATGTACCGATTAGCCGAATCGGCTAACAGGGTCTTTTCCGTATTACGTAATGTGGACCTGGTGGTGGGTTTTGGATCCATGATCACTCCAATTCGAGGCGTGCTCTCAAGAGCCGGTGGTGTACCGGTGTTACAGGGGCAGAATAGAGCAGACCACACTCTAACGCACGTTAATACGCTTTAACGTGCGTTATGGGTCTTAAATTAACTTTGTTAATTATCTCATAAATAACGTAATATTACATATCACGTTATATGATAAAAATGAGGCATGTCATGGCCCGCGCCGGAATTACCTACCAGGATGTCGCCAACGCTGCGCAACGCGTCCGCCAACGCGGTGACGAGCCCACTGTCGACCGGGTGCGATCGGAGCTCGGTACCGGCAGTCGCAGCACTCTCGGGCCAATGCTGAAACGTTGGAAAACAGGCAGCGAAGCCGCAGCGGATCTGAACGGACTCCCGGCTGACTTGGTGGCCGCCGTGAAAGCCCTGCATGAGCGAGCTCAATACGCGGCCGATGAACGTATTACGCAGGAGCGCGAAGCGCACCAGACGCTGGAACAGCAATGGCGCACCGAGCTGGAAGAGGTGCGGCAGCGGTGCGAGTCACTGGAAGAGCAACGCTGCGGGCTGGAGAAGGCCAATGAAGCGCTTCGCAACGAAAGCGATGCCCAGGCCCACGCTCTGCAACAGGAACAGCACCGGGCGGCCTCACTCACGTCCAAACTGGAGGCAAGTCAGGAGAAACTCAGTGAGACCACTGCAACCGTCCAAGAGATGAAGCAGGAAAACCGCGATATCCGCAGCCATTTCGAGCACTACCAGCAGGAGATTGCCGAGGATCGCCGTCATGAACGGGACCAGTTCCACAGGACCCAGTCAGGGCTGGAGGGTCAGGTGGATCAGCTGACGCAGCAGCTCCGCTCCAGCGAACAGGACCGCGACACGCTGAGACAACATCGCGACCAAATAAACCAGCGCTATGAGGCCAGTCAGGATCACGCTGAAAACTTGAAAGAAAAGTTGCACGCGAGCCAGGCCGTCATAACACAATGGGCAACGCGAACAGAAACGCTGGAAGCGACAGTCGACCGCCTCCAGCTGGAGCGAGATAGCGACGCCGAACACCGGGAGAAGCTTGGTGCGGCCCTAACGGATTCTGAAAAACATCTCGCGGCCTGCCAGCAGCGGATCTCCGACCTCAGAGAGCGCGTGGCAGCGGCTGACGACCGAAACCAGTTCCTCAACGATCAGAATCGCGAATTACTGCAGGAAAAAGCTGTCCTCCAGGGTCAGTTGAAACAACTACAAACAAGCCTGGCTAAATAGCCCGCTATTGTCTCGGCCTGATCATCCCTGAGAGTTGCGAGTAATGCCAATCGCGCAAGGAGAAGTTTAGATGTCTACCGTGACCTTTGGCAGGCTGCGAGCTGCGGCAAAACGCATTCAGCATGATGCGCTGACGGTTTATTTTGTGGCGCGAGACTCGAATACCCCCATAGTCGTTCGGCTGCTTGCGCTCGCAATCGCAGCGTACGCCATGAGTCCAATTGATCTCATTCCGGACTTCATACCGATCCTGGGCTATCTTGACGACATTATCTTGGTCCCGCTGGGCATCGTCCTTGTCATCAAGCTGACGCCATCGAATGTGATAGAAGCGAGTCGCTCGAAAGCAGCTAAAGTGGCAACCAAGCCGATCAGCCACGTTGCGGCCGCAGTCGTTATTGGCACATGGCTTTTATGTGCCGCGGCTTTTGGCTACTGGGTGTGGGAATACGGCAGGTAACGCATCGTCTGCACGCGATGAAATAGTTAATTTAGGGCTTGTAAAACAGATGGTTAATGCGCTTTTTGGAGGATTTCGTCAGAATCGTTGCCGACCCTCAATTCAGAAAAGCGCGATTTCTTCGGCGGTTAACTCTCGCCATTCTCCGGGGGCTAAGCTTTCGTCCAGCGCTAGATCACCGATGGAACTGCGGTGCAGCGAATTGACGTGGTTACCTAAAGCGGCAAACATGCGTTTTACCTGATGATAGCGCCCTTCGGTAATCGTCAGCTCTGCTTGCGTGGGCGATAGCAGCCGCAGGGTAGCGGGCTGAGTGAGCGTCTCTTCCCCATCCAGCATGATGCCTTCCGCCACTTGGCCAATCGCCCACTCTGCCGCCGCACCCTCCATGGGTTCCGCTAGCTCAGCGATATACACCTTGGCGCAACGATGGCGCGGCGAGGTGACGCGATGGGACCAATGGCCATCATCGGTTAATAGCAGCAGCCCAGTGGTATCTACATCCAACCGCCCTACTGGCTGAAGGCGCTCGGGTTTAGGCACATCAATTAGATCGATTGCCCGTGGGTAAAGTCCACGACGGGCATTGCACTCAACGTCAACAGGCTTGTGCAGCATTATGTAGCGTACGCCTACCAGCGCTAGCCGTTCGCCATTTAGCACGACTACATCGTTATCGGTATCGATCTGAGTAGCCGACTGTTTAATCGGCTCACCGTTGAGGGTGACTTCGCCATTTTTTAGTGCACGCTTAGCCAAACTGCGGGTTAACGGTGAGGTTTCACTTAAAAAACGATCAAGGCGCATCATTGGCCCACTCCTGGCAGTAGCTTAAAACGGTCGGCATCTTGCCAAGCAGGGAATTTTTCACGAAAAGCATCAAGGGCAGTTTTATCCAGCGTGCCCGTTTCTATAAACGGGGTATGGGCAGGTTGGTCAATCAGCGGTTCGCCTTTGAAGTCGACCAACAGGGAATCGCCACTATAGGCAAGCCCTTTTGCATCTTCTCCAACGCGATTTACACCAATGACGTAGCTTAGGTTTTCTACCGCACGGGCTTGCAGTAGCGTGCGCCAAGGGTGGCGACGCGGTGCTGGCCAGTTGGCAATACACAGCAGCGCATCATACTCGAAATGCTCACCTTCTGCTGGCTGCTGGCGCATCCACACCGGAAAACGCAGATCATAACAAACGCTCAGCAGTAGTTTAAAACCCTTCAGCTCAACAATTTTGCGCTCACTCCCCATGCCGTAGCGCTCATGTTCGCCAGCCATACGAAATAGATGGCGCTTATCGTAGTGGGTTAACCCACCCTTGGGCGTTGCCCAAATTAGCCGATTATAAAACTCGCCTTCCTCATGAATCGCCACGCTACCGGTCATCACACAGTTACGCGCCTTCGCTTGAGATTGAAGCCAGGCAACGCTTTGGCTTTGTGCCATCGGCTGGGCCATTTCACGGGAATTCATGGTAAAACCAGTGGCAAACATTTCAGGCAATACAATCAGATCGGTATCGCGGTTATCTAAATCACCCAGTAACTGTTCAAGATGCGCATGATTGGCTTGGGGATCCTCCCAGCGCAAATCGCACTGCACCAGCGTGCTTCGTAGTTCGCTCACTCAACACCTCCTTTATGCCACTGTTATTGCAAAGTTTATGCTAGATTAGCATCTTTAAATAATGAGGCTGCTATGCTTCCTACTCCAGCACGCGACCCTGAAGCAGTCAAAGGCGTTATGTTCGGGCTAACCGCCTACACCATGTGGGGCTGTTTTCCGCTCTTCTTTGCCTTGTTTGATGGCGTTCCCGCGTTTGAAATTTTGATTCACCGTATCATCTGGGCATGTCTGTTTTTAGTAGGTTTGATCACGGTACTGCGCCGCTGGCCGCCGGTGGTCGCGGCCCTAGTAGAGCCCAAACGTCTGGGTCGGGTATTAGCCTGTGCACTACTGATCGCTTTTAACTGGGGCATCTATATCTATGCAGTGGAGTCCAAGCAAGTATTACAGGCGAGTCTAGGCTACTTCTTAACCCCGCTGGTAAACGTTGCACTGGGCATGCTGGTGCTTAGGGAAGTGATGGCTAAATTGCAGCTGGTGGCACTGGGCTTGGCCAGTGTTGCCATTGCCACCCAGTTTTTGATGCTAGGCGAGCTGCCTTGGATTAGCTTGTTGCTGGCGTTAAGCTTTGGTAGTTACGGCCTGTTTCGCAAACAGGTGCCGCTAGATGGTTTATCGGGACTATTTGTGGAAACTCTGCTGCTGTTCCCCCTCGCCCTCATAGCACTTACGTGGCTAAGCTGGAACGGTACCTCACACTTTATGCAGAACACCTCAACCACCAGCCTATTGATCGCTAGCGGCGCACTAACGGCGTTGCCACTGATGGCATTTGCTGGCGCGGCTCGCCGGTTGCGGTTAGCGACCCTGGGCTTTCTGATGTATATCAACCCAAGCATTCAGTTCTTAATCGCCCTCACCGTGTTCGGCGAACCATTAGGGCTAATCCAATTAGCGACCTTTGTGCTTATTTGGCTAGGCCTTGCGCTCTACTCATGGTCTGCATGGCAATCACGCCCGCGCTACGCTGCGGCTAGTTAAGGCAAGTGACGGTGATGATGTAGCATGCGCGACTTTTTCAGGCATAGGCGGCGGTGCTGTATCCCGTTCAGGCTGGTAGCCAATGCGGAAGCCGCCCCAATGCTTGCCTAGCACATACACGGGTACTGAGAGATCGTGCATGATCTCGCCGGTATCCCGTTTATAGGTTTGCAGTAACAGCGGTTTTTCATGGGCGCCACAGCGGCTGCCGGTAGGGTCATCAAAAATCCGTTTGCTGCGGCAGAACTTCAGGTCATGTGTGTAATCCCCGGTGGGTTCACGGCTAACCGCCTGATTATGGGTCGGCACGTACCCTTTTCGGTCGCAGGCAATGGCGTAGCTTAGCCCTAGCTGCTTCAACAGCGGCTCTTGCATATTGGGCAGATGCTTATCGGTAAACCCGTCAAAGCCGGTTTTATATAGCGGCGGATGAGTGCCTGGAATTTGCTCGTAATGGGGCTGGAAAAGTTTGCTTTCTGAAAGCTCACCGCTGGCCACCGCTTTTTCAAACAGTTTGCCTAATTGGTCTGCGGTTGAGCGAGCGGCACGGAACACCTGCTGATGACGTCCTTCCAGATGCTGTTGCGCAAGTTCACCATCCACCCCTTCCGCGGCTTCCATCAATGCGCGGGCCTGCTCGGCCAAATCGTGCATATTGCGGTTACCTTCATCCACATCCTCTTCTAACTGACGCAGGCTATCGGCGACGGTTTGACTGTGTTGTCGGGTATTTTCCATCGCGTCGGCAACGCGGGTAATTTCACTCTGCACTTGATCAAACTCTTGAGTCATCGTACCGAGACTATTACCCACAACCTGTAGGCCCTTTGAACGCTTACTAATTCGTGTCATTAGGTCGCCAATAGTGTCGACCACCATTTGACCACTTACATGCATATCTTTAACCAGTTCATCAACGCTTTGGGTGGCGGAAGAAGTCTTCAGCGCCAAGTTGCGCACTTCCCCAGCCACTACCGCAAACCCTCTGCCATGCTCACCGGCGCGTGCCGCTTCAATCGAGGCATTCAGCGAGAGCAAATGCGTCTGCTCAGCGATACCCTCAATCATTGAAGTAACGCTAC
>JAMCZP010000203.1 GCA_023485185.1 Gammaproteobacteria bacterium
TTGAAGCGATGGCTGAGCGTTTTGTTGAAGAGATCCTCACTGAGGGTGACAAGGCATCGGCGGTTAGCCAGCGGCGTGCCGTTGATGAGATGGGCCTTGAGTTGCAACAGCAGGCCGCTCATCGCAGCGACATGTTGCAAACGCCCCTGCGTCAGCTAGCAGATCAGGGTGACGAAGGCGGGCCGGTGGCCAAGGCATTGACCGACCTTCGCGGGCGTATGGAGGGCCTAGACCCCGCTCGCCACCGCCTGGCACCGACCGCTTTGGATCGCGTTCTGGCGATAATACCCGGTCTCGATAGCCGCCTGCAGCGCTACTTTCGGAAGTTCGAAAATACCCAGCAGGCCCTGGATGCAATTATTGAGGATCTGGAAGGCGGTCGCGACATGCTCTATCGTGACAACCTCACACTGAGCGATGATCAGCAAGCGCTAACTAAAATCCTGAGGGAACTGAACCGCCAAATTGCCCTTGGCCGCATTATCGACCGCCGGCTGTGTGATGAGATCGCCGTTCGCGATAGCAATGATCCACGTCGTCACTTCCTTGAGGAGGAACTGCTCTTTCCTCTGCGTCAGCGTATTGTTGACCTCCAGCAACAGCTAGCAGTAAGTCAGCAAGGCGTACTGGCGCTAGAGGTCATTATCCGCAACAACCGGGAATTGATACGCGGGGTGGACAGGGCGATTAACGTCACCGTTTCTGCCCTCACTGTCGCGGTAACAGTGGCCATGGCAATGGCCAATCAGCGCCTGGTGCTGGATCGCATCGAAGCGCTCAACACCACCACATCGCAGTTGATTGGCGGGACAGCTAAAGCGCTACGTCAGCAAGGTGTGGATATCCAAAAACGCGCCTCCTCGGCGATGCTGGACATGCAAGTACTTGAAGAGGCTTTTACCGAGGTAATGGGTGCAATCAATGATCTCTCAAGCTATCGCCAAGAGGCACTGCCGCGCCTGAATGAACAGATTGACCGCATGGCGACGTTAGCAAAGCAGGGAAATGCGTCTATCGCACGACTTCAAGAGGGAAGTGAATCGCAACCAAAGGATGGCAACACGCCTAGCTAATTTACCAGGATTCTCAGAATGAAGCAGAGATAACGTTAGTAACCGCAGACATGATTAAAAGCCCAATAAAGCCGACTCCCGCGCCATGGTGTCAAGAATTTCTCGCGCCTTATCGGTATTAGCCGGGGGTAGCACTACTTCCAGTGCCACGTATAGGTCGCCCGCTTCAAGCCCTGGAATACCACACCCCTTCAACAGCAAACGACGAAGGGTCTGCGAACCCGCAGGCACCTTGAGCTTGTGCATCCGGTGGACGACAGCTGCATATCTACACGGGCTAGGGAACTCAAAACATCGCCTAGCGTCAAATGAAACAATGAGCTATACCAAATCTTGAAGAGTTAGATTATTGCCCCAATTAAACTCAACTGCATCTTTCGCCATCAAGAACCAGGAGGTTCATATGAGAAAATGGATTATATTGGCGCTCGTAAACTGGCTTCGCAAACCAGCAAATCGACAAAAAGCCAAAGAAGCATGGAATGGGGTTCGTGGGCGTAGCGCTGGAAGTCGCGCTTCTCGTCAGCCTCAGGCTCCATCAGCGCGTGAGCCATCCGCGAATCGGCCTGGCGATACGTTTGACCATCGGCCATAAGTTACTGGCCCGAGTCAGTATTGGATAGACTTAGAGCCATACGCAGCAGTTAAGCTGCATAGATTATTAATACAATAAAGCCCCGATTGAGTTTTCAGCGGGGCTTTATTGTGATGGTAGGTTGAGTGAAGCCTGACAAAATCGCTATATTGGTGGTCTCTAAACTACGAATAAGGAGAAAGCGTTGGACAAAGCCGCCTACCACAATCGTTGGGATCATATTGAGCAGGTACAGCGGGAGCTCTGCAACCTTCCAGAATCGGGCGTAGAGAACCGGGCAGCACTTCATAAAGTACTGACCAACACCTTCCGAGAATTCGTTATCACCTGCTATTGCGACTACTGGCGCGATGCCTACCAGGGCGCAGCTTTCTCCCTCACCTCTGAACGAGACGTACTTATTGCTCGAGCCATCAAAGCTCATCACTGGACTCCGGGCATTGCTGCCAGCCTATCCAACTACGACCTTGCTCTGTCTCTGATTGATGAACTAGCGGCATTCAAGCTGACGGAAATGGCCATTCACGTTTCCTACATGAATCTGCAAGACCTTCCCAAGGCTGACTATCTAGCACTGATCGAACCACACGAATAACAGAAGCTTGCACTAACATCCATGAGTTGAGGAGTGCGCCCTATGACAATGAGTGCTGGCGGTAAAAAAAGAAGCAACAATTCATAAATTGTTGCTTTTATAGGAGTGGATGGGCCGCTAATTACTTTTTGTTGCCAGTAATTCCTTTAGTTACTTTTCGCAGCCCCTTTTCAACGAGATGCTCATCATTTTCACCCTCAACTTCATACGGGGATGGCGAACCGTGCTCATATACTTCCGCCCCGCAAGCTCCACATTTAGTGGTATCTTTCCGCGCGTCTTCAACTTCGGGCTTGTATTCCTTACCACATTTTTCGCACTTATCGACATGCTTCATGGCAGATTTCCTTTTGCCGTACCCACTGCTATTGAGATGGAGGCAGAAGAATACTCTTCGCGTGAGCAGAGTGCTTGCTGTGCCGTAGAGTAAAAAACATACAGGCGCTAGCCCCCCATACGTTAACAGGTGGTTCGAAGTGCTGCAGTTATTGTGAATCCCGGTTTAACATTGGACTCTGAACTGCTCATCGGAAGTAACCCGCTCATCTTTAAATGTATCGAAGATAAACGGATACTACTGCATCAAAGCTCGCTATATATCGCTAGCCGATAGCAACCTGATAAGCATGAGCAGCCTTGAGTAGGGTTGCTTCATCCCAGCGTCTGCCCACTAGTTGCATACCGATAGGCAAGCCTTCAGAAAACCCCACAGGCACGCTCATTGCCGGGTGGCCACTGACATCAAACGGGGCCGTGTTGTGCAGGTTGCTAAGCGCACCAGCAAGTGTGCTATTGAGACTTTTATCAGCCGGTCTCTTTACCGCTTTCATAGCGGTGGTAGGCATGATTAACAAGTCGTATTCCTGCAGAGCGTTGTCATAATCGCGCGCGAGACGCCTACCGATATTCTGGGCTTTACCATAGTAGTGGCGATTGTACTGTTCGGACATGTAGTGCCCGGCGAGGACCGTCATCTTTACTGTGTCGCTAAAGTCATGACCACGAGCGCGGCGAGCCCTGCCGTAAAAGTCCATAAGCTGTGTGCTGTAATGCCCCCGCCAGTTTGTGCCGTAACCATCGCCCCTGACCATGAGTTCGGTGGCGCCCTCAAAGGCAATCGCACTCCACAGCGCAAGCCCGTCGTTGTGCATGGGTACCGATACCTCCGTGGCACGAGCGCCCACTTTTTCCAGCACGCTGATGGCTTCTTTAACGGCTGCGTCCACGTCAGATTCACTGACCCCGGCAATGTCAAACCCTTCACGTAGGATGCCAATGCGTATGCCAGTGAGATCTTCACTTAGCGATTCGGTGTATTTCGCGGTACGCACGTCGTATTGGCGTGGATCTAACCCATCCGAGCCAGCAAGTACCTCCAACATACGGGCGCAATCTTCGGCGGTACGCGCCATAGGGCCTACGTGGTCAAGAGTAAGCTCAATGGGGAAAATACCTGTATAAGGCACTAGGCCATGTGTTCCTTTGATCCCGTAGCAACCGCTCCATGAGGCGGGTAGTCGAATAGAGCCGCCCTGATCACCTCCCAGCGCCATATCGACTTCACCGTTGGTCACCACCACGGCGCTGCCGTTGGAAGAGGCGCCAGCTAGACGCTCACGGTCATGGGGATTAACCGGTTGGGGTTCGGGATAGCCGGTACAGCCTCCACCGTCAAAACAGAACGCAGGAACGGCTGTCTTGCCGATGATGTGCGCGCCAGCGTCGAGAAGCCGGGTGACCACTGTGGCGTCCTCCCGGGGCACAAAACCTTCCATGATCGGCGAACCATTCATCATCGGGATGCCTGCCAGAGCGATGTTATCCTTTAGCGCTACCGTTCGGCCCGCAAGTGGTCCCTCTTCTGCCCCAGGCACCGAACACTTCCAAGCCCAGCCATTGAGCGGGTTGTCGTCACCGACGGGGCGATAACCCATATCTGCTCGCGGATAATTTACGGGCAATGATTCATCCGCCAGTTCATCCAGGCGATCATAAATGGCCATTGAGCCAGCAACGGCGGACTGGAACTCACCCAGTTCTTCAAAGGAAAGGTCAAAGCCGTAATAATCGGAAATGGCTGCCAACGTATCAATGCCGGGTCGCTTCACACTCATAGTCAACTACTCCTATACACGAACGATTGCCTGAAAAGGCATTTAGCGAGGAAAATACAAACTATCGCTCCAACAGTTTCGGATAGTGGTGTGGCAGACGCATCACCACCAAGTCCTTTCGGCGTACAGCGCTGTTTGGGTAAGCCGAATCCAGGTTGCTCGTGTCGATAGCAAGCTGAACGCAGCCAGTGGCGCTGGTTAACAATGATTCTCGGCGAGGAAAATGAAACGTATCCGGGCCGAATATACCGCTTAGCCCCGGTAATCCAGCGTCGGGCATATGCACGTTGGCGAAAGCGAAATAGCAGTTGTTCTCGCCACCGCGCACCCGATAATGGTGCCAATGGTGCTCGTCCGGGCCGGTGGGAATAGGTGCTGGCTGACGAATGTCAGTACCGGGATGGGCACAGTGAAATGGCCCTGGCAAGGCAGCAGGACAAGCGATAACATCGCATCCCCGCAGCGCCAAGATGCGGCCCGCTTCGGGGAAATCAGCATCATGGCCAATCAATAAGCCTAGCCGTCCTAGCGGCAGATCGAAGCTTACCCAGCAATCGCCAGGGTTCGCCCATTTACGGTCTGCCTTATTTAAGTGAATCTTACGATAAACCGCCATAACGCCCTGCGCTCCTACCAGAGCGGCAGCATTATAGAGATGTTCTCCCGACTGTTCCGCGAAACCTACTACATAGTACTGTTGACGCTCCTCAGCGAGTCGACGCAGTGTGTCGAAAACACCATGACGCTGTGAGATGGGATTGATACCGCCAGTGTCTAACCCGGTAAGCGCCAGCTCAGGAAAAACAATAAGCTCGGCACCCTCTGCTTGGGCAATCAAATCAGTGCATTTGGAAAGGTTATCGTCGAGATTATTCGATGGGGAAAATTGAGCAACGGCGATGGTGCTTGTTTTTCCATTGGGCAGTGGCTGATGGCCATAAAGCCTGAAAAAGTCTAGCGGGTTCCAAGCGTGTGTTTGATGAAGTAGCTCATGATAAAGATCTGGGCGACGCTCACTGGTCAACGGCCCCGTTACTCGTTCAGTATCAATCTCACCAAACACGATGCCATCACCGTCATCGCGGCTAGCCTGGATATATCCATCTGGATCAATCACGCAGCTACCGCCACTGAATTGAACGCCGCGCTCCATCCCCCAGCGATTGCTCTCAATAAGATAGCAGCCGTTTTCTTTGGCACGACTGATCCAATAGGGTGCTGGCGCTCGCTCAGCCAGCCAATTACTCAGATGGCAAATGACCTCGGCACCCTGCAGCGCGACCAACCGTGCAGTTTCAAGAAAATGAATGTCCATGCAGATGAGCAGCGCGATACGGCCCAGTGACGTCTCGAACACTTGATGGCCAGTGTCGCCTGAAGCCGCCCACTTTGGCTCGGCGATATAAGGATGGCTTTTACGATGTTTTCCTAAATAGCCCTCAGGGCCAACTAAAACAGCCGTGTTGTAGTAAAGCCCATTGCCAGCATCAATTTCTGGCAGCCCGATAACGATATAGCAGTCAAGCTTCGCCGCCAGAGCGGCGAAGCTTTGGGTTGAGGGCCCTGGCACTTGTTCGACGTAGGGTGCAACCTCCCCTCTGTCATACCAGCAATAGCCGGTAAGACCCATCTCCGGCGTTATGATTAGCCGCGCACCAGACGCAGCCGCCTCTTCCACTAACCGCTTTAGAACATCAATATTTCGCTCTTTAGCAAACATTTCAGGCTCAAACTGCACGGTGGCGGCAAGGTATTTCATATTGTCCTCCCCGCTCGCTAGCGTGCTTGCCCAACGATGGACTTGAGGATAGAAGCGCCCAATGTATATTTTGGATCCACCATATTGCCTAACCGCACTCGCCCTGCCTGGGTAAGAAGCATGTAGGCCTCTATTTCATCGAAATCAAACTCAGCAGCCAGCCAGCGTACCAGCTCTCTGTAGGCAATCCGGGTGGCATCTTCCATGGGACGCGCTGAACCGATGGTCATATAGAACTGTTCATTTTCCAGACGCGGCCATTTGAACGTCCAATCTTTAATCAAGTCGACCTGAACGGTGGTCACGGTAGGATGCTCGATCGCCACGCCGCACAACTCACCATCACCCTGCGCCGCATGGCAGTCACCTAAATAAAGATAAGCACCTTTGGTATGCACCGGCAGATAGATCACCGCACCCGGTGCTACATCAGGTAAGTCCATATTGCCGCCGTAATAATCGGGAACCAGCGAGCTAATCGACTCAATCTCTGGTGATACCCCAATGGTGCCAATAAAAGGCTGGTAAGGAAGGGTTATTTTATCGCTCCACTTCACGCCGGTTTCCGCGTCTATCTCGACCTTCTTTACCCGCTCCGGTAGCGGTGCGTTGAGTAGCGCAGTATCACCGGTCGCCACTAGTCCACCAAATTCGGTAATCAGTGCTGTCGTCCCGCAGGGCTGGGGGCCACGAGGTTTCATGTCTAGGATATAAACCGCCAGGCAATCGCCCTTCTCCGCCCCCTCTACGTAGATCGGTCCGTTCTGCGGATTAAGATAAGGTAAATTAAGCAACTCGCTGGGCTTGTCGCTTTCCGAGCGCAGTTTTCCTTCGAAAGCATCATGGGTTTCAGCACTAACGATATCGCCCGGTTGGATGTGCAGAACGGGCTTGGGGTTAGGACCAAGCGTATAGTGATACTGACCTTGAGCCGCTTCAGTTAGTTGGTGTGTAGTACCAGGCTTACCTTTGGCGACGGCGCGACGCGCCATGATGGAATGTTCAAACCAGTTCATTGTTCTACTCCTTTTTAGGTGCTTTCAGTCATCGCTCCAGCTACTGCAGACCGGAGTTGAGTCATGGTTAAATAGTATTGATGGCTATCTCATCCTGCTTATACAGCCAGAATTCGACGCATTGCGTCACGATCACGGAGTTGCTCCTTCGCAAGCTCATGGGTAATTTTTCCCTTATCCATGACGTAGCAGCGTTGCGCCATGGTCATGATCATGTCCAGGTTCTGCTCTACGAGGAGAATGGTTACGCCCAGCTCGCGATTGAGCTTGAGAATGTTTCGTGAAATGTCCTTTACGATGTTGGGCTGAATACCTTCCGAGGGTTCGTCGAGTAGCATAAGTTTCGGCTTGCCCACCATGGCACGGCCGATAGCAAGCTGTTGCTGTTGCCCGCCGCTGAAGGTGCCCGCTCGTTGATTAGCCCGCTCTTTCAAGATGGGGAAGAATTCGTAAACCCGCTCATAGTCAACACCCTCGCCAGGCTGTTGGAGCATTTCGCCGACCTTGAGATTTTCCCAGACGGTCATGCGCGAGAAGACCTCACGCCCTTGCGGGATATAACCAATGCCCAAACGCGCACGTTCGTGAGATTCGAGCGCGCTAATATCCTTACCATCGAAACGGATAATGCCTTGCCGATTCTTGATAAGACCAATCAGCGTTTTCATTAACGTCGTCTTGCCGACGCCATTTCGACCGATGACGGCTACCACCTCGCCGCGACCAACACTCAGGCTGACCTCTTGCAGCACTGAGGTGGTACCGTAGCCAGAAATGACGCCCTCCACGCTCAACAGATTTGTACTATTCGTCGTCATCGGCTGTCCCCAGGTAAATACGTGCAACCTCTTCGTTAGCCTCTATTTCGTTGATCGTGCCTTCCGCAAAGATTTCACCGAAGTTCAGTACAGTGACCTTGTGGGCAATTTGGCGCACAAATTCCATGTCGTGTTCAACCGCCAAAATCGACATACCTTTGCGATTGAGCTCCTGGATCATCTCGCCCGTGCGCGCCGTTTCTTCTGGTGTCATGCCAGCTGTCGGTTCGTCAAGAAGTAGTAAACGCGGCTCTGTGCTCACTGCCATACCGATCTCAAGCCACTGCTGTTCCCCGTGTGAGAGTTCTCCAGCAAGTTCTCCGGCTTTATCGGTAAGCCTTACAAAAGCGAGTGCTTTATCGATAGCCGATGTCATGGAATCACCATGCAGGTGGTTTTGAACCGCGATTTGCATGTTTTGCCAAACGGAGAGTTCGGAGAAAATACCCGGCACCTGGAACTTGACGGCAATTCCCTGTTTCACGCGCTCGAAGGAACGAAGCTTGGTAATTTTTTGATCTGAAAAGTAGATCTCACCTGAGCTTGGTTGATGCTCACCGAGTACAAGCTTGAAAAACGTGCTCTTCCCAGCGCCATTCGGACCAATCAGGCATCGAATCTCACCATGCTCCATTGAGAAGTTCACATCCTGAGCAACTTTGACGCCGTCGAAATGCTTATATAATTTCTCAGTTCGCAATATGGTCACGACATGCCCTCCTTACGCTTACGATGGCGACCAAATAACTTGGCCAACCCCGGGATCAACCCTTCCGGTAAAAAGACCACGACGACGACCAGCAGCAACCCCATAATGACAAAGGCGTAGTAGCTACCGTAAATAGTTAGGTTCTGGAAGATGCCAAGCACTACCAAGGTGCCCACCAGCGTTGCGGTGAGGTCTTTACGCCCACCCACTGCCACCCAAATAATGGGTAATGCGGCGGCCGCCAAATTCATGTTGGACGGGCTGATGTACTGCCCCCAAGCGGTATAGAGCACTCCGGAAAGTCCCGCTAAGCCACTGCCAATCACAAAAGCAATTAACTGATAGCGGCGTATGTCGTAACCGAGCATTTCAGAGCGGTGCGGATTTTCACGAATGGCAACCAGGACATTGCCGAATCTAGAATTGACCAGAACCCTTAAGCCCAGATAGCAAAGAACCAGCATGGCCAGAAGAAGGTAATAAAGTGGTACTCCCGAATACAGCGCTATATCTCCCCCAGCCCAAGGAATTGTCAGTGGCGGCATACCGGTCATACCATTGTCGCCACCAAGTCGAGCATCGCCTATCGCCCACTGAGAGCCCGCTGTCTGTGCCATAAAGGTGGCGAAGACCAACGTGGTAGAAAGAGTTACAATACCCAGAAATACGCCGCTAATACGTCCATAAAAAAGCATGTAGCCAAGCAACGCCGCCCCCAGACACGACATACCAACGCCAAGTAGCAAGCCGACAAGGGTCATTCCGTATGCCGCGCCAAAGTTAATCGTGATGACGCCATACGTATACCCGGCAAGCCCGAAGAAAGCAGTTTGGCCAAAGCTGAGCGCCCCCGTATATCCCCAGATCAACGACAGCCCAAGCGCCATAAACACCCAGCAAATGAAATAGGCGGTATTACCAACGCTCCAGGCATCTGCGAAAGCGGGATAAACAACGGCTGTGCCAATGGCCAAGGCAAAGCCGACCCAAAACAGCGGACCGCGGCCTAATGTTTGCGGGCCATTAACGAGTCGTATCCAATGTGGCATTCGAGACGCTGACCGAGCTGTATTCGAACCTTGTCTTTGCAATATACCCATTTATGTACGCCCCTTGAGTAACCAGCCAGACAGGCCTTGTGGGAGAATACGGATAACCACCATGACCGTGATCAACAGCCCCACCTGCCCCATTAACTGCCCTTGCCAGCCAGTCAGAAAAGCCTTGATAACCGCGAGCGTAGCCGCTGCTGGTGCTGTACCCAGGAACACATCAGCACCGCCGACGACTACTGTCACAAAACTTTCTACTAAGAAATTGGCGCCAAGTGTCGGGACAATGGAAATCGTGGGTGCATAAAGAGCGCCTGCCAATCCCGCCAGTGCTGCCCCAAGGCCGAAGGTAAGGGAGTACATACGCCCGGTGTCGATACCCGCAGCTTTCGCCATGTGGGGTGCTTGGATCGTTGCCCGTGAGTGGATACCGAACGTCGTATGGTGAAACAGCAGATACAAGCCAATAAGCACGAGCACGGCCACACCAAGCAGTACCATTCGATAGGTTGAATAGCTGTAGTTACCCACCGAAAAACTACCCAGCGGCGTACTGATACCTGCCATGCTGGAGCCAAGCACAATCAGCGTACCTTGAGTAAGAATCAGGCTGATCCCCCAGGTGGCCACAATAGAGTCCAACGGCCGATGGTAGAGCCGATGAATAATCGTGCGCTCAAGCACAATGCCCAGAATCCCAGCAGCAAGGCTGCCGCATACCATAGCGATGGGCAGTGGAACCCCCATGCGCGCCGTTGCCACCGTTACGTAGGCGCCGCACATAATAAACTCGCCGTGAGCCAGGTTGATGATGCCCATCATCCCAAAAATTACAGCAAGCCCCATGGCGGATAGCACCAAGAAGGCAAACGCATCCCCAAACTGATAAAACGCTGTAAATGCGAAATGTAAATATTCCATATCCAGGCTCCTGAGCAGGAAAAGCCAGCGAGGTTTCCCGCTTAATACAACTTCACAAGTCAGGCAGGGCGAAGCTCATCACCCTGCCAGGACGGTGCGTGATATTTACTCGTTTGGAGGGCTAGAAGGAGTGTACTGAGCACTTGGGTCGTTCTGGGTCAGGTCACAGCCGTTTTCACCCAGCCAGTAAGGCTCAATATTTTCCCAAGTTTCGGGAAAAGAAATCTCGTGGTTCTCATCCACTTTCGCCAGAAAGATATTGTGAGACATATGCTGGCTCCTAGGGTCTAGACACACGGTGCCGGAAGGGCCATCGAAGCAGACATCTCCCTCGGCGATAACTGCACGAAGGTCATCCTTATCGGTCGATCCATCAGCACGTTCAACCATCTGCTTATAAAGGTGCATAGCGATATAAGAGTTCGCTGCTTCCTGATTCACATAGGGCGTATCAGGGAAGCGTTCATAGAACTTCTCAACGAAAGCATTCGCCTCAGGGGTGTCAACTTCTTCAATGAAGTTCGTCGTAACGTACATGTTTGCAAGGCTTGGTGGCGCAAATCGTTTATGCTCGTAGCCCTGCCCAACATTTACCGACGAGGCCATCGGAAGTCCAAGGTTGGCAGATGCTGCCTGCTCGTAATAAGACGCCTGATTGGAGCCAACCAATAACGTCACGACAAAGTCTGGAGCTTCACCCTGAATGTTCTGAATGGTCTGCGAGAACTGGGAAACACCCAGGGGGATGAAATCCTCGCCCACTATTTCTCCGCCCTCTTCTTCTACAATCTGACGTACCCACTCCGCCGAAATCTGACCAAAGTTATAATCCGCGGCAATCGTATAGACGTTAGGGCCATACTCTTCCATCATCCAGGGAATTAGCGTCGAAAACTGCTGTTCAGGAACTGCGCCAGTGACGATCATGTTGGCGTCACACACGCCGCCTTCATACTGATTGTTATAAAACGCTAACCCATCAAATTGGTTAACAATCGGTCGGTACGCTTCCCGTGATGACGAAGCAAAACCCGCAAAAACGGTATCTACCTGATCACGCTGGAGAACCCTCCGCATCAACTCTTGGTATCGACGATCATCAGACTGAGTATCGTAAATAACAAGTTCCACCTCGCGACCAGTGATGCCGCCCGCCTCATTTATTTCCTCAGCCGCTAACTCTATGGCATTAACCTTAGCCTGCGTCACAGCTGCAAAGTTGCCGGACTGATCTTCGAGCACACCGATCTGGATAGGATCATTTGCTGAAGCGCCAGTCACTAATGAGCCCGCTAGCAACGTTGATAAGGTTGCAGTTCTCTGAATTGTTGAGTATTTCATTTGTATACCCCTGATTAAGTTTTACTTTTTTTCTTCCTCGCCGTCCTGCAGCAACACAACTCCCTAGAGGCCTCTTCATAAAATGAGAGACGACTTTTTGCTCTTGTAGCCTTTCCAATATGTTCCGCTTCGATTAACCTCAAGGAATCCGCTATGAATAGCGGTTTAACTGGGTTTCCCTAAGACGATGGATGATGTCGGCGTCTTCCTTTAGTGCCGCCACCGCGATCTCACCCGAGACAATCATTGCCGCGAAATCCTCAAGAGACAGGCGTCGGTTCATGCTCGCCGAACGCAACAGGGCAAAGGCGTCATTTACCGAAATCTCCATATCCTCAATGAGCTTGATCGCCGCCGTGCAGACGACTTGGCGCGCACGAACCTGCTGTTCCAAACGATGAAGTTTTTGCTCCGTCTCATAGCACTGATTAAACGTTTGGTAAGCAATCATAAGGCTCGCGAGAATGCCGGCCTTACGTAGCGGTTTGGTGAGATAGCCAGAGACGCGGCGCTCAATGAACCAGTTGACCGAGCTCGGGGCATCTGAGCCGATAAGTGCAATTGCCGGCCCCTGCACTCGATCTATCATGTGCGCGATATCATCAAACTGACGCCCCAACTCATCGTCAAAGAACACCAGGTCAAACGGACTATCAGAACCAGCCTCATCCAGGCTTTCATGAACGACTGGAGTGATTCCAAGCTCCACAAGGAACTGAGTCAGCACCTCTTGATCTCTTTCGGCGGCACATACAATCAATGCACGATGGCCCCTGAAGTTGCGTCGCGTGGTAACAGTCATCGCACGATCCTCAAGCCAATATTGTTTTGAGCCATGGGCGTTTTCGACTGAGCAGAGCTTTCACCACATGCTTCAGCCCAAACGAGATAAGGATCCGGGCGAACGGGTGCGTTTGCTTCTGAGATCACCTTAAACGTCGCGTCTTCACGGGATATTCCTAGCCGAACAGTCAAGTAGCTGTGATTGCTCTCAGGATCGACATGGACAATGCCCTGCGGGGCTTGGAACGACGTTTTATGCAAGGCTTTTTTCACCCGTCCGATATCAACTGAATCGGCGCCAGCCAGCGCCAGGGCAAGAAGATGAACGGTGTTGTAGGAAGCCTCTGCATCTGCACTAGGCAGAGCATCATGGCCGTAGCGTTGGCGGTAACTAGTTACAAACTGCTTGTTAATTTCTGTATCAATAGTGGAGAAGTAAACGCTTGATGCGAGATGCCCAGCACACGCCTGCGGACCAATTTGAGCAAGTTCCGGCTCGCAAAGCGTGCAACTGCCAACAAGCGTTTTTTGAAGAGCTGCGTTCTCATCACGTGCTTTGGCAAACGCACGGTAAAACGCGTAGCTAGACTCACCGATCAGCATGTTCATAATGAAGGCAGGCCGCTTTTCGTGAATCTCTTCGATGATACGCGCCACATCCAGATCACCGACTTGCAGGTAACGTTCAGCGATCATCTTCCCGCCATGCGCCTTAGTCAGCTCTCTGATAATGCGGCCATTTTCCCAGGCCCAGACATAGTTAGATCCCACGAAGTAAACATCGCGAGTGATATGGGCAAGCACATGATCCATCAGCGGCAAAACATGCTGGTTCTGAACAGCGCCTGTATAAATAACGTTATTATTGGTCTCAAAACCTTCGTAGTGAGACGGATACCAAAGCAAGCCATCGTATTTTTCAAAAATCGGGATGACTTCTTTGCGGCTTGAAGACGTATAGCAACCAATCACGTGCTTTACGCTCTCATGGCGTAGCAAACTCCGCACGTGTGTGCCGTAAGCAGCGGTGTCCCCGGCTGGCTCGCACTCAATGGGCACAAGCTCAAAGGGATATCGTTTGTCCTGATTGACCTCTTCCAGCGCCAGTATCGCCCCATCACGCATTGAGCGGCCAACGGTGGCGTAGGGGCCTTGGGTGGAGAAAAGTATGCCAACCGGGATACGACTGTTCATTGACTGACCGTCCTATTTCCAGACATAAAAAAAGGGCTCACAACGCTACCTGACGGTAACGATGGGAGCCCTATTGCTCTGTGCCCTTTCGGTGTATGCCGACGCACAATATGTCAATTGCTAATCTTAGATTGTGACCCCTAAACGACTTTGTCAATACATTGACGCTATTCTTAAGTCGAAGGCAGTTATCACTAAACAACTATAAATAATATAAAGCAACAATCGCGCCAATTAGGCAAAGCGTCACAATAACGGCTTCTAAACACTATTAATGTAAGTTTTGCGCCTCTTTTTGGTTCGTGCACGATAAATTATGCTGCACAAAGGTGCATTCCAATTTATATGTTCGCCAATAAAAAACCAGACCGCCAAATGGATTTTTTTAAGACCTTCTGAGCAGCCCACAATCGGGTGATTTCGACGCATAAGGAACGGTTTACAGCAACGAAAAAACGGGCAAGCTTGGTCTGGGAAGAATCATTACGCAGATGTACAACTTGGGGAATGAAATAAAAAAGCCAACGTTGAAGCTGACTCTTAAAACCATCCAACATTTTGATTTTAAAAAATTTATAGCAGTTAAAACACTAGAAATAGAACCCTAAACCTACTGGATACAAGAAAACACTTCCAGGCGTCCAACTGAAAATCAGCATCAAAAAGACGATACCTGACATTACGTCCGCGATGCACGAAACGTGGGGCGGGCTCACCTAGCAGAATTCCAGTGACTCTACTTTTACGTGCAGTCGAAGGCTCAGATAGAATCAAAGCGGGAAATACGGCGCTCTCAGGCAACTCAATCAGCTCCGGACTGTAACCTTGATGGTGAAGAAACTCGTTATCCAAGATGTCTTCACTTTTACTTTTGGGCATGACGGGAGCTCCTAGTAATATACCCTTTTCGTATTGCCCATTCGAACTCACAGCTTGTTGGGTGTAACTTCCCCTTTTTCGTAAACGAACAGCTGTACTTTTTGGCTGACTGTCATCTGCATTTCGGGAGACTAATTCTAGTCAATCAAGATGTCCGGCGCACCGATCCCTTCTCTTCTCATGAGAAGGGAGCTGCGGTTGCAGATGGGATTGCGGGAGAGAGGGCGATAAAGGGCAACTGTTGTTGCCAACTGCAGCTTCTTGCTTCCGACGTGTGCTACCTAAAATCTAACCAAACAAAAACGGCCACTATAGCTATTAGCTAAGTGACCGTTTTATGTATTCCTGGTCGGAGCGACAGGATTCGAACCTGCGACCTTTGCAACCCCATTGCAACGCGCTACCAAGCTGCGCCACGCTCCGCTGTCTTTATTGGCCGCTACATCTTTGCCTCAAGACGGTGCGTATACTAGCGTTTTCTTGCATAAATGAAAAGCCCTTATAGCGCTTTCTTTTCAAGTATTTGTCATACACCAGTTATGCTTGCATCCGCTACGATGATTGGTTTTTATCAGCTTCAAGCAGCAGGTCTTTCATGGCATCGTATACGCGGGGTGTGGTTACTAACAAATGCTCAGGATATAGGTCTGCCGGTACTTCCTGCGGTGCTTCATATACATGCCCTACGCGTGCGCCTGCTTCTCGTGCAACCACCCAGCCTGCAACAAAATCCCAAGGCGAAACGCTTTCGTAGTAGGCATCTAAGCGACCGCAAGCCACATCACATAAATCCAGCGCGGCGGCGCCATTACGGCGAATATCTTGGCAATGCGTTAGCACCGCTTCTAAACGCTTCAGCAATTGCTTACGCGCCTCTTTTCGGTAAGGGAAGCCGGTTCCTACTAACGTATGCGCCAATGAATCTGCGCCGCTTGGCTGAATGGGCTGACCATTGCAAAAAGCCCCACCGCCTTGCGCAGCGCTAAAGGTTTCACCTAGAAAGGGAGCATGAACGACACCGACCTTGGCAACGCCCTCTTCCATCCAGCCAATCGAAACCGCCACATGACGTAAACCTTGGGCAAAGTTAACCGTTCCATCAATAGGATCGACGACCCAAAGCTTCGCCGCATCAACGTGCAAAGCACTTTCAGGAGCAAGCTCCTCACTCAACCGTGCGTCACCAGGAAAATGCTCTTCAAGGCGCTGGCTAATGAGTTGATCCACGGCAACATCCACATCGGTAACCAGCTCATTATCTTTTTTCAAGCGCTGTGAAAAGCACTGCTGCTCACGCGCATTGATGATCATCTGCCCCGCTTCTTCGGCGATGGAAATAGCTATTTCAAGGCGCGCCTGCAAGGTGTGGTCAGTCATTGAATCTCCTATTGAGGTATTTAACCCTTATGCCCCCACCCTAAGCCGCCGAGGTGTAATTTTCGAGTCACTTATGGTGCTGGGTTAGCGCAAAACGTCCACTAACACATCAACAATAATACGCGTAGCCGCTTCGATCAGAATAACATCCGCCCCTACACGCTCCCACTCATAGCCAGGATAGTGCGGCAACTGAGACGCTAGCGGGCCATCGAAGCGCTTGGCAATGCCCGGCGGTAATGGCTTTCCACGCTCTAGATTACGCTGAATACCGGGCGGTAGTGATTCAGCTCGCGGCGCGTCATGCTGGCGCAATAGTTGGCGTAGTTCGCGCTCGTTAATGCGCGGTAAGTCAACGCGACTATCACGCTCGGGGCGGTGCCGATTACTCTCATGCTGGTGGGCATTATCCCGCGCTCCGTGGGCGGGGGCATGAGCAGGTTGAGCCAATGCAACGCTATTGAGCATAAACGCGCCAAGCGTACTAATGACAATTATTTTGAGAGGGTTCACTGTAAGCTCCTCGCTTAGGGTCAGAGCTTACAGTGTAATGAGTAAATGGGTAGAGATTGAGGAAGGAAGAGGGAGTTTATGAACGACAGCTACCAGGCAAGTATTTTGCGTCGATAGGCTGCTGCTGTGCGGGCATGCACAGCCAGGTAATGGAGCCTTCACTTGCTCTCACTTCTATACGAAAACGATTATTGCGAATGGCCTGAGAGACCGGCGCTTCATTCTTCATGCGAATACCAATATCAACGCCATCACCACCATCGGCAGCAAAATAATCAATGGATTCAATATATTTTGTTTGGCTAACCAGCGTGTCATCGTTAAGCAAATTGGTTTGCCCAAAGGTACCCTCCAATGCATAACGCTCACCAAGTTCGCTTTTGACACCGCTCAACACGTTAAGCGCTTCAGATACCTGGGCTCGAGCAGTATAGTTTTGGTATTGAGGTACTGCTATGGATGCAAGCACACCAATAATGGCCACAACAATCATCAGCTCTATCAAAGTAAAACCGCGTTGTGTTTTTGGCATACCTTTACTCCATAAAGAGCCTGTTAAAAGGGGCCAAGAAGGCCCCAAAAGTTGAATTTTAATTGACTTAATCACGACAGCCAGCTGGTAGCCAGTTATCTTGGACACTATTATCGTTCCAAGAGCAAACCCAGCCGTTGCCAGGATTAGCAGCTTCGTCCGCAACTGAAGCGGGCTCAATAACCATTACCGCCCCACCTAAGGCACTACCACCGGGAGTATTATCCCCACCTTTGAAGGTGACTAAAATTTCAGAATTTTGGTAATTAACGCTTTCTACATAACGGCCTTCTATATTTTCAAATGAAGCGGTGCCAGCTGCATCGTTCAAGCCTAAATTAGCACGCTCAGGCATTTCATTTCGCAGCGAGTATTGCTCGGCAATATCAGCCCGCAGACCTGCCGTAATAGTAAGCCCCTCACTCGCCTGCGCACGGGCGGTGTAATTCTGATACTGCGGTACAGCAAGAGATGCCAATACCCCGATAATCGCGACCACGATCATCAATTCAATCAGCGTGAAACCGCCTTGTTTGGTGTTGCGGGTGACCGGTTGTGCAGATTGCTGCATCGAAGGTATCTCCTTAGGGGAAAGCAAGCCTTAATAAGGAACTGGCATCCTTAAAAAGAATTAGTGCTAATAGATGTTACACTAGCTTACGTGACATTTTTTTACAACTCGTTCTATTAACGCTATCGGCTTAGTCGCTTACTACTTTAGCGGCTTTCAGCGCCAGTTCTCTAGTGCCCGTAAACGCTAGTTTGTGGTACAAGTAGTCCGCTTACGCTGACGTATAACAGGTTTTTTGATGAGCCAGCCCCCTTTCGAGTCGACCCTAAGCCATGCTGCCGCCCGCGGTGGCCTGCGTGGTATTGCCCAGCGTTTGGTCAATCACAGTTTGTTAAGCGATGCTCAGGCAGCAACAGCGGAAACGACGGCTTCAGACTTGGAAATATCGCTACTGCAGCATGTGATTGAGAGTGGATTAGTCGACCCAATCGCAGCAACGGTGGCAGCCGGATGGGAGTACGGCCTTCCCGTGATTGATCTCGAAGCACTGCGCCTTACTTCCCTGCCGCCTGCCACTGATTACCCTATTAAAGTACTGCAGAGCCTTAACGTATTGCCGTTAGCCCGCCATGGGCATCGCCTTACGGTGGCGGTTCCCTACCCCGCCACGTTGACCCAGCTTGATGAACTGCAGTTTGCAACGGGGCTTAGCGTTGAAGGCGTTCTCGCTCCCGTTGATCAAATCACCGTCGCACTCAATAACTACCTTGCTCAAAATGAGCGTGGCATGCTTGATGAGCTGGAAGATATTGACGATGCGGTGAGCTCGCTGAACATTGTGCAAAGTAGCGATGGCAATGAAGTGCCGCTGGAAGAGTCTTCCCAGAGCAGTGAAGATGCACCGATCGTTAAGTTTGTGAATAAGATTTTATTAGATGCAATTCGTCGAGGTGCGTCCGATATCCATTTCGAGCCTTACGAAACGCTTTACCGGGTACGCTTTCGCGTTGACGGCATGTTGATTGAAGTGGCTCGGCCACCGTTTGCAATGCGCAGCCGAATTGCCGCCCGCCTTAAAATCATGGCCCGCCTAGATATTTCCGAGCGCCGCCTGCCGCAAGATGGCGCAATTAAGCTAAAGCTTTCACGTACTCGCTCTCTCGATTTTCGGGTTAACTCACTGCCCACCGTTTACGGCGAAAAACTGGTGCTACGGATTTTAGATCCCACAGCAGCACAACTAGGCATTGAGCAGTTGGGGTTTACCGATGAACAACGCATTCATTATGAACATGCGTTGAAACAGCCTCAGGGTATGATTTTAGTCACTGGTCCAACGGGCAGCGGTAAAACAGTATCGCTTTATACCGGCATTAATATTCTTAACAAAGTTGAACGCAATATTTGTACGGCAGAAGATCCGGTTGAAATTAAAGTATCGGGGATTAATCAGGTCAACGTATTACCTAAAATTGGTCTTGATTTTGCCAGCGCCCTTCGGGCTTTTTTGCGTCAAGACCCTGATGTGGTGATGGTAGGTGAAATCCGCGACCTTGAGACCGCTGAAATTGCCGTTAAAGCAGCTCAGACAGGCCACTTAGTGCTCTCTACGGTTCACACCAACTCGGCTGCCGAGACGCTTACACGCCTGGCCAATATGGGCGTTACTTCGTTTAATATTGCCAGTGCGGTGAGTTTAATTATTGCTCAGCGCCTAGCCCGTAAGCTCTGCACACATTGTAAAGAACCTGTAGAGATACCCCATGAGGCACTGCGCAAAGAAGGCTTTAACAACGAAGAAATTGATCAGGCAACGATCTACAAACCGGTTGGCTGCAAGCACTGCACCCATGGTTATAAAGGTCGCGTCGGTATTTATGAAGTTGTGCCTATTACAGAAGCCATGCGCCAGTTGATTATGCGCGATGCCAATGCACTCAACATTGATCAGCAAGCCCGGCGCGAAGGTTATCCTAGCCTTCATCGCAGCGGACTATTAAAAGTTATGCAGGGCATTACCAGCCTTGAAGAGGTTAACCGAGTGAGCAAGGAGTAAGGCATGGCTAAAACGACGCGTCGACGCCAAACTCCCGCCCCCAAACTATTCCGCTGGAAGTGGGTAGGCAAAGGCCCACAAAATAGGCCTTTAAGTGGCGAAATGATTGGACGTAGTAAAGCCGAAATAGCGGCTGAGCTTACCAAACAAAATATTATCATTGGGCGTATTAGTAAAAAGGGTGGCCTGGGGGGAAGTGGACGCATCACTGCCAATGACATCATGGTATTTGCCCGTCAAATGGCGACGATGATTCGCGCAGGTATTCCACTCTTGCAGGCGCTTCAAGTAGTGGCAGAGAGTTTAAAAAAACCTGCCATGGTGGCACTGGTTCAGCACATGATGAGCGATGTTTCATCGGGCGCTAGTTTTTCTGATGCCCTGCGTCGCCACCCGAAACACTTTGATCGCCTGTTTGTTAACTTGGTGGATGCGGGCGAACAATCCGGCGCGCTGGATCAGATGCTGGATCGTGTCGCCACTTACAAAGAGAAAGTAGAATCCCTTAAAGCGCGCGTTAAAAAAGCCCTTTGGTATCCCACGGCGGTTATGACGATTGGCATTGCGGTCACCATGTTACTGCTAATTAAAGTGGTGCCTGAATTTGAAAGCATGTTCCAAAGCTTCGGTGCCGAACTGCCCGCGCTAACCCAGATGACAGTAAATCTCTCTGAGCTTGCTCAACGCTACTGGCTCGCAGCACTGGGTGCACTGATTGGCTTAGTGTTGCTGCTAAAAATAAGCATTGAGCGCTCCCCAAAAATTGCTTACCGCATGCATGCATTGCTACTTCGCTTACCGGTGGTGGGCGATATTATGCATAAATCGGCGATTGCGCGCTTTTCGCGCACACTGGCTACCACCTTTGCTTCCGGTGTACCGCTGGTTGAGGGCTTAGATACAGCCGCAGGCGCCACGGGCAACAAAGTATACGAGCGTGCAGTGGTACAAACCCGCCAGGACGTCGCCACCGGGCAGCAGTTGCACTTTGCTATGCGAATGACTAATCGTTTCCCACCCCTGGCGATTCAAATGGTCAGCATCGGTGAAGAGGCAGGCTCGCTTGATGCCATGCTCAATCGTGTTGCTGACTATTACGAAGAAGAGGTCGACAATAAAGTTGATGCCCTCACTTCGCTAATGGAACCGGTCATTATCGTGGTGCTGGGCGTGTTGGTGGGCGGTGTTGTTGTATCCATGTATTTGCCTATCTTTGACTTAGGCACAGCCCTCTAAGCTTTGTTCACTTATTGATGTTAAGGAGCTTCATGCACCACCCTCCACTGATCATGTGGTTCATCGTTTTACTCATTGGCTTATGCCTGGGCAGTTTTCTTAATGTGGTGATTACACGGCTACCAGTAATATTAATGCGCAGCTGGCGCAGCGAAGCTCGAGCGGCGCTTGAGCTTCGCGCTGAACCAACCCCATGCTTTAATTTGGCAACACCTAGTTCGATGTGCCCCCGCTGTGAGACGCCTATTAAATGGCATGACAACCTGCCACTTATTGGCTGGATTAAACGTCGAGGGCGCTGTGCACAGTGCCAAACCAGTATCAGCGTACAGTATCCGCTGGTGGAATTGGCCGGCGGACTACTGGCCTTGTCGGTATTAGCCCTTTACGGCCTCACACCACAAGCACTGTTTATTTACGGCGCTTGTTTAGCGCTGCTAACGCTTGCGGTGATCGATTTTCGCACCCAGCTACTGCCTGATGTTATTACTCTACCGCTACTTTGGGCGGGGCTGTTATTCCAGCTACTCTTCCAGCCCTTTATGCTGTCCAATGGCGTGATAGGTGCAATCGTCGGCTATTTAACGCTATGGAGCTTTTATTGGCTGTTTAAGCTGGTCACCGGGAAGGAAGGCATGGGCTTTGGGGATTTCAAGCTGCTTGCAGCCCTTGGCGCTTGGCTAGGCTGGAGCTTTCTACCGCTGATTTTAATACTCTCAGCAGGCCTGGGCGCTATTGTAGGTCTCATCGCGCAAACTTGTTTGCCACGTTTGCGCGGCAAACCCATGCCCTTCGGCCCTTTTCTTGCGCTGGCTGGCTGGGTCGCGTTATTAGTCGGTGATGAGCTAATGGCCTTGTATCTCAGCCTGCTTATTTAAAGCTTAGAATTTGGCATTTAGAACTTGGTTACTTAAAGCTTAGCTTTTAAAAATTGGCTATTTAAACTTGGCGATTTGGGGTAATGCATGATTATCGGCTTAACCGGGGGGATAGGATCAGGTAAATCCACCGTTGCGCGGGCTTTTGAAACACTGGGTATCCCTTGGGTCGATGCCGATGATGTGGCAAGAGAGATTGTTACCCCCGGCGAGCCTGCACTGTTAGCCATTCAAGCGCGCTTCGGCGATCTCGTCATCAATTCAGATGGCACGCTGAATCGCGCGGCTTTGCGCACGATTGTATTTAATGACCCTGCCCAGCGGCAGTGGTTAGAGTCGATCACCCATCCCAAAATTAGGGAGCGAATACTGCAGCAACTGGAGGAACTCAGCGCTAGAGGCGCGCCCTATGTGTTACTTGTATCGCCACTTCTATTTGAGTCGGATCAGCATGCTCTAGTTAACCAAACTATCGTGGTCGATATTCCACAAGAGCTACAATTAGCGAGAACCCTACAACGTGATGGGGTGAGTGAAAGTCAGGTGCATGCTATTCTCGCGGCCCAACTTCCCCGTGAGCAACGGCTATCTAAGGCAGATCATGTGATTGATAACAGCGGTGATCACGCCAGCATGATGCAGCAAGTGTCACGCCTTGATGAACTGTATCGCCGCCAGCCTAGCGCCTGAATGCTTGCCACTCATAATGTATCAGGAGTTTTTATGACACGCCCCGCTAACGATTCCCCTTTTCAGGTTAATTGCCCGCAGTGTTCTACACGCGTGCCCTGGGTTCCTGAGAGCCTTTACCGACCCTTCTGCAGTAAGCGCTGTCAGTTATTGGATTTGGGTGCCTGGGCCGATGAGTCTCATCGTATAGCGGGAGAGTCTGCAATGGATGAAGCCGATATAGAGACATTATTAGCTCAAGCAGACCGCGATACGCCCCTCTCTTAGAGACCACAAATTGACCATGCCCAAGTACCGGCCAGAACAATCACCTTCAACGTACCAGGTGCTGCTGCAACTGGAGCAGCAGTTTGACCACCTGCTTGATACGATTGAGGCTGCAGCCTCACTCTTTGAGCAGCATGCTCCCCCTACATGGGTGTTTAATCAACCCACGCCTGATCGCCACTGGTTACGTGAAGCGCTTTTAGATATGTGGCATCAGCAAGACCAAGACGGCCGGGAAACACGCAATTACATTGCAATCGTCGCCGCTAATGAGGCACTACTCGAAGCGATAACCCATGTTAATCAGGCAAAAGCCGGATTAAGTGAACAGTTGCAACATATTAAACAGGCGCTTCCAGAATCATTCAGCGATGCAAAAAGCCGCTTGCCACAGCGTCATCCGCAAGTAGATGAAGCATTACGCCGCAACGGGCTTGCCAGGCTACATCTTAAGCAGAGTTGGCGGCAGCTACCGATCGCACAAGCACCTGTCTCCAGGGTTCGTTTTGCATGGTATAGCAGCGGCAGATCCATTAAACGAATGACTGTGCAGGAAGCTGAAAAAAGGCTTTTACAGCTCGACTCCGACGCACCCCATATTCGTATTCAATTACGCAAACTCGCCGATGTACCCAGTAGTGAGATGCTTGCCCAGGTACAAACACAAGCGCCTCTAATGCGGGCAAACCTATTTTTTACTGAACCACTTGCCGATGGACACACAAGGCGAGCATTGAATGCCGCCATGCCTATCTTTGTTCCCGATAACGGCCAGCGATTGCCGCATATTAAAGCGCCTCTCTTACCCCCCCCCACCACTCGCACTCGTGCGCGCCGCCGTGATGAAAAGCTCGAACAGGATGCCTTTTTACCCAGCCTACGGATTTATCGCTACCGCTAAGCAGTTTATAGAGGCTGGGCATACACACTATGAATGCTGCGTGCCGGGCACCATATCCAATTGCCACAACTCATAACTGAGCAGCGTCTCTGCTAGCTCAGCAAGGTCGTAATGCCCAACGCCATATTCAGCTAATAGTGCCTCAAAGCGCTGCTTGAAAAGACGATCCTGCTCCAGCTGCTGCTCTTTTTGCTTCGCTTCTACATCTTCTTTTTCCAACGCTGCAAGCGACCTTACCGGCGGCCCCGTGGGTATATCAAAACCACTATCGGGGTCGTCTAATTGACGTAGAGCCTGCGCAAATGCGTCATCCAACTCACGAAATTTACGCAGCTTCTCACGCTCATCTAACTGCTTTTCAACCTTTTGATATTTCATCGATGTTTCATTTACACCCTGCTTGAAATGGTCGATATGACTGCCAACGTAGCATTTTTTCACAAATACTGTGCACAAACGCGTAAAGCTACCGAGCAAACTTGCCTTCGCCCCCCACTTACCAGCATAAAGACAACTCTACTATGCATATCATGTTGATAAGCGCGTTCACGGACAGTGACATAGTCAGCGGCAAATTACTAAATGGTTGCCAAGCAATATTACTACTCAAAGATAGCCCAAACAGAGGTTTAACTCTCTCCTACTCGCTGAGCACTATGTTCCTTCAGCCAGGCTATCAACATTAATAAGCACTGGGAGAGTGCTCACAGGCGAGCTAAGCACGCCCTATACAACTAACGCATAGGAGGCCAGATAATGTTCAACGCGATGACACGAGCTGAGATCTGGCTGCAGGACACACTTGATAAACCACTCGGCATTGAAGACCTTGCTAACCACCTAGGATATTCAGCTTCTCAGGTACGCCGCCAATTTCGTCTAAGCTTTCATATTTCGCCTAGCACTTATCGCGAAAAAAGACGGTTAGAACGTGCTGCTGTATTGTTGTCTCTGACTCCACTAAATATAGCGCAAATCGCAATACGTTGCGGGTATTACAACCACTCTTCTTTTTCACGAGCCTTCCAACGCCACTACCAGCTAACACCGCGAAATTTTAGGCTGACGTTTAAAAGCACATTGAATAAACAGAGTTCGTCCCATGATTTCGCAACCAGTATTGAAAAATCCAACGACCGCCAGATGATACTAATGCGCCTTTATAAAGCGCCTGACGATATTCCGGGGCTAGGGAATGCCAACTATCACAACAAGCACCTAGCGTGCTTACAAGCACGGCTGCGCTTATCAACCACGGTTGTGGCAATGCCAGATTTACTGACTGATAAAATTAATGCTGTCAACAGCGACATTTGCCATCTAACCCGTACTGACATTGGCCTTTACGTGGGCCAAAAGGACAATGCCCAAAATATTGCCTTACCTGTACCTTACCGTCGGGTCGATATTCCTACGCATTACTATGCAAAAACATGCTTTCACAATCTCGCCCATCTACCAAAAGCGCTAAACGATACAATTTCACATTTGCTACATAAACAGGATAGTTACCATATTAGCGGTCACTCTCCCCAGGTTTTATGGCAAACGGATCACCTAGAACTTCGTATCCCATTAGCAGGATAGTGGTTACGGCACTTCTACACGTTGGGCATACTAAAATAAAAAAGCCGACATTTCTTTTATAGAAATGCCGGCTTTTACGTTACTTAGTCTTCCATGCGTACCAGCCAGGACTCGACGGCTTCGTCGCCATGCTCATCTTTCCAGCTACGCAGGCCTTTATGATTGCCACCGCGAGTTTCGATCACTTCGCCCGTTTTAGGGTTTTTGTAAATTTTAAGACGACGCTTACGACGCGCATTACCGCTAGCCGTCATCTTAGTAGTACGCTGCTCTGAAGTAGGATCCAATAAGGCAATAACGTCACTTGGGCGCTTGCCAAACTCAGTCATAAGCGCTTCAAGTTTAGCCTTAAATTCCAATTCACTTTTGAGGCGCTGATCACCTTCTAAACGCTGCAAATCTTCTTGTAGCTGCTTTAGCTGCTGTTCTTTTTGAATATATTCGTTAAGTAATGACATCGGGGTTCCTTTAGTAGCGTATCCAACTGAACGGGGCCCAACTGAAAGGGGTTCAACTGGTTTAGGTGCTCTCGGGACAAGCTTAGCACCCATAAGTTCAGAATGCTGGGACATTATTCCTGTAAAAAAGCTAACTGACAATAGTCTAGTTGATTTTCACTCAATTACTAATCGTTTTTTTAAACTTAACAGGCATTAAAGCAGTTTGAAGCATAACGACTCATGAATGATAGCTTATGAATAATAGCTTAAAGCAGCACTTCATCTATTACAAACAAAAGCGCCGCCCATAAGGGCGGCGCTTTTACAAACCAATAACTAATAATTTATTAGTCTTGGCCCATTTGCTGCTTGATCAAGTCACCGATAGTGGTCGGGCCACCTGCAGTTTCTGGCTCTTGGTCACGCAGTTTCTTCAGGTTCTGACGCGTATCATCTTGGTCTTTCGCTTTTACCGACAGACTAATCTGACGGCTCTTACGATCAACGCTTACGATGCGAGCTTCAACACTGTCACCTTCTTTCAGTACATTACGCGCATCTTCTACACGGTCAGCACTGATTTCAGATGCTTTTAGCACTGCAATAACGTCAGTCGCCAATTCAACTTGAGCTTCTTTAGCATCAACTTCAATCACACGACCGGTTACAATGCTGCCCTTGTCATTGACTGACAAGTACTCAGCAACAGGATCGGAATCCATTTGCTTGATACCTAGCGAGATACGCTCACGCTCGGGGTCAATCGACAGGATAACGGCTTCAGCTTCGTCGCCTTTCTTAAAGCTGCGTACGGCTTCTTCGCCAGTATCAGTCCAAGAAATGTCAGACAGGTGAACCAGACCGTCAATACCGCCTTCAAGGCCGATAAAGATACCGAAGTCAGTAATAGACTTGATGGTACCTGAAACACGGTCGCCCTTGTTGTAATCAGTATTGAAGGTTTCCCATGGGTTAGCGGTGCACTGCTTAATACCCAGAGAAATACGACGACGCTCTTCGTCGATATCCAATACCATCACGTCAACATCATCGCCCACTTGAACGACTTTAGACGGATGAATATTTTTGTTGGTCCAGTCCATTTCAGACACGTGAACCAAACCTTCAACGCCTTCTTCCAGTTCAGCAAAGCAACCGTAGTCAGTCAGATTAGTGACGACAGCGTGTACTTTCATGCCTTCCGGATAACGCTCTTTAATGTTGACCCACGGATCTTCGCCAAGCTGCTTCAGACCCAGTGATACGCGATTGCGCTCACGGTCAAATTTCAGAACCTTGACGTTGATCTCGTCGCCAACAGCTACGATTTCAGACGGATGCTTAATACGCTTCCACGCCATATCAGTAATGTGCAGCAGGCCGTCAACACCACCCAGATCTACGAACGCACCGTAGTCTGTCAGGTTCTTAACGATACCTTTAATCTGCTGACCTTCTTGCAGAGTTGCCAGCAGCGCTTCGCGCTCGGCACTGTTCTCTGCTTCCAGAACCGCACGACGTGATACCACAACGTTGTTACGTTTCGGGTCGAGCTTGATGACTTTGAAGTCCAGCTCTTTGTTTTCCAGGTGCGCAGTGTCGCGAACTGGACGAACGTCAACCAACGAGCCCGGCAAGAATGCACGGATAGAGTCAACTTCGACTGTGAAGCCGCCTTTAACTTTACCGTTAATAACACCCTTGATGATTTCGTCTTTCTCGAAGGCTGCTTCCAGAATCTTCCAAGCTTCTGCACGCTTGGCTTTTTCACGGGACAGACGAGTCTCACCGAAGCCATCTTCAACGGCTTCCAGTGCAACATGAACGTCGTCACCGATAGCGATGTTTAGATTACCGTGTTCATCGCGGAATTGTGACGCCGGGATCTGACCTTCAGATTTCAGACCAGCGTTGACAGTAACCCAGTCACCGTCAATGTCGACAACCTGAGCGGCGACAATCGCGCCTGGCTCCATGTTGATGTCGTTAAGAGACTGTTCAAACAGCTCAGCAAAGCTTTCGCTCATGGTGTTCCTACGTAATTACGTTGTTGAGGCATAAATGCCTTCTCCGCACCACCAGCAAGTGCGGGCCTAATGTCACTCAGCCTTCGGGGGTGTTAACGCTGGTTAGACCTGACCGGGCTCACCGATGTGAGTTTAGTGCCCTGCCACGTCATGACACCTATCCAAAAGCGCCGCAAGGGAGAATCACACGCCGCTTACCAGCCCTCTTTGGGCGAGCAGTTCGGTCAGCCGATCAACCACTTCCGGTATGCTCAGGCGCGTGGTATCAAGCGTAATGGCATCATCTGCCGGCTTGAGAGGTGCCACGCTGCGCTGCGTATCACGTGCATCGCGTGCCTGAATCTCCTTCAAAAGACTCGAAAGACTAGCATTCACCCCGGCTTCCTGCAACTGAAGATAGCGCCGACGTGCACGTTCATCAGCACTCGCCGTCAAAAAAATCTTTAGTGGGGCCGCAGGAAAGACCACGGTTCCCATGTCACGACCATCAGCGACAAGGCCTGGTGCCT
>JAMCZP010000088.1 GCA_023485185.1 Gammaproteobacteria bacterium
CCGGTGAACCCGGCCCAGGTGAAATTAAAGTACGCCTGCATGCAAGTTCCTTGAACTTCCACGACTACGCCGTGGTGGCCGGTATGATTCCGACCGAGGAAAACCGCATTCCCATGTCCGATGGCGCTGGCGTGGTGGAAGCCGTCGGTGAGGGGGTAAGCGAGTTCGCAGTGGGTGACCACGTGGTCTCGACCTTCTTTCCGCATTGGTTGGAAGGCCCGGCCAGAGTAGGTGATTTCCGCACTACGCCGGGGGATGGCGTTGATGGCTATGCTTGCGAGCAGGTGGTACGCCCGGTCGAGTGGTTTACCCATCAGCCTAAAGGTTACAGCCACGCTGAATCGGCAACGTTAACCACGGCAGGCTTAACCGCTTGGCGTGCACTGGTCGTTGATGGTGGTATCAAAGCGGGCGATACGGTGCTGGTGTTGGGCACCGGTGGGGTATCTATTTTTGCCCTGCAGTTTGCTCGTTTGATGGGTGCCCGTGTCATTGCGACCTCTTCTTCTAATGAGAAGCTGGCACGACTGCGCGAGATGGGCGCTGAGCACACCATCAATTACAAAGAGACGCCCGATTGGGGCAAGCGCGTTAAAGAGCTGACTAACGGTGAAGGCGTCAATCATATCGTCGAAGTGGGTGGCCCTGGTACGCTGCCACAATCGTTTGATGCGATTAAAATCGGTGGTCATATCGCGTTAATTGGCATACTTACCGGCCGCGAAGGTGAGGTGCCAACGGCCAAACTAATGGCCAAGCAGGCGAACTTGAAAGGCTTGATTGTGGGTAGTCGTCGCCAGCAGATTGAGATGATTCGTGCGCTTGAAAGCCTGGATATGCATCCGATCATCGACCGAGAATTCCCGCTTGCCAAGATTGCCGACGCTTTCCGTCATCAAGAATCAGGCAAGCACTTCGGCAAGATCTGCCTAACTATGTAATCTTAACTGCAATTCAATAAATCAGCTTGCACGCCTTGTGTTCCACACAGGGCGTGCAATGAACTCAATCAATTAAACGGCTATACACCACGCCTTTAACTTCAAGCTCTAGAATCTCTTCGTAAGGCACAGTGACACCTTCAACGTCGCCTGGCTCCTTATGGCTGTTTTTAATCTGGGTTTCAGGAATAACTTTTACTCCTGCCATTCCTACATGCTGTATTCGAGCGCTAAAGCGGTTGCCTTCATGCTCTATCAGCAATCTTTCTCCAGCAATACACTTGCTTAGCTTGTCATGCAGCTCTTCTTCGCTGACGTGAACGACACTCATTGCTTGCTCCTTTGGCTTGCTCAATAGCCTGATAAAAAATCCATTCTTTAAGTGCGCTAACTGCTGTCTATAAAGACTTTATTTTAGACCATAAGTTCGGATTCGAGGTTAGTCGTGGTATGCGCCATGTTAAAGTGGTGTTTTACGCCAGCCACAGGAATAGGGTTATGGGGGAGCAGTCATCATCAGGTACCTCACCGATATGGGAGGTTGTCGAGCTTGATCAATTTTGTACCCCTGAGCAAACCCAGGCAAGCCAGTGGCGGCGCACTTGGCGTGCGGCTTCGAAGTGGTTAGTGGGTAAGAACGCAGCTGAACGGCAGATAAAAGAAGAGCATGAGCTACGCGCTTTACCCGAAATCAGGCTGGGGCATTTGGTACCCCCGGTAGATTGGGCACCCACCGCAAGCGCGCTTACTAAAAAAATCGGTAACCTAGAGGCCCCGATAACCTTTTTTATTACGCCTCCTCATGGTGGCCACGCCTCTGTGGTATTGCACTGGGCTGAGAAATCTCAAGCCATGTGTGTTCCGCCGCCATCGCTGAGCGAAATTGCTGACGGCGACACGCAGTGGGTAGAGCGCTGTGCGAATCAGCGGCGCTGGGCGGTGCCCGCCCTGGAGCGTCATTTTTTACGCCACTCCCATGGCATTCAAGGTATTCGTGAATTTCTTGAGCGTGCTTTAAGCGGGCGCTTAGGGCAGGGTGTGATTGGTTGTGATAGCTGGACTTACGCTTATCTCCAACAAGTGATCGGTATCGATGGTGCGACGGTGTTCACATTGCAATCAATGGAGGGCGAGCAGCTGTCACGCTACTTTACGGGTATTGCCTCAAGCCATGGGCGCTACCCACCTATTTATAGTACCCGAACGGGCAATCAGATACTGCCAGGCGAAGGCGATAAAAAGGGCAAAAATCCCCATAAAGAGTTACAGCGCTTAGCGGCCCACTGTCGTGGGCATGTCGGTATTGCCTGGCACTATTGGCGTGAGCGCCTGCGTGAGCCATCGTCAGGGGACGAAGGGGCGTTGTGGTTGATTGATGCGCTAGCCGAAGCGGAGCTGCCCGCCGATACGGGTGATATTGCCACGCTAGTTCTGCATGCGCTATTGATTCACGGTGGGCTAGACGACCAGTCATTGGGGCAGGTGTTGCCTTTTTCTCACCACGAGGCACTCAATGCGCGCTTAGCAATGCAGCGTAAAGGCATTGTGACGAGTGTCGATGGGCGCTGGCAGGTGGCACCGTTAAGCTATGCCAGTGTTCGCCAGCTCTTGGCATCGCGCAATTATCTGGTTGATCCACTTTAACTCTTACTTTTGACGTAACCCTACTTTAGGTAGACCTATGGACGATCAAGAGCAGTATGCACGGCTTTTTAACGATATCGACAGCCAAGCGTTAATCACTTTGGCCGTCGTGCTAGTGAGTACCATCGTACTGATTATCGTCAGCCAGCGAGGCTTAAATTGGCTAGCCAGTCGTTTACATGGTCAAGTGCGGTTTCGGGTGTTTGCGCTGGTGCCGCTGACGCGATTACTGATTTTGATCACCGCGCTAGCCATCATCGTGCCGATTGTGATTGAGCCTTCGCTGCGCAATATGGTGACTTTACTGGGGGCGTTGGGCTTAGCGATTGGTTTCGCCATGAAGGATTACGTCAGCAGCCTGATTGCGGGTGTCGTATCTGCGGTTGAAATGCCTTATCGCCCAGGGGATTGGGTCAATATTGAAGGCACTTACGGCGAGGTCAAACATGTCGGTCTCCGGACGGTCGATATTCAGACCCCCGACGATGACTTGGTGTCAGTGCCACACTTAAAGCTGTGGGATCACGCCATCTACAACGCTAATAACGGCGGTGCTAGTCTCCAGTGTGTAGCAAGTTTTTATCTTCATCCTGCCCATGAGGCGGGCTGGGTGCGTAAAGCGCTACGTGATGTGGCACTGACCAGTGCCTATCTGAAATTCGATAAGCCGATCATTGTGGTGGCCGAAGAAAAACCCTGGGGTACTCACTACCGTATCCGTGCTTACCCCGTAGACCCGCGCCAGCAGTTTCTGTTCGTGACCGACCTTACCGTGCGGGGGAAAATGGTCTTGAGTGAGGCGGGCCTACAACCAGCGTTGCTGCCACCCAATGCCGATTTGGATGCACGCAACGCTGCAGTGTCGACTACGTAGCAAGGCTAGTTAGGCCTCGCTTGGCTCGGGTAATTCGCCGCTGTGATAAACGTTTTGCACGTCGTCCAGCTCGTTTAGCATGCCAAGGAATTTTTCGAACATGACGATATCATCGCCTTCCACTGGTGTGGTGTTTTGCGGCAGAAACTGAATTTCGTCCACCTCAAAGTCAATCTCACCGAAAGCATCCAGCAGCGCTTGTTTGGCTTTGGCGTAGTCAGTGTGTGGGGCGAAGACCGTGATGCGCTCGGCTTCCTGCTCAATGTCAGTAACATCGACATCGACTTCCATTAGCGCTTCTAGAACGGCTTCTTCATCGCGTCCGGTAAACGAGAAAATGGCGCAGTGGTCAAACATATGGCTGACGCTACCCGGCGTACCAATTTTGCTCTTGGTTTTGGTGAAGCAACCGCGTACATCACCAAAGGTACGGTTAGGGTTGTCGGTCAGACAGTCGACAATTACCATGACATTGCCTGGGCCAAAACCTTCATAGCGGGCGGCAGAGAAGTCTTCACCGCCAGCGCCGCTGGCTTTGTCGAGCGCTTTATCAATAACGTGGGAAGGCACCTGATCTTTCTTGGCCCGCTCCATTAAACCGCGCAGCGCCAGGTTGCCATTGGGGTCGCTGCCACCGGCTTTCGCGCAAACGTAAATTTCACGCCCATATTTGCTATAGACTTTTGTCTTCGCATCGGCCGTTTTGGCCATGGATTCCTTACGGTTCTGAAAAGCCCTACCCATGTTGCCGTCCTGTGTTATCCATTACGCCTCTCGCATTGAGTGGCGGTTCTTTTTGAAAAAAAGCGAAAAGATCGAAAAAAAGCAAATTTTACCCAACAGCGTACCATGCTAACAGCGTTATTTAAGGCCCCCATCACCGGCAAGCTTTTCTTCGCGTATACTGCCTGCCCTTAAAGAGTGGATATCATTCCTTCAGGAGGTACAGGCATGCCATTTACGCTATGGCTATCACTCGCTGCTATTTGCGCTATGGGCGCAATGTCGCCGGGGCCAAGCTTGGCGCTGGTACTGCGTCACACTTTGGGTGGTGGCCGGTTTTCGGGAATGATCGCAGCGATTTTCCATGCTTTTGGGGTGGGTTTTTATGCGCTACTCACAGTGTGGGGGTTGGGTGCATTGATTACCCGTTTTCCACTACTTTTTCAGTTAATCACCTGGGGCGGTGCCGCTTATTTGGCTTGGCTAGGCATTAAAGCGCTGCGTGCAGGAAAAGCAGGTGCCTTGCAGCCCAATGCGATTACCACTACCCGAGGCCAGGCCGCCAAAGAGGGGGTACTGGTTGCGTTGGGCAATCCTAAGCTGATTCTTTTTTTTGTTGCGTTGCTCAGCCAGTTCGTCACATCTGATATGTCTGCGTTGGCAAAAGTGATCATTGTATTAACCGCGATGATTATTGATGGTGGCTGGTATGTGCTGGTGGCGGCGGTGCTTTCGCACTCAAAAATTCTGCCCTGGCTTCAGCAGCATGCGCATTGGATCAACCGGGTCACTGGTGTGCTGCTCATTGCACTGGCGCTGAGAGTGGTGGCTGGGCCACTGGTGTAGTACTGGTGAAAAAGGCATAGCCGTGGCATGGTGGCAACTATGCCATTTGGGTGTTTGTGGGGGCCTACCAATGACAATTTATGATCAAGACTGCTATACCCACCAAGGGCAGCCGTTCAACCTGCGTGCGCTGCGGGGGCAAGTTCTACTAGTGGTGAATGTGGCCAGCAAGTGTGGCTTCACCCCCCAGTTGAAAGAGCTTGAGGTATTTTACCAGCGCTATCGCGATCGCGGTTTTACTGTGCTTGGGTTTCCCTGTAACCAGTTTGGCAAGCAATCGCCGGAAAACGCAGAGGCTTTTTGTACGTTCGGTGAGACGCAGTTCGGCGTTACGTTTCCTCTTATGGAAAAAGTGAAGGTCAACGGTGGTGATGCTCATCCACTATTTGTATGGCTAAAAGGGGAAGCGCCGGGGGTACTAGGCACAAAAACGATCAAATGGAACTTCACCAAGTTTTTGATTGGACGCGATGGCAATGTGATTGCACGTTTTGGCCCACGTGATCATGGACGCCCGCTACGCTTAGCGCTAGAGGAAGCGCTAGACGCCACATAGTCGTTACTTTCTCCTAGGCGCGCTATGTTATGCGCTATTAAAGCACTTCACCGCGGGCCACCATTACCCTGTTCATAAGCTCACTCCAACGATGGCGCACCATCATGGTGGTTAGCCCCGAAAAAAGTGCCCAACTCTTACGGCGCCAGCCTTTTAAGCGTAAATTGTGGCTTACCAACTGCTGCATTAGCTTGTAATCATTGAATTTTCGCCACTCGCTAGCAATTGAGAGCTGATGGCGCGACATCACGGGTGCAAGCTCTAAACGAAACATCCATTCAAGTTCATGTAGCGTCATATCATAACGCTGAACGACCTCGACCATATGTGCGTAATCACGCTCGCTGGGTTCCCGGTCAAGCCACAGCGGCGCTAGCGCAAGCCATAGATCGCCGCGTTCATCTACTAGCTGCTGTGCATTCATGATTGCCTCATTGGGGAAGGGAAGACGTAAGTGGCTATCGTGACGGTAAAGCGCTCCAAGCTCAAGGGGGCAGACATTCGCTCAAGAGCGGACAGAGCGCCCAGAGACCGCTAGAATAGCCCCACTGAGTAACAACATGGCGATAACAGTGCTAGGCTCTGCCTGAAAACTGGCTGCGCTCGACCATACGGCGTTAAAAATCGGCTCAAAATACTCATTTACACCACGTAAACTCCGTTTTTTCGCCGATTTTTGCCTTGTCTGGCCTTCGCTCGCCGACTTTTCAGACAAAGCCTAAGTCGCTAAGTATGTTGTCAAAAGCCAATTTAATTTAATAACGAGGTTCGATGTGATTATTAAACCCAAAGTGCGCGGCTTTATTTGTACCACTACTCATCCTGTCGGCTGTGAGCAGAACGTCCGCGAACAGATAGAAGCGACCCGCGCCCGCGGTTTGGATAAGCAGGCCGGGCCGAAAAAAGTGCTGGTGATTGGTGCTTCAAGTGGCTATGGCTTGGCAGCGCGAATT
>JAMCZP010000226.1 GCA_023485185.1 Gammaproteobacteria bacterium
TCCTAAGCAGCAGCGAATTTCAGGTATTATAACCCGTGGCGCCATTGAGCGTTATTATCACTACACTGACCCCCGTGAAAATGACCCACGAGAGAAGGATTCATCAGCTTAAGGAGCAATAATGTACGAATGGGTGAAGGCTTTTCACTTAATGGCACTGGTAACCTGGTTCGCCGCCATGTTCTATTTGCCTCGGCTCTATGTGTATCACGCAACCGCACGTGATAACGGCGATGATCAGGCGATAACTTACTTTAAAACCATGGAGCGTAAGCTATATCGCGGAATTATGACGCCATCAATGATCGCAGTACTGCTCCTGGGTGGCTGGATGCTTTATCTAGTGCCTGCCTGGTTTAGCCAAGGCTGGATGCACGCTAAGCTTGCGTTAGTGGCGGTGTTGATTGCTTATCACCATGTCTGTTTGATTTATTTAAAACAGTTTGCTCAGGATCGTTGTACCAAAAAACATGTGTTTTTTCGGTGGTTTAACGAAGCGCCTGTGATTGCGCTAGTGGCGATTATTATTTTAGCCGTTGTGAAACCCTTTTGATGCGCCGTCCTCTTCCTCCTGTGGTATTGGTTCTGGCAGGGCATGACCCAACAGGTGGCGCAGGCTTGGTGGCTGATAGCGAAGCCATTGCCGCCTGTGGTGGCTGGGCTGTGACTATTCCCACTGCGCTCACCGTGCAAAATTGCCATAATGTGACGCGTGTGATACCCGCTGACCCCACTGCGATGCGGCAAATGGCCGAAGTGCTTAGCGAGATGCAGATTGCGGCAATAAAGATAGGTTTGCTGGCTGATGAGGCGACGCTACGTGCAACCGAACAAATTATTCGCCGTTTTCCAGGTATTCCAGTAGTTGCGGATCCGGTATTTAAAGCGGGGGGTGGAACTGAGTTATCCACACCCCATCTGCGACAACTGTTCATTGACCGCTTGCTACCACTTGTGGATATATTAACGCCCAACCGCGCTGAGTTGGCTCAACTTACACCAGATATTGTTACGCCTTTTGATGATACGACGCGCGCGGTGGCTCTAATGTCGCAAGGTTGCCAGGCGATCTTAGTGACGGCCACGGATGAGCCTTTGCCCGGCAATGATCAGTTGGTAGTGCATACGCTGCACTCGCCAGATACGACTCGCCAATGGCAGTGGCCACGATTGCCAGAGCAGTTCCATGGCTCTGGTTGCACACTGGCCTCGGCCATTGCTGCACGTTTAGCCGTTGGTGAACGCTTACCAACTGCCTGTGAGCAAGCACAGAATTTTACTTGGCAAAGCCTGTCTCATGGGTTCCAGCCACCTAGTGGGCAGTGTTTACCAAACCGCGTTTCACAGGCTGTCCGATTTTGATCTTATCTTCTGTACGCCATTTATTTAGAGGGTGCCATGACCACATCAGCTGAACTGTTCGATCTTGCCAGTCGCCATATTCCTGGCGGTGTTAACTCGCCAGTTCGGGCATTTAAAGGATTGCATCGCCCACCGGTCTTTATGGAGCGTGCACAGGGCGCCTTTCTTTTTGATGTGGAAGGCAATCGCTACGTGGATTACGTCGGTTCATGGGGGCCGATGATTACTGGGCATGCTGATCGTGATGTGCTGGCTGCCGTGCGTGCGCGTTTAGATAACGGACTGTCGTTTGGCACGCCAACGGCGGTAGAAACCACCATGGCGGATTTGATCTGTGAGATGATCCCCTCCATGGATATGGTGCGCATGACCAGTTCTGGCACTGAAGCGACCATGTCAGCGATACGTTTGGCTCGTGGTACTACCGGCCGCGATAAGATCGTTAAGTTTGAAGGGAACTACCATGGCCACTCGGACTCGTTGCTGGTAAAAGCAGGGTCGGGCGCGCTCACTCATGGTGAACCCAGTTCCCCGGGTGTCCCAGCTTCATTGGCTGAGCATACGATCACGCTGTCATATAACGACCCAGAAGGGGTAGAGGCGTGTTTTGCCGAGATTGGTGATCAAATTGCCTGCATTATCGTAGAACCTGTGGCCGGCAATATGAACTGCATTCCGCCCCAGCCAGGCTTTTTAGAAACGCTTCGCCGTGTATGCAACGAATATAGTAGCGTGTTGATTTTTGATGAAGTGATGACTGGTTTTCGTGTCGCGTTGGGCGGTGCCCAAGCGCATTACGGCATAACGCCTGATTTAACTTGCCTGGGTAAAATCGTCGGAGGTGGCATGCCGGTGGGTGCCTTTGGTGGCAAGCGCGAAATCATGCAAAACATTTCTCCGCTGGGCCCGGTTTACCAGGCAGGTACCTTGTCGGGTAATCCATTGGCAATGGCGGCAGGTATAGCGCTGCTGACGAAACTTCGTGTGCCGGGCTTCCATGATGCGCTTACTCAGCGGGTCAATACGTTATGTACAGGCCTTCAAGAGCGCGCAAATGCGGCGCGCGTGCCGATGATGACGCAATCTGCCGGTGGTATGTTTGGGTTATTCTTCACTTCGCAACGCCGTGTGGATAACTTTGCCCAGGCAACCGCCTGTAATCCAGATGCCTTCCGCCGCTTCTTTGGTGCAATGCTAGACCATGGCGTGTACTTAGCACCTTCCGCTTATGAAGCGGGGTTTATGTCAAGTGCTCATACGCCGGAAGATATTCAGTTCACCCTGGATGCCGCTGAAAAAGCCTTTGCAGTAATGTAACGGCAAGTAACTTAAAGCCCGCTATACTGCAAGAGCCGCTCATAATGAGCGGCTCTTAGCTTAAGTGAGAGCTGTCATCATGAAACGACCAATGGCTTGGCGATATGTAATGTGTGCGGTGGGGCTGACAGCATGCTTCCCGCTAACGGCACAGCCGCCTCAGGAGCAGAATATGAACCAGATCCATATCACTATGAGCGGTTCACCTGGCGCGGAGTTTTCTGCCCACTGGCGGATTACTCATGAAGGTGAAACCACGGAGCATGTTGAAGAACACGGAACGGTGCCTGCTGAATACACCTTTACCGGTACTGAATTGGAAGGCACCGTTAAGCTATTAAGTGATGATGAGCAGCTTGAGGTAGATATTCAAAAAGGCAGTAACCGGTCACGCTCTTCTACCCAAGGGTTGGGGGGCACATTAACCCTGATGATTCGTTAATGCTTAATTGCAGCTATTACCATAAAAAACCGCCCCATTTGGGGCGGCTTGAACAGGCACTGCGGTATGCACTTGGTAAGTTAAACTTAGTGGCCTTGGCTCACTGTGTTGGTGTTACCATTGCCATAAGTCACGATATTTGAATTATGGCTACCCCAGAAGGCGCCGCTTTGCGTTACCGTATGGTCGTTAAAGCTGCCATGAGTATTGATGTAGGACTCATGGCCATAGCCAGACTGGACGACGTTGTGGGTGTTGTGGTTACCAGTTGCTAGAATAGTACTTTCTAGATAGTTACCATTTTGCGCAACCATGGCGTCATTATTGTTACCACCCAGGTAGGCGTAACTGTCATTAAAGGCACCGTTCTGAGTAATTTCAGCGTCGTTAAAGGCGCCGTTTTGTTCTACTACAGAAACGTTTCCTAGGCCCTCTTGGCTTACAGTAGCCTTGTTACCAAAGCCTTCTAGATAGGCATAGCTATCGTTGAACTTGCCATCTTGGGTAACGTCAGTGCCATTGAATAAACCAATTTGTTCAGTGACAGAAACGTTTTTGGTTCCATCCTGATCCGCAGAGGCGCTATTGCCGGCACCTTCTTGGTATACGGTAGAGTCGTTAAATGCGCCCAGTTGACTAACGTCTGCCGAGTTGCCATTACCAATTTGTTCTACGCCAGAGTTATTAAGACCGGCGAAAGTAGTCGCAACACCAGCAACATCATCTTGCGATACGGTTGCTGAGTTAAAACTACCTTGTTGATAAATACGAGATGTCTGAGAACCCCACTGAGTAACATCGTTAGTGTTATTATTACCGACTTGGTAGATAGAAGAGTCGCTACCACCTGAGAACTGTGCAAAAGCAGCAGAACTCATAGCAAAAGCAACAGCAGCGGCGATAGTGGTGATTTGAGTTTTCATGGTGTTTCCCCTTTATGCATACTTGCTTTAGTTATTACTGAGGCAACATTTGTTGCTCAGTAGGTTTCGACGGTGACCGGGCGTGCATAGGTTGAAAACGCTTGTTGTTCAACGCTGATACCACGGTAGCCACTCCCCGATTGTGAAATCTGTACGTCACTACTATTACCCGACTGGCGCACATAAGAGTTCAACTCTCTTGATGCACCACCTAATTGAGTAACATCTGCTTTATGGTTAAACCCCTGTTGCATTATATTGCTAACGTTATTGCCCCCGGTTTGATTCACATTTGCAGAGTTGTAGTTTCCTAACTGATAAATGTTAGAAAAATTACCTGCTTGGTAACTAGCCGATTGCGAAACATGGGTGCTGTTATTGTTACCGATTTGAGCAATGACGCTATAGTTAGTGTAATTATGTTGAGCGGCTGATTGCTTAGAAAACTGTTCAACGCGACTGCTGTCGGCGTTAATAGATAAAGAAACTGAAAGGGTTGCCGTTAACAGCGTTGCTATTAAAACAGTTCGCTTGCATGATTTATTTTTCAGTTTCATGTTATTTCCCTCTGAAACAATTTGTATCAATTTGTATTTCTTGTGTTGAGTTTGGACCATTTAGAATTTTACGCTATCAGATGTTTTCTTATTCTTTACATGCAATTTTTAATATTTTTACTTATCAAAAGTATTATTTTTTTAATATTCTATGGGAAATTGTTAAAAAAAGACGGCCATACAATTTGTATGGCCGTCTAAAGTTAATTTTTAATTGTATATTGTTATAAAAGTGATATATCCCTTGCTTTTACGTCTAAAAATGTTGCTAGAGTAGCGGAATAGGTGCGTCTAGGTAATCTGACAAAATAGTGTCTTGAAAATTAACCCCATTCGAAAGGTTCCAAAGATTGCTTTCTACTCCACGCGCTACCAGGTGAATGACCGCCGATTCAATAGCCGACATCACGGCAAGTTGAACAGGTTCGTTGGTGGTAAGGCCCACTTCGGCTTCTAATAAACGTCTAAAGTCGATAAAGCGATAAACCCCTGCTCGCATCTCTTTAGAGTAAATTGTTTTAGTTGTCGTAACGTTAGCCAGTACTTCCCCAGTTGATATTTCAACGGCGCGTAAATTTACCGTTACCTGATCCACTTGGTACTGCCCAGATGCTCCAATGCCAAAATACTCAGCTCCGGCGCCACCAGTACGTATATTGGACTCATAAGCAATGATACCGCCTTCCAGCATGACGGATGCTGCTCGTAGTGATGGCAAGGTATCGGGTTGGCCAAAACGCTCGAATTCTGCACGGATAATCCGTCGTTCAGTGAGCAAGTTTTGTAAACCTACTCGCTCAAGCGGTATAAACCAGCCAGAGTCTGCAAGGGCGCCGGTGAGCATGGCCGCAGCACCTTGCGTCACCGCGGTGGAAAAGGTACTAGCCGGCGCGGGACGGTATTGACCTGTCTGATCGCGGAAGTCGTAGACAGAAACAAAGATTTTGCCTGCCGGTGGGGGTAGAGATACTAAATCTTGATAAGTTGCTCCTCGTGGCGTCAACGTTGCTTGTGCACCTTCTAGATTTTCGGAGGTTGCGACCATCCCTGCACAGCCACTGAGTAAACTGACCATAATTAATGAAGCGATGATTTTCATGATGATCCCCTGAACAACACGTAGCATTATTTAAGCTGTCATGCAGCCTAGTTAGTTTTTTTGAGCTATAAATCGGGCAAAGTATCAGGGGTTAAATAAGCCACCCACACTGATATTGGTAACATCTCCGGTGACTTTATCGACGACTCTAACAATGAGTTGGCCGCCCTCATCGCGCACCACAACGCTGAAGTCACCGCTGTCAAATGAACCTTCGCCGATATCACCTGATCCAACATCATTAATAAGTTGTGATATCAAACGACTTTCAAGACTTTGGATAAGTCTTTCAGTCGAAGAGAGAGATTCAATCCCTCTGATGTTAGGATCCGTATTGGTATCTTGTGACTGCGCTTTACCCAGTAAGTAAGTACCCATAAAAGGATCCCCGCCAAAGGAGGGATTAAGCGGCTTATAAATAAGCTCTCCTGCAGTGGCTTGAAAGGGCAGCACACTTGCTAGCATGGCGATGGCCAAGGCATGAATGGCTGTTTTTTTGTGTAGTGTTTTCATTAACGTAGCTCCTCTTTTCCCAGGTCTTTGTCTGAGGTAAGCGCTGAGGTTATCTGTTCTCGCAGCAGCGCTTCTTCGACGGTTTGTACGGCTTCCCCGGCGGCTCGGTCAGCTTCATTAATCCTTGGGGAGAGCTGTGTACGGAAATACATCTGGTTACCTTCCATCACCCATATCTGA
>JAMCZP010000052.1 GCA_023485185.1 Gammaproteobacteria bacterium
AAAGATGAAGATGTGATTGAGCATCTGCTGGTGGCCTCTACGCATGACACCGTGCTGCTGTTCTCCAATCGCGGTAAAGTGTACTGGCTGAAAGTGTATGAAATGCCCAATGCCAGCCGTGGCTCGCGTGGTAAGCCGTTGGTCAACATGCTGCCGCTTGAAGAGGGAGAGGCAGTTAACGCTATTCTGCCGGTACGTGATTACGATCCTGAGCATTATATCTTCTTCGCGACCGCTAAAGGCACTGTGAAGCGAACCAGTCTTGAGCAGTTCTCGCGCCCGCGTAGCGTGGGTCTTATCGCTATTGACCTGGAAGAGGGCGACCGCTTAGTTGGCGCTGCCATTACTACCGGTAATGATCACGCCATGCTGCTGTCATCTAACGGTAAGGCGATTCGTTTTGAAGAGGGCAATGCCCGAGCGATGGGGCGTACTGCACGCGGCGTGCGTGGTATGCGCTTAGCGGGTGATGCAGAAGTGATCAGCCTGATTATTCCCAAGAGTCAGCAGATTGATGCTGAAGCGGATGCCGAAGGTGATGCGCAGGATAGTAGCCAAGAGAGTGCTGTCGTCGAAACAGCCGATGGTCAGATCTACATCATGACCGCCAGTGAAAATGGCTACGGTAAGCGTACGCGTCTGGAAGAGTTCCCGCTGCGTGGCCGGGGCGGCCAGGGCGTTATCGCCATGCAGACCAGTGAGCGTAACGGCTCGCTAGTCGCAGCGATGCAGGTTTATGACAGCGATGAAATGATGCTGATCACCGACCGCGGCACGCTCGTACGTACCCGTGTTGAAGAAGTGTCGACTACCTCGCGCAATACTCAGGGCGTGATGCTGATTCGTCTCGGCAAAGAAGAAAAATTAGTCAAAACGGTTCGTGTTGATGAGCCCGCTGAAGTCGATCCAGTCGATCCTGAAGAGGGGGCTGAAGGTAGCCTCGAAGAGGGAGTGGAAAACACCCAGGCGGGCGAATCTTCCGATGGTGCACAGGAAGCGGGGACTGATGACACGTCACTATAATTTCTGCGCAGGGCCTGCGGCCCTGCCAGTCGCCGTACTTGAACGGGCGCGGGAAGAGTTGCTGGACTATCAGGGGCGCGGTCTTTCCGTCATGGAAATGAGTCACCGTAGCGACGAATTTATCGCTATTGCTGAACGTGCAGAAACTGATTTTCGCCAGCTGCTAGGCGTGCCGAGTAACTATAAGGTGCTGTTTTTACAGGGCGGCGCCAGTATGCAGTTTGCCATGCTGCCGATGAATCTGTTGGGGCGGGGTGGTAGCGCCAACTTTATTCAAACCGGAATCTGGGGCAAGAAAGCACTCAGCGAAGCCAAGCATCTTGGTTTTAGTTGTCATGTGGCCGCGAGCAGCGAGCCTAATGGTCATATGGCAGTGCCTGCATTGGATGCTGTTCAGGTTAGCGATGATGCGGCCTACCTGCATTACACCTCTAACGAAACGATTGGTGGCCTGGAGTTTGACTATACGCCCCATGTGCGGCGTACCAATGGCGCTAACGTGCCATTGGTCTGCGATATGTCATCGAATATTCTTTCGGGGCCAATCGACGTTGCGGATTTTGGGGTGATCTATGCCGGCGCGCAAAAGAACATTGGCCCTGCTGGATTAACGTTGGTCGTCGTGCGTGACGATTTGGTTGGTCACGTCACGCAGGGCACGCCTTCACTGTTTGATTACCAAATGCTGGCGGAAGCGGGTTCGATGGTGAATACACCGCCCACCTATGCTTGGTATTTGGCTGGTTTGGTGTTTGAGTGGCTGAAAAACGATATCGGCGGGCTGGCGGCGATGGATGCTATCAATCAGCGTAAAGCCGATAAGCTTTATACAGCGATTGATGCTAGCGAGTTTTATAGCAACCCGATAGCTCAAGCCAACCGTTCACGGATGAACGTGCCCTTTGTTTTAGCCGATGCGGCACTGGATAAAGCATTCTTACAACAGGCCGATGCGGCGGGGCTGCTTAATTTAAAAGGCCACCGCAGCGTGGGCGGTATGCGTGCCAGCCTTTATAACGCGGTGCCTGAGTCTGCGGTAGATGCGCTTATCGCGTTTATGGCGGATTTTGAACAAACAAGAGGCTAACCACCATGTCCGACACGTCGATCAATCTGGATGAACTGCGCCAGCGAATCGATCAGCTTGATAGCGATATTCTGAATCTGATCAGCGAGCGTGCCAATTGTGCTCAGCAAGTGGCGCACGTAAAGCTCGCTGAAGATAAAGATGCGGTGTTCTATCGCCCTGAGCGCGAAGCGCAGGTGCTGCGACGCATCATGGCGCTGAATAAAGGCCCACTTGATTCAGAAGAGATGGCGCGCCTGTTTCGTGAAATCATGTCGGCGTGTTTGGCATTAGAGCAGCCGATCAAGGTGGCCTATTTAGGCCCTGAAGGCACCTTTACTCAGCAGGCAGCGCTCAAGCATTTTGGCGAAAGCGCCGTAAGCCTGCCGATGGCCGCTATTGATGAGGTGTTTCGTGAGGTAGAGGCGGGCGCGGTACATTATGGCGTCGTGCCGGTGGAGAACTCCACCGAAGGGGTGGTCAACCATACCCTTGATACGTTTATGGACTCTTCCATAAAAATTTGTGGCGAGGTGGTGCTGCGAATTCACCATCATCTGCTAGTCAGCGAAACGACCCGCCGCGATAAAGTCTCGCGTATCTATTCACACCCGCAATCCTTTGGCCAGTGTCGCAAGTGGCTTGATGCGCACTATCCTCATGCTGAGCGTGTGCCGGTTTCCTCCAATGCTGAAGCTGCCAAGTTAGTAAAAACGGAATGGCACAGCGCGGCCATTGCCGGCGATATGGCGGCTAAGCTTTATGGCCTTGAGCATATCGCTGAAAAAATTGAAGACCGTCCGGATAACTCCACGCGGTTTTTGATTATTGGTAACCAGGATGTACCCATGGCAGGAGAGGATAAAACTTCTATCGTGGTCGCCATGCGTAACCAGCCGGGTACCCTGCACGCGCTGCTTGAACCCTTTCATCGTCACCAGATCGATTTAACGCGCCTTGAAACGCGGCCTTCGCGTACCGGGGTGTGGAATTACGTTTTCTTTATTGATTTTAAAGGCCATCGCGACGAGCCGCAGGTTGCAGCAGTACTTGAAGAGGTGCGGCTACGGGCAGCGGACTTGCGTGTGCTGGGTTCCTACCCCATAGGCGTGCTGTGACGTTAATGGTGGCAGAAAGCGTTAACAAATCCGTATGCCATGAGTCGCGCCTGCTGATTGTCGGGTTGGGCTTGATCGGCGGCTCGCTAGCAGCGGCACTGCGTGTGTCGGGCTTTAGAGGTGAAATTGTCGCCTGTGATCCCAATGCTGATGAAATCAACCGTGGCATTGAGATGGGGCTGATTGATTCAGGCGGCACCCAGCTTGCTGAGCAGGTAAGTAAGGCCACGTTGGTGGTGTTGGCGGTGCCGGTGCTTGCGATGGAAAGCGTCATGGCGAGCCTGGCCGATTCACTGGCAAGCGCGTCTGAAAGCATCGTAATTACCGATGTTGGTAGCACTAAAGCGACTATTCGGGCCTGTGCCCAACGTGTGTTTGGCCAAGTGCCCACTAATATGGTGTTGGGCCATCCTATTGCTGGTTCAGAAAAAAGCGGTGTGGCAGCAGCGAATCCACAGCTTTATGTTGACCATAAAGTTATCCTGACGCCTGAGGCGAATGTTGATCGCGAAGCGCTAGAGCGTGTTCGTCGCTTGTGGCAGGCCTGCGGTGCCGAGGTGCTGGAAATGGATGTTGAGCGGCATGATCAAGTTTTGGCGCGTACCAGCCATTTGCCACACCTGCTAGCTTTTTCATTGGTGGATACGCTTGCCCGTCAGGATGAGCGATTAGATATTTTTCGCTATGCAGCAGGCGGCTTTCGCGATTTTACCCGTATTGCAGGCAGCGACCCTGTAATGTGGCGAGATATTTTTATCGCCAACAAGCAGGCGGTCTTGGCATCTTTAGACGATTTTGAGGCGGGGCTTGAGCGCCTGCGTCATGCGGTAGAAACCGGTGACAGCGATGCGCTGATTGCAACGTTTGATCGGGCGAGCCATGCCCGGCACTATTTCGACTCTTTATTGAACAAAACCAGTTATCAGGCGGAATATTATATGCAACCACAAGGTAAGGTCACCTACCGTGTGCAGCCGGGCGGTCAGGCACAGGGGCGTTTACGCGTACCTGGCGATAAATCCATGTCTCACCGCTCTATTATGCTGGGCGCGTTGGCAGAGGGAGTTACTGAGGTTAAAGGCTTTCTAGAGGGTGAAGATAGCCTGGCCACCCTGCAGGCGTTTCGTGAAATGGGCGTGGCGATTGAAGGGCCGCATCAGGGCAAGGTTACTATCCATGGTGTGGGGATGCATGGCTTAAAGGCGCCTGCTGGCCCGCTTTACGTGGGTAACTCGGGTACCGCCATGCGGCTGTTTTCCGGGCTGCTCGCCGGGCAGGCATTTGATAGTGAGCTTACCGGCGATGAGTCTTTAACCAAACGTCCCATGGGGCGTGTGGCTGACCCGCTGCGCCTGATGGGAGCAACCATTGATACCGCAGAGGGCGGACGCCCACCTTTGAAAATTCACGGTGGCGCTGCCCTTAAGGGCATTGATTACGATATGCCTATGGCCAGTGCCCAGGTGAAATCCTGCTTGCTGCTAGCCGGGCTTTACGCCCAGGGCGAAACCCGGGTGCGCGAGCCTGCGCCTACTCGTGACCATACCGAGCGTATGCTTAACGGCTTTGGTTATGAAGTTTCCCGTGATGGTGATACCTGCTGGTTGCAGGGTGGCGGAAAGCTAACGGCGGGGCCAATTGATGTTCCTTCCGATATCTCATCAGCCACGTTTTTCTTAGTGGCGGCGGCGATTACCCCAGGGGCAGACATTACCCTTGAACATGTCGGTATTAATCCGACCCGGATTGGGGTGATTAATATTCTTACCTTGATGGGGGCGGATTTATCGCTTGAGAACGAGCGCGAAGTGGGTGGCGAGCCAGTGGCAGATATTCGTATACGCTACGCGCCACTGAAAGGCATAGATATTCCCGAAGCGCAAGTGCCGCTGGCGATTGACGAATTTCCCGCACTGTTTATTGCTGCTGCTAATGCAGAAGGCGTTACCCGCTTGAGAGGCGCTGAAGAGTTGCGCGTTAAAGAGTCCGATCGTATTCAGGCGATGGCGGATGGCTTGGCGATTTTAGGCGTTCAACACACTGTTGTAGAAGATGGCATTGATATTGTCGGCAATGGCAATGCTCGGGTGGCAAGTTATGGTGGCGGACGTATCGATAGCCTGGGGGATCACCGTATTGCCATGGCCTTTGCGATTTCTTCATTGCGCGCAAGCGCAGAGATTGTGATTGAAGATTGTGCCAACGTTGCAACTTCTTTTCCAGACTTCGTCGAGTTGGCCACCCGAATTGGTATGAGCGTTAGCGTGGAGGGCGCATGAATGATCACGCTCTTACTGTTCCCGTTCTAACCATTGACGGCCCAGGTGGGGCCGGTAAAGGTACTATCAGTGGTTTGGTCGCTGAACGGTTGGGCTGGCACTTGCTGGATAGTGGTGCGCTTTATCGGCTAACCGCTCAGGCAGCGGTAAAGCATAACGTAGCCGTTGACGATGAGGTTGGGCTTGCCCGCTTAGCGGAGCAGTTGGATGTCGCCTTTCCAGTTGAAGATGGCCAGCCGCGTACGCTGCTAGAAGGAGAAGACGTTGGCCAGTTGATTCGTACCGAGCAGGCTGGCGAGCGTGCCTCACAAGTAGCGGCGCTGCCTGCGGTACGTCAAGCACTGCTACAGCGCCAGCGCGATTTTTGTCAGGCACCAGGCCTTGTCGCTGATGGTCGTGACATGGGAACCGTGGTCTTTCCTGCGGCCCCACTAAAGATTTTTTTGACGGCAAGTGCCGATGAGCGAGCACGTCGACGTCATCTGCAGTTGCAGGAAGCCGGGGTGGATGCTAGTCTTTCGAGTCTTTTAAAGGAGATTCAGGCACGCGATGCACGCGACACGCAGCGCAGTGTGGCTCCTCTCAAGCCGGCAGATGATGCCATTACGCTTGATACCACGCGCCTGAGCATACCGGAAGTGGTTGATCGACTGACCGAACTGCTCGCCCAAAGAGGGCTGGTAAGCGGCGTGTGATTCTCCCTTGCGGCGTTTTTGGATAGGTGTCACGACGTGGCAGGGCACTAAACTCACATCGGTGAGCCCGGTCAGGTCTAACCAGCGTTAACACCTCCAAAAGCTGAGTGACATTAGGCCCGCACTTGCTGGTGGTGCGGAGAAGGCATTTATGCCTCAACAACGTAATTACGTAGGAACACCATGAGCGAAAGCTTTGCTGAGCTGTTTGA
>JAMCZP010000210.1:0-11493 GCA_023485185.1 Gammaproteobacteria bacterium
AAGCAGGCACAAAGCGCAGCGCTACCCCATTATTACACCAGCGCAGGCCAGTGGGGTCTGGGCCGTCTTCAAATACGTGCCCTTGGTGGCCGCCGCAGCGGGCACAGTGGTATTCGGTGCGTGGCCAGATGAGTTTGAAATCCAACTCGGTGAGCATATGGCCTTCTACATGCTCGAAAAAGCTGGGCCAGCCAGTGCCTGAGTCATATTTCATTTCACTGGTAAACAGTAGCAGATCGCAGCCAGCGCAACGATACTCACCCTCTCCCCACTCCTTGTCTAGAGGGCTTGAAAAGGCAGCTTCTGTACCGTGATCGCGAAGCACATTATAGGCTTCGTCAGAGAGCCGCTCTCGCCACTCGGCATCAGTGAGTTCCAGCGTATCCAATCCGTCCGCAGCTTCAAGGTCAAGGCGTGGAAAGCCAAACGAGATACTAGGCATCACACTGACGACACCGGTGAGTCCTGCCAAACCTAAAAAATGACGTCTTTTCATGGATGTATCTCCCAGAAAGCTTAGTGAGGTAAGTAGCCAATAAAAATGGGACAGTGCCGTGGCGCTGTCCCATTGTGATTTCTAATTATTCTGCTTTCTAACTATTCTGCTTTCTAGCTATTCTGACTACTTAGTAGTTCTGGCGCCCAACTACTTACACCGTTCCACTAAATTTTTAGATCGTCTAACCATTTAGGCCCGTCGAGCTTCAGGTTAACTGAGGGCCGGCCTTGATAATGGCCTCATTTACACCTTCAAACTTCTTGAAGTTATCAACGAACTTGGTCGCCAGTTCTTTAAGGTGACGGTCATAGGCGTCACGGTCTTGCCAGGTTTCACGCGGGTCGAGCAGGCTTGAGTCAACACCTGGTACGGCCACCGGCACTTGCAGATTGAGACCGTCGATGTGCTTGGTGTCGATATCACGCAGCACACCGGATTGGATCGCGCTGATGATGGCGCGAGTGGTGGGGATTGAGAAGCGTGAGCCACCTTCTCCGTAAGCGCCACCAGTCCAGCCGGTATTGACCAGATACACCTGGGCATCTTTCTTGTCGACACGCTTAATCAGCAGGTCTGCGTACTCACGAGCTGGGCGCGGGAAGAAAGGTGCGCCAAAACAGGTAGAGAACGTGGCGGCTAAGCCTTCAGAAGAGCCCATTTCGGTTGAGCCCACTTTGGCGGTGTAGCCTGACAGGAAGTGATATGCCGCAGCTTCCTTAGACAGCACCGATACCGGAGGCAAAACGCCGGACATATCACAGGTCAGGAAGACGATGGCACTCGGCTCACCGGCAAGGTTTTCGGCTACGCGCTTCTCAACGTGCTCTAACGGATAAGCGGCGCGAGAGTTCTGGGTCAGGCTGTCGTCAGCGTAATCAGGCTCGCGACGGTCATCCAGCACTACGTTTTCAAGAACGGTGCCAAACTTAATGGCGTTCCAGATAACCGGCTCGTTCTTTTCAGAAAGATCGATACACTTAGCGTAGCAGCCACCTTCCATATTGAAGACAATATCGTCGCCCCAGGCGTGCTCGTCATCACCGATTAAGAAGCGTGCCTGATCAGCTGAGAGCGTGGTCTTACCCGTGCCAGAGAGACCAAAGAAGAGACAGGTTTCGCCATCTTCACCTACGTTGGCGGAGCAGTGCATAGGCAGCACGTCAGCAGCTGGTAGCAGGAAGTTCTGTACTGAGAACATGGCTTTTTTCATTTCGCCGGCATAGCGCATGCCAGCAATCAGTACTTTCTTCTCGGCAAAGTTAATAATGACGCAGCCATCGGAGTTAGTGCCATCGCGTGATGGGTCACACTCAAAGCCTGCCGCGTTAAGAATTGTCCACTCGTCTTTAGCGGCGGGATTATAAGCCTGAGGGCGAACAAACATGGTGCGGCCAAACAGGTTCTGCCAAGCGGTCTCGGTAGTCACTCTTACCGGTAGGTAGTGCGTCGAGTCACTGCCTACGTGCAACTCAGAAACGAAGTTATCCAGGCTCAGCAAATGGTCATTGACGCGATTCCACAGAGCAGTGAATTTGTCAGCATTGAAGGGACGGTTAACGCTGCCCCAATCGATTTGACTGCTTGTAGAGGGTTCATCAACGATATAGCGATCTTTCGGTGAACGGCCGGTACGCAGGCCAGTGTTTACTACCAGGGCACCGTTGGCCGAGAGGCGGCCTTCGCCACGTGCCACGGAGCGCTCGATTAATTCGGCGCTGCTGAGATTGACGTGGGCTTGGGGAGCGGCTTGAGTCGTGGTCATGTCGATTCCTGGGCCTTGAGGCCATTTCTCTCGTGTTACCGGGCGTCACCGACGCCTTAGAGTTCATCCCAACCACATTTGATCCGGCTGGGTGCGCTAAAGTCCGGCGCATTATGGCAAAAAGAACGCCCCCGGGAAACGGGGGCAAGTATCAAATATCTTGTAGTTAAACTACTACAAAACCACTATATTTTGTGTTGCAGCGCAGTATAAATTCAAACGGTCGTTTTTAAAGTACTCTGAATTCATTGAATCCACTGGCGCTGCTGCTAGCGTTTGGAATCGTCGCTATGAGCACCGACGACTACAGGCTTAGTGAATTGTGGGTGATGGTGCCTCAGGGTCGTCCAATAAAATTTCAATATCCGCCGCCGTGTAGTGATATTTCGTGTGGCAAAAGTGACATTGTGTATCTATTGCGCCCTGCTCTTGCAAAATATCGCGTAACTCTTCCTGGCCTAGCGTATGCAGCGCATGACTCATCCTCTCACGAGAGCAAGTGCAACCAAAGCGCAGCGCTTTAGGGTCGAAGACGCGCACGGTTTCTTCATGGTAAAGGCGGTGAAGCACTTCGCGTTGCTCAAGCCCCAGTAGCTCATCTGTTTTGATAGTGTCGGCCAATTGAACGCTACGATCCCAAGCATCGACATCCTGGTTTTGAGACTCTTCCGGCAAGCGTTGAAGCAGCAATCCACCCGCACGCTCGCCATTAGCCGCCAGCCACAAGCGCGTGGGCAACTGCTCTGATTGACTGAAATAAGCTTCCAAGCAGCCGCTCAATGTGTCTTGATCCAGCGCCACAATACCTTGGTAGCGATGCCCTTCACGGGGGTCAAGAGTAATTACAATTTGCCCCTCGCCCACCAGTTCCCGGAAGCCCGTATGCTCACTGGGTAAGACAGCATCTTCAGCAATACGGGCAATGGCGCGCAGTTCTCCACCTGGGTTGGATTCGGCCATGAGCAGTGAAAGTATCCCGCGTCCACGTACTTCAATACTTAGCGTACCGTCTAGCTTAACGGTATCCGTCAGCAGGGCCACGGCAGCCAGTAGTTCGCCCAGTAGCTCATTTACCGCAGGCGGATAGGCGTGACGATCCAACACTTCGTGATAGGCGGCCGAGAGGGTGACGATTTCACCACGAACATTGGTGTGATCGAACATAAAGCGTTGAATTTGATCTGACATGTTTAAGCTACCTACTGTTTAAAGGGCGGCTGATATTTAAATACGGCTATTTAAATAGCGGGATTACTCTCCCGAGTGGCGCTGGAAACGCTGGATATCGCGTCGCTGTTTTTTATCGGGACGTTTGAGTGGGTGCTGCATCGCCTCGTTGGTAAGCCGACGGGCTTCAGCTTCTTTGGTACGACGCTGCGCGCTCTCTTCGGTTTCAGCGTAGAGCGTGCGCGCTTCTGGCGCGCCGCGCCGCTGGTCAGAAAGCGATACCACTTCTACCTCCAATATCTCCCAGCCTTGGGGCACGCGAATAAGCGCTCCAATTTCCACCTGCTTACTGGTTTTGGCGCGGCCACCGTCATAACTCACTTTACCGCCCTCAATAGCCTTTTTGGCGAGCGCACGGGTCTTAAAAAAACGCGCGGCCCAGAGCCATTTATCCAAGCGTACGCTGTCACTCATTAATGCTCTCCTTGGGGTACCTGTAACGCTTCAGGCAACTGTTCTGGTAGCAGGTGGGCAAAGCGATCCAGGGCAATAAATTCCTGTAGTTCTTTTTCAGGGCGCTGGCTATTAGGTTGCTTGATACCCAGTAAATGCTTAATGCCAAACTCGCGGGCGCTCTCTAACACGCGAGCATTATCATCAATAAACAGCGTACGGGCGGGATCGAAGGCTTCAATTTCCTGCAGCGCAAACCAAAACGCCTGCTCCTCTTTCGCAGCACCTACATCTTCTGACGAGACAATGGCATCCAAATAGCTTTCCAAACCGGTAAGCGGCAGCTTCAAGGCAAGGCTTGCACGATCCGCATTAGTGGCAAGAATTACCCGTGGATGTGCCTGTTTAAGCCATTTCAGAAAATCCAGCGCGTCGCTGCGCAGGCCGATCAAGTGTTGAACTTCGCGCTTCAGGGCCACAATATCCACCCCTAACTCGCGGCTCCAGTACGCTAAGCTGTACCAGTTCAGGGTGCCCTGTTCGCCAACAATCCGAGCACGTAGCGCCTCTTGTGAAGCTTCATCCAGCTGGTGCAGTTCCCTGTAGCGCCGGGGTAGATGCTCCAACCAAAAATGGCTGTCGAAGTGTAAATCCAGCAGCGTGCCATCCATATCGAGTAGGACAGTGTCTATCTCGCGCCAATCAATCATTGCCGCTCCAGTCACATAAGGAGTAAGCATGCTATTGTAGCTTAACCGCCTTTTACCAGCCATGGAGGCACACGTTTATGTCTACGCTCCCACCCACGCCGCCTGGGTTAGTCCACTCTGAAGATGCCAGCGCTAGCCGCTCTGGCTATCTGCGTAAGCCGCAAATTCTATCCCGGGAATGCGTGGCACAAAGTCGTTTATTCAAGGTAGAGTCGCTAGCGCTGCGTTTTTCTAATGGTGAAGAGCGCCAATTTGAGCGTTTAACCGGCGCTGACCGGGGTGCGGTGATGATCGTGGCCATGCCTGATCCAGACCACGTACTGTTAATTCGCGAATATGCTGCAGGTTTTGAGGATTATGTACTCACCCTGCCAAAGGGCCTAGTCGATCCTGGTGAAGATATTATTACTGCGGCTAACCGTGAGCTGATGGAAGAGTGCGGCTTTGGGGCGCATCGTATCGAACCCCTGGTAGAGCTTTCCCTGGCGCCTAACTATATGCGCCATCGCATGCAGGTGCTGCTCGCCACCGACCTTTACCCCAAGCGCCTACCAGGGGATGAGCCTGAGCCATTAATTGTCGAGACTCACGCGATTGAGGAGCTACCCACCCTTTTATTGCGCGAGGATTTTCATGAAGCCCGCGCCATCGCAGCACTTTACATCGCCCGAGACAGGTTGCGGGAAGAGAAGCGTAATAGTGCGGCGCATTTGCTTTGAAACATATGGTCTTAAAGCAACGTTAATGCGCAGTGGAGAGATGTAATCGCAAGCAAAGCGACGCGATCTCACTTTTGTCATTGCGAACGTAGTGAAGCAATCTCGCTTTTGTCATTGCGAGCGAAGTGAAGCAATCTCGGGATTATACTGCCGCCGCAGGTTAAGATTGCTTCGTCGCAGGGCTCCTCGCAATGACATATGAGAAGGTTCCTCATAATTAAAGGGTACAGGCGGCACCCTTCAAATCAATGGTTTTTCAATGATATCCAGCGCCGTTGACGGTGGCTGTCCAGACCCGCTTCGAGTAAGGCCATGGAGCGCAGGGCATCGTCGACACTGACCGGTAATGGCGCTTTATCGCGGATCGCGTTGGCGATACCTTGGTAATAGGCCAAGTAGTCGCCCGGCAGGGTCGGCAGTTCACGACGCGTTAGCGGCGCGTTTTCATCCTCCCCTTCACGCAGAGTTAGCAAGCCATGTTGGCTATCTTCACCCCACTGTGCGGAGGGCGCTTCGCCTGCTTTCAAACGATCCTCTTGAGGATCCAAACCGTATTTAACGTAACTTCCTTGAGTGCCATGTACCCGAAAACGTGGCGTAGGATCGGCGACCAAGGTGCTGGCTGCAAGCGTAAGGCGAAAGTTTTCGTAATCGAGCAGCGCTAGGAAGTCATCATCGGCCTTTGCACCATCACGCAGCGTGCTTAGCTCAAGCAAGATAGCGTGCGGCATACCAAACAACTCGCACGCTTGATCCAACAAGTGCGGCCCCAGGTCGTACCAGATACCGCCACCTGGCGTTGCCTTCTCCCGCCAACGATCACGAACCTCCGGACGAAAGCGGTCAAAATGTGATTCAAAGCTGACGATGCGCCCGAGCGTTCCCGCTTTTAACAGCGCTTTTACGGTCAGAAAATCGCTATCCCAACGGCGGTTATGAAAAACCGACAGGAGGCGCTGCTTACCTTCTGCCAGCAACCTAAGTGATTTTGCCTCTGTGAGCGTTACCGTAAATGGTTTATCGACCACCACATGCTTACCCGCTGAGAGTGCCGCTTTAGCAATCGAAAAATGCGTGTTGTTAGGAGTAGGAATAACAATCAGGTCGATATCATCGCGCTGACAAAGCGCCAATGCCTGACTCTCCACCTCAACATTCGGTAATGCTGCCTGCACCTTGGCGGCATCGCTTGACGATACTGCCACCAAATCCAAGCCTTCCGTGGCTTGGATCAGCGGTGCATGGAAGGTTTGGCTAGCAAAACCGTAGCCGACTAATCCAACGTTTATAGTTGCCTTCATTGCATTCCTTATTAAGGTTTAATTCTCTATCCGTCGAGTTTGCTTAGATCTCGCACAGCCCCTTTATCGGCAGATGTTGCCAGCAGTGCATAAGCTTTCAATGCGGGCGTTACCTTACGGGGACGCTGCTCAGCAGGCTTCCAGGCCTTGGCACCTTTAGCCTCCATTGCCTCGCGGCGAGCCGCCAGCTCTGCGTCGGTCAGTTTGACGTTGATCGCCCGGTTGGGGATATCGATACGAATCAAGTCACCTTGCTCAATCAGGCCAATCGCACCGCCCGCCGCGGCTTCCGGTGAAACATGGCCAATGGAAAGCCCAGAAGTACCGCCCGAGAAGCGCCCATCGGTAAGCAGTGCACAGGCTTTGCCTAGCCCCTTTGATTTGAGATACGAAGTTGGGTAAAGCATTTCCTGCATGCCAGGGCCGCCTTTGGGGCCCTCGTAGCGGATCACGACCACATCCCCCTCTTTGACTTTATCTGCCAATACATCAGCGACCGCCTGGTCTTGGGACTCAACGACATGGGCTGGCCCTTCAAATACTAAGATCGACTCGTCCACACCCGCGGTTTTTACCACGCAGCCATCCAGCGCGATATTGCCATAGAGCACTGCTAAGCCGCCCTGCTGAGAGAACGCGTGTTCTACATCGCGAATACAGCCGGTTGCACGGTCGCCATCCAGGCTTGGCCAGCGAGCACTTTGGGAAAACGCTACCTGGGTAGGAACGCCACCCGGCCCCGCTTTAAAGAACTCAACCACCTCAGGACTCGGAGAGCGCATGATATCCCACTCTTCCAATGCCTCTTTCAAGCTATCGCCATACACAGTGGGCACCGAAGTATCTAGCACGCCAGCGCGATCCAGCTCACCTAGAATCGCCATAATGCCACCCGCACGGTGGACGTCTTCAATGTGATACTTCTGGGTGTTAGGCGCGACTTTGCATAGCTGAGGGACTTCGCGAGAGAGGCGGTCGATATCCGACATGGTGAAGTCCAACTCGGCTTCTTGTGCGGCTGCCAGAAAGTGCAAAATTGTGTTGGTGGAGCCGCCCATAGCGATATCCAGGGTCATCGCATTTTTGAACGCCGCTTTGGAGGCAATGGCGCGGGGCAGCAAGTGCGCTTCCTCGCCTTCGTAATAACGCTTGGCCAACTCAACGATTCGATGGCCAGCAGTTTCAAACAGGCGGCGGCGATCCGAGTGGGTTGCCAGCACGGTGCCATTACCCGGCAGCGCTAAGCCAAGCGCTTCGGTCAGGCAGTTCATCGAATTAGCGGTAAACATACCTGAACAGCTACCGCAAGTGGGGCATGCGCTACGCTCTACTTCGGCAAGGGTTTCATCATCTACGCTATCGTCAGCGGCCATCACCATGGCATCGACTAAATCCAGCCCGTGGTTGAGCAGCTTGGTTTTACCCGCTTCCATGGGGCCACCGGAGACAAAAATAACCGGAATATTGAGGCGCAAGGCGGCCATCAGCATTCCAGGGGTAATTTTGTCGCAGTTAGAAATACACACTAGTGCGTCGGCGCAGTGAGCGTTGCACATATACTCAACGCTGTCGGCGATCAGGTCACGGCTGGGCAGCGAGTAGAGCATACCGTCGTGGCCCATGGCGATACCATCGTCTACCGCAATGGTATTGAACTCTTTCGCAACGCCACCGGCTTTTTCAATCTCCCGCGCGACCAGTTGCCCCATGTCTTTTAAGTGAACATGACCCGGCACAAACTGCGTAAAGGAGTTGGCTACCGCAATAATCGGCTTTTGAAAATCACCGTCTTGCATACCGGTGGCGCGCCATAACGCGCGGGCTCCGGCCATATTGCGGCCAGCGGTGGTGGTACGTGAGCGATACTCTGGCATGGCTTCCTCTACTCTCTATTATTTATTAGCCCACAGCATAAAAGACCGCGGGCTAGTGTAAATCCAGCGGCCTTTGATTGTGGCATGAGCAATGCCATTGAGACTAGATGCATAGAGCCTAGATACGTAAAGACCAGATGCAGAGATTAGAGATGTAGAGATTCGAGTTGTAGAGAGGGATGCGCCTTCACTGGCGCCAATAAATTAAAATGTTTCCCACGCCTCTTCTTCTGGCTGAGCATGGGCAGTACGTTGAGGAACCCGGTTCTGAGGTGAGGCTAATGTTTGTTGCGCTGGCGCTGGTGCAGGTTCAACCCCCGTTTGTTTAAGTAAACGCCCTCGGGCGGTTTCGCTACTCTCATCTTCAGCGCCCTCTAAGCGGAAGGCGGCAATAACGTTAGCAAGCCCCAGGGCTTCCCGCGTGAGATCCTGGGCAGCACTGGAAATCGACTGCACCTTGGAGGCATTCTGCTGAGTGACATGATCCATCTCAGAGACGGCAGTGTTGATTTGCGCGATGCCGCTGCTCTGCTCATCAGAAGCAGTGCTGATCTCCTCCATGATATCGCTGACTTTCAATACCTGTGTGACCACTTGCTCAATGGCGGCTTCAGCCTCTTTCACTGCCTGGGCCCCACCGCTGATTTCCTGAGACGAAGTGTCGATGAGACGGCGAATTTCGCCAGCGGCATCGGCACTGCGCCCTGCTAAGTTACGGACCTCATTGGCGACTACGGCAAACCCACGCCCTTGCTCGCCTGCTCGCGCTGCTTCGACTGACGCATTGAGGGCAAGAATATTGGTTTGGAAGGCGATACCGTCAATCACGCTTATGATATCGGTCATCTTGTTGGCATTGTCAGCAATACGCTCCATGCGTTCAACAAGCGCTTGCATGCGCTCGCCGGTTTCACGGCTGGTCGTGGCATTCTGCATGGCTAATTGATTGGCTTGACGCGCGTTTTCGGTATTTTGCTGCACGGTCGCGGTCATTTGATCCATGCTAGAGGCCGTTTGCTGTAGCGACGATGCCTGTTGCTCAGTACGCGATGCTAAGTCTTCATTCTGCTGCTTGATATGCTCTGAAGCAGGTGTGACCACATCGACTTTGTTGCCGACTTCGGTGATCATTCCCGAGAGGCTCGCTCGCATGGTTTCCAGCGAGTTGAGCAGCTCACCCAGCTCATCATGCCGCTTCAACGTTACTCGATCAGCCAAATTACCCGCGGCGATTTGGAACGTGACCCGCCGCGCCTCATTGAGCGATTTAATCAGCGATTTTAGTACCGCCATACTCAGCCCAATCATTAGCACAATACCGAGCAGTAACACGCCTAACTGACCGTATAGCAGCACTTGTTGCTGCTGCTCAGCATTTTCCATTAACGTTTGAGCGGCCGCACGCTCTTGGTCAACGAGCAAATTAATCGTGGCACTAATACTTGCGGACGTAGGCTGTACTGTGTCATTAAACGCCTCAAAAGCGGCGAAACCATTGCCATCGCGAATAGCGACAAATGCGACATCTGATGCTTCTATAAAGGTCGCCAGATGTACTGTCAGCCCATCCTGAACGTCGCCCCCCGCCTCACGCAGCGCGGTGTAACCTTGCCAGGACTCTTCAATGTCGGCGCTCATGGTGATTAATTGAGTTTCAAGTACTTCGAGTTCTGCACGTCGCGGATTACGCACCGCAGGTTCGAGCGCTTGAGTTGCTTGACTGACGCGCTGGTCAATCTGTTGAAGATCGGTAATTCCTTCAAGGCCTGTTTGGTTGAGCGTGCGCAGTCGCTCAGCAGAACTAGTTAACCCGTAAACGCCAGCGGCGCCAGCTAACACTAATAAGAAAATAGACGCTAGCACCATGCCCATTAATTTGGCCTGCATGCTGCTGAAACTAAACCGCTTTACCCAGCCTCGCATACCAGTACGACATATTGCACCATAATGGAGCTTAAAGCCTCGGGCTTTGCCCTGTTGCATCGCACTGTAGACACGCTCTGCCTGTGCAACCGCCTCAGCCGACGCTTTACGTCGAATGGAGGTATAGCCTACTACTCGGCCCCCATCGAGTAGTGGCGCAATAGTGGTATGTAGCCAATACGCCTCACCACTTTGACGACGGTTTTTGATCAAACCTTGCCATGTTTTACCGGCCTCAATCGTTTCCCATAAGTTCTGAAAAACGGCTTTTGGCATGGTGGGGTGACGAAACAAACTATGGGGTTCGCCCATTATTTCATCTAGTGAATAGCCACTGACCTCGACAAACGTTTGGTTGGCATAGGTGATCCGACCCTGGTGGTCGGAGCGTGAAATCAGCACTTCTTCATCGGCTATCTCGTAAATAGCTGATGTCGTTTTCATCGCTTGTGGCATTTTAGCTCCCTACTTTTTATTGAAGGCTTACGCCATTTTTAGACTTAGTTGCGCCCTTCATTTCTAAGCCATTTTTAATTACCACTGGATTATTTCATTTAGATGGAATGCATAAAACATGCCACCGCATTGGATGGCATTAAATCGTAACGAATGCGGGCGAATCAATCACCTATGAGTGACACAATTACCAAATCTCGGGGTTATTTTTATAAACGTTTATGGCTGTTTTAAAACTCATTCCACTGCTCACCGGTGTTGGATGGGGCAGGAGAGTTAACGCGCTGCCTGTTAGGAGCTGGCAGCTCTTGTGTCTCCTTTTTAAGCGCTTGGGTGGCTCTATGTAGTTTTTCCCGGGCGCTTTGAATATTTTCATCTTGTGCGCCTTCCAAGCGGAAAGCGTCTACTACATTAGCAAGCTCAAAGGCTTCATGGGAAAGGTTCTCAGCAGAAGCCGCTATCGACTGCACTTTTGAGGCGTTTTGCTGGGTAACATGATCCATTTCGGCAATCGCTGTATTTATTTGATTGATGCCGCTGTTCTGCTCAGTGGAGGCAGTGCTGATTGATGCCATTAGTTCGCTAACTCGGCTCACTTGCAGGGAGACGTTGTCGATTGCCCGCTCGGC
>JAMCZP010000210.1:11833-27854 GCA_023485185.1 Gammaproteobacteria bacterium
CGGGCATTTTCCGTGTTCTGTTGAACGGTAGAGGTCATCTCTTCCATGCTAGACGCGGTTTGCTGTAGTGCTGATGCCTGCTGCTCAGTTCGCGAGGAGAGCTCTTCATTTTCAGCAGCAATTTGTTGAATAGCAGGAGTGACGACCGAGACCCGGCTTTCTACATCGCCCACAATGCTGGATAGGCTAAAGCGCATAGTGTCCAACGAATAAAGTAACTCACCCAACTCATCATTTGTTTGCCGACGCTCACGAGCGGCTAAGTTGCCAGCAGCAATTTGAAAAGTGATATAGCGTGCGCTCGACAAGCTGCGAAACACAGACCTTAAAATCATTACACTCAAACCAATCATGACTAAAAAGCCAACGGCTAATAAGACCAACTGCGCAACCAGCATTTGTCGCTGTCCGCTTTGTGCCTGAGTAACCAGCACTTCAGCATCAGCGCGGACTTGCTCTACTAATTCGCTGTTTATCTCGCGCAGTGACTGTGTGGTCGGTAAAACGGTTTCATTAAAAGCCTCAAACGCTGCAAAGCCATTGCCTTCTTGAATGGACACAAGAGAAGTTTGCACACCTGACTCCCAAGCCAGTAGCGCACTATTAAACGCTTGAGAGGCTTCTTCTTCACCTACATCATCAGCATAGTAATTCGTCCAAAGGGCCTGGGTCGCCTGGAGATACTGACCAATCTCTGCATTGATAGCATCCAAATCCACTTGACGCGGATTACGCACCACAGGTTCAAGTACTTCTACTGTCTGACCAATGTAACGCTCAATATGTTGCAGTGAAGCAACTTCGCCGAGTCCAGAACGATTGAGTGTTTCTAACCGCTCGCCAGAAGCTATCAAGCCATAAACCCCTAAGCAACCGGCGATAACCAACAGCAATAGTGACGCTACAACCATGCTGGTGAGCTTTGCTTTTAAACTAGTGAACTGCAAGCGCGATAGAAGGCCCGTTAACCCCTTGCGCCTTAACGCTCCCTGGGCCAGTTTATAGTGTCGGGATTTGCCTTTTTGACGAATTTCAGCATAGATTTTCTCGGCCCGAGCAACGGCCTTAGTGTTGGCCTTGCGCCGTACCGAGGTATAACCGACGAGACGTTCACCATCTCGCAAGGGGGCTACTGTGGCATGCACCCAGTAGTGATCGCCATTTTTTCGCCGATTTTTAACCACACCTTACCATGTCCCTCCTGCTTGAATGGTCTTCCAGAAATCGGCGTAAGCTGCCTCTGGCATATCGGGATGCCGAAGCAGGTTATGTGGGGCGCCTATAAGCTCGTCAGGCGTGTAGCCACTGACTTCTACAAAGGTCGGATTTGCATAAGTCACATTCCCTTTTAAATCCGAACGAGAAATCAGTACGGCCTCTTCGCTCAAGACATATTCGTGCTGAGTAATAGGCTGATTATTGCGCATACATACTCCCCAGGGATGATTATTCTTAATTCTTTTTAGTACACGCTATTATTGTCGGTAATGAGAAAATTAAACCAGTAAATAGATGTAAAAAAGCGCCGTACTTAAGTACAGCGCTTTAACAGGGTGAAACTAAAAGCGTTGATCGCAGATGAGTAGGTTTAACGACTAAATCGAGTCGCGACCAAATACCACTTCAGCGACATCACGATAGCGTTTTGCAAAGTGAACCGTCATTCCCTCTTTAAGATAATCAGGCAGCTCTTCGTAATCGCGCTTATTGGCATCGGGCAGAATCAACTCAAAAATATCACTGCGTCGTGCGGCAATTACCTTCTCACGAATACCGCCGACGGGTAGTACTTGCCCAGTAAGGGTAAGCTCGCCGGTCATGGCCAATGGGCGGTTGATGGACTGGTGTTTAGCCAGCGACATAAGAGCTGTCGTCATGGTGACACCCGCCGAAGGGCCATCTTTTGGGGTCGCCCCTTCAGGCACGTGTAGGTGTACAAACGCTGAGTCAAAAAAGTCGGCGTCGGCACCGTACTCTTGCAGATGGCCAAGGGTATAGCTGTAAGCAATATTAGCGGACTCTTGCATCACCTCGCCCAATTTGCCGGTGAGCTTAAAGCCTCGATCCAAAGAGTGTATTTTGCCCGCCTCGATGGGAAGCGTAGCGCCTCCCATAGAGGTCCACGCCAAACCAGTGACCACACCCTCACCAGTGAGCACTTTCTCTTTGCGGAAAATCGGCGCACCCAAGAACTCTTCCAGATTTTTGACGGAAATTTTGACCGTTTCGAGCTCTTCTTCAAGCAGCTTAACCGCTGATTTACGCACGATACGGTGCAGTTGCTTTTCCAACTGACGCACACCAGCTTCCCGGGCATAGCCATCAATTACCTGCTTCAAGGCTGCGTCGGACAAACTAATACGTTTTTTCGTCAGGTTGTCGCGTTTGAGTAACTTAGGCCAGAGATGATTTTTCGCTATCGCCAGCTTCTCTTCGGCGATGTAACCAGACAGTCGGATTTGCTCCATGCGGTCTAGCAGCGGGCCTGGAATCGAATCCAACGTATTGGCCGTGCAGATAAACAGCACTTTGGAGAGATCCATACGGACATCTAAATAGTGATCAAGGAAATCAACATTCTGCTCGGGATCAAGGACCTCTAGCAGCGCGGATGCCGGGTCTCCCTGGAAGGACTGCCCTAGCTTATCGATCTCATCAAGCATAATGACAGGGTTTTCGACTTCGACCTCTTTAAAGGCCTGGACCAATTTGCCGGGCATAGCTCCCACATAGGTACGGCGATGGCCTTTAATTTCTGCCTCATCGCGCATACCACCGACAGAGAAACGATAAAACTGTCGACCTAGCGCTTCAGCGATTGAGCGCCCAATCGAGGTTTTACCCACCCCTGGCGGGCCGACAAGCAACACAATTGAGCCACCAACATCACCTTTAAAGGTGCCTTCGGCCAGAAACTCGACAATGCGCTCTTTAACGTCTTTCAAGCCATCGTGGTCACGATCCAGTACTTTACGGGCATGGGGCAGATCCAACTGATCCTGACTGGTAACTCCCCAGGGCAGCGACGTTAACCAATCGAGATAGTTACGCGTGGTGCCATACTCAGGCGAGCCAGTTTCCAGCACGCTGAGCTTGTTAAGCTCATCGTCAATACGCCCTTGCACGCGCTCTGGCACTACCAGGGATTCCAGGCGTGCTCTAAAGGTATCTACATCGTTTTCACGATCATCTTTAGAAATACCCAATTCACGCTGAATCACTTTGAGCTGCTCACGCAGGAAGAATTCGCGCTGGCGATCCTGCATTTGCGCATTGACCTGCTCGCTAATTTCGCCTTGTAGCAACGCAACATCGATCTCTTTGCGTAGTAGCGGCAGCACTTTTTGCATCCGCTCAGCGACCGAGAGCGTAGCCAACACATCTTGCAGCTCAGGACCTTTGGCAGATGTGATGGCAGCAGCAAAGTCAGTCAGTGGCCCAGGCTGATGGGGGCTAAAACGATTGAGATAATGCTTAAGCTCTTCGCCATACAGGGGGTTAATTGGCAGTAGCTCTTTAATCCCATTGATAATGGCCATGGCGTAGGCGCGGGTCTCTTCGTTTTCCGCATCCACTGGCTCTTTGGGATAGGTAACCTCTACCAAGTAAGGCGGTTCTTTGGAGAGCCAACGGGTAATTTTAAAGCGCTGAAGGCCCTGGGCTATAAACTGGATCTGCTCATCTTCGCCCTTGAGCTTGTGTACTTTAACGGCGGTACCGATCTCGGGAAAACCTTCATGACTAAGCGAGCTAACGCCCTGCTCACCCACGAACGCGACGCCCAACGTGTGGTGCGGCGTGTTACCTACGCGGCGCATGGTCTCTTCCCAGCGCTCACGGTTCACCACTAATGGCTGAACTTGGGCAGGGAAAAAGGGGCGATTATGAATAGGGAGGAGATAGATACGCTCGGGCAGCATGTCGCTGGCGGGCACTAAAGAGTTTACGCGTTCACCATCTGAGCGGAAATCTTGCGGGCTCTTATCGTCGTCACGATTCGTCGCTGATGACGCTTCATCATCAGTTTGCCAGTCAAGGTGTTCATTATCGCGTTCGTAATCCTGGTCGCTCATGCATCCTCCAATGAACCGATACTGGCGGTAAGCACCGCCTAGCTTTGTTCATGGAATGTGGGCACATGAGCCAAACTTCAACCCTTGGGGCCTGTTTTGTAGAAGGCAGGTACTGGCAAAAGCCATTTGTAGGAGGAAGCTTCAGCTCGCGAAGATTCAAGCACCTAGCCCGCTTAACATAGGGGGCGCCTTCGGCACCTTCGCCCACTGGAAGTGGCCTCCTACAATGGTGTGGAGCCTGATTATTGCACTGGTGCCAATAGCGATTTGTAGGAGGGAGCTTCAGCTCGCGAAGATTTAAGCACCTAGCCCGATTAACCTAAGGGGCGCCTGCGGCACCCTTCGCCCACTGGAAGTGGCCTCCTACAATGGTACGGTGCTTGATTATTGCACTGGTGCCAATAGCGATTTGTAGGAGGGAGCTTCAGCTCGCGAAGATTTAAGCACCTAGCCCGATTAACCTAAGGGGCGCCTGCGGCACCCTTCGCCCACTGGAAGTGGCCTCCTACAATGGTACGGTGCTTGATTATTGCACTGGTGCCAATAGCGATTTGTAGGAGGGAGCTTCAGCTCGCGAAGATTTAAGCACCTAGCCCGATTAACCTAAGGGGCGCCTGCGGCACCCTTCGCCCACTGGAAGTGGCCTCCTACAATGGTACGGTGCTTGATTATTGCACTGGTGCCAATAGCGATTTGTAGGAGGGAGCTTCAGCTCGCGAAGATTTGGGCGCCTAGCCCGCTTAATCTAAGGGGCACCTTCGGCACACTTCGCCCACTGGAAGTGGCCTCCTACAATGGTACGGTGCTTGATTATTGCACTGGTGCCAATAGCGATTTGTAGGAGGGAGCTTCAGCTCGCGAAGATTTAAGCACCTAGCCAGCCGAACCTAAGGGGTGCCTGCGGCACCCTTCGCCCACTGGAAGTGGCCTCCTACAATGGTGTGGAGCCTGATTATTGCGCTGGTGCCAATAGCGATTTGTAGGAGGGAGCTTCAGCTCGCGAAGGTTTGGGCACCTTTGGTACCCTTCGCCCACTGGAAGCGGCCTCCTGCAGTGGAACGAAGCTTGCTAAATGCACAGTGCCGAATGCCACTTATTGGCAATTATACTCAGGGCCACAATTCGGGCATAGGCCGCCCATTCACTCGCCATATGCCGCGCACTACATCAAACTGCAGCTCGCGAGTACCAAGCGGCAAGCCGAGCCATAGCGCAGCAACAGTCGGTGCCTCGTGCCATGTGAAGTCACCATCAATGCGCTCGAACCATTTAGCACGCTCCTTTGCTTGACCCAAACTGACCACGCTGAGTTCGTCTAACCGACGGGCATCGAAGAATAGCGCGCCGTCAGCATCCAGCCGAATACCCAATAAGGGGCTTTCAATATCGACGGTCATCACATCTAAACGGGGGGAGTCACTAAGAATTTTACGCAGATCTGGCTCTAGGCGAGCAAGTAGACCTTCCGCTACAGGTAGGCTTGCATCTCCCCAGGCGGCTTCCTGGCGCAAACGACTAATCACATGACGAACCGCATCGGCGTTCAAACGGGAAAGCTCCATTTCAATGCGGCCATTAAGCAGTGGTGTGTCAGGAGCTTCTGAAGGCACCATGACATCACCCACCGTTAGCTCACCTTTCAGACGCAGCTCGTTCTCATCTAACACCATGTAGCTATGCAGGTCTAAAGGTGAAAGTTGCATATCATAAGAGGGATAGCTCAATTGCAGCGTTTCAATATGCAGGTGATCGCGCTGAGCGAAGTGATAAGCATCATCAATATAAGTATAGCGGCTTTCAAGCACCGTTGGCCCAAGGGAAAGTTGAGCCATGCCATCGGAGAGTGTGAGTTGGTCCAATAGCGCTCGCAACCGCCAGTCACCGAACACGCCTTCTAACCGCATACGGCCACCACGGACAGCGAGCTCTCGACCATTTTGCTGGATGACGAAAGGTGCTAAGGCAAGACGGAGTTCACTGCGGCCGCTTAAGGTGTGGTAACGGCCTTGCCAGCGCGGCACCGAAGGAGCCGTGACTTCACCTACAGCGCGCTGCAAGATAGTGTCCAGGCGAGGCAGCACTGTGCCTTCCACATCGGTACTTAAAATCCCGTGACGAGCATTGTAGGTTAGCTCAAGGCGCCATGGGCGTCCTAATAGAGGCGATAGAATGAGCCTGCCTTGGGAGCTTAACCACCCTTGGCTGCTCTCTGTGCGGTGAACACGCCACTCGCCACGAGCTTCCAGGTCTTCTAACGCTTGGCGCAGGCTACGCTCAAAAAGAACGCTTGAGAGGAGCTGCGCTGCCATCCATACAACGGCGATAATCGCCAAAGTAGGGACAATCAGACGTTCCTTGCGCATGCCATCTCCTTGGAATTAACGCCTTGAAGCCAATGCATCAAAAAATATCAGTCACTACTAACCTATACCTACAATTCACCAATTTTACACAGTCTAATGCAGCCAGAACCATAGGTGCATGGTACTCCAGGCATAAACGCCGGCCATCACATCATCGATCATAATGCCAAATCCACCCGCCACCCGGCGGTCGGCCCAGCGTATTGGCCAGGGTTTAAAGACATCGAAGATGCGAAAGACAATAAACCCCCACAGCGCAGCTTCCCATGAAAAGGGAACGGCTGCCATGGTCAGCCAGTAGCCGACAAACTCATCCCACACAATGCCAGAGTGGTCATGAACCCCTAGGTCATGTGATGTTCTATCACATAACCAAACCCCAACGATAAAGGCGACAAAACAAATAGTTAAATACCACCCCAGGGGTAAATCCGCCATCATCCAATAGAAGGGTATGGCGGCTAGGGTGCCAAAAGTTCCAGGTGCCCAGGGCACCGTACCACTGCCTAAACCAAAGGCAAAAAAATGTGTTGGGCGACGCCAGACACTTTTCGGTGCACGATTCATGGCGCTTCCCCGTTAAAATGCTGCCAGCCCGCGTAGCTACCTTGCTCATCAATACCCGCGCCGCTAATGCCTAGTGCCTCTCTGCACTGCCCAATAACGGTTAAGCTTAGGCCTAACTGCGCTAGACGCTGCTGCGCTTTTGTTAGTTTTTCAGGCGCTAGTGTGATGAGCAGCTCGTAGTCATCTCCCCCCGAAAGTGCAGCCTGCTGAGCCGCTTTTGGGCCCAACTGACGCTCTAACTCTTCCGCCAATGGCAGTGCCGCTAACTCTAGCACTGCGCCGACCTGGGAGGCTTCACGCAAATGGCCCAAATCCGCTAACAGGCCGTCGGAAATATCCAATGCTGCAGACGCTAACCCGCGCAGAGCGATACCAGCTGCCAAGCGCGGTTCAGGCAGTAGATATCGGCGCAGCAGTGGATGAGCTAAGTCCCGCTCACCCTGCTTCCAGAGTGCCAGTCCACCTGCCCCTCCCCCTAACGCCCCGGTAACGGCAATCAGATCCCCCGCTTGGGCACCACTACGGGTTAACGCTTCAGCTACCGGCACTTCGCCCATCACCGTAACGCCAATGGATAGTGCGCCAGAGGTGACATCACCGCCTACCAGCGTGGTGGCATGCTGCTGTCTAAGTGAGTGAAATCCGCGCGCATAGTCTGCTAGCCAAGCGTGAGTCGCCTCATCATTGGCAAACGGGCGCTGATCAAAGGTGAGTGCCATTAAGCACCAGCGTGAAGCCGCTCCCATGGCAGCCAAATCGCTCAGCGCAACAGCCAATGCACGATGACCCACTGCAAACGCTGGGGCATCATAGGGAAAGTGTACATCGACGACTGACGTATCGACGCTTACGGCTAGCTGTTGTCCCGCTTGCGGCACCAGTAGCGTGGCGTCGTCTCCACATCCTAGTGTGACGCCATTTGACGCAGTCATCGCCTCCTGCGATGACATAAAATAGCGTCGGATCAAATCAAATTCGGCAAGCACAAAGGCCCCTTAAACGCATCGCCATATCGCTCGCGTTCAGAGACGGCGAGCGCTGACCTCGGCACTTCGCAGGCGGATCGCCAGTTTATCGAGAATGCCGTTCACGTATTTATGGCCATCGGTGGCGCCAAATGACTTTGCCAGCTCAACGCCTTCGTTAATCACTACACGATAGGGTACTTCCATACGACGGGATAGCTCGTAAGCACCTAATCTGAGGATTGCTAGTTCAATTGCATCGAGATCTTCTAAGCGGCGGTCCAGCAGCGGAGAAATATCGCGATCTAGCTCTGCTTTGTAACGCACCGTGTTGTGTAAAAGCTCATGGAACAACGCCTTATCGGCGATTTCCATCACTTTTACCCAGTTTTCATGATCTTCCAAGTCATCATCGGCGACCTGACTACGAAACTCAGCTTCAATAGTGGTGATGGATTTACCCGTCATATGCCACTGATAAAGCCCTTGCACGGTTAATTCACGTGCTGCGTGGCGACTCTGCTGGGCAGCCGAAGGTTTACGCTCGCTCATTGTGCGTCTCCCAGCGCGCGCAGCAAAGAGACCATTTCCATCGCAGCCATAGCGGCTTCAGTGCCTTTATTACCCGCTTTAGTGCCCGCACGCTCAATGGCTTGCTCAATGCTTTCAACGGTCAACACACCGTTGGCAATGGGTGTTTCAAACTCAAGCTGCAAATGGTTAATAGCCGTATTACAGCCACCTGCCACATACTCAAAATGAGGCGTACCACCACGAATCACCGCGCCCAGCGCAATCACTGCATCAGGTTTCATCACCTTCAGCACGCGCTTAACCGCAAGCGGAAGCTCCCAGGCACCCGGCACATGCACAATGTGAATATGCTCGGCGTCGACACCATGACGGGTCAGACTGTCGATGGCACCTTCCACAAGGCTGTCCACCACATGGTGGTTAAAACGACCGACCACAATGACGTAGCGGCCATCGACATCAACAAACGTACCTTCAACTTGAGAGAGCGAGTGCATCTATTTATTCCTGCTGAGAAGTTGGCTCATAGGCCGTGTCATTGGGCCCCAGACGCTCGACGACTTCTAAATCAAAGCCGGATAGCGCTGAGAATTTCCACGGCGAACTAAGTAATCGCATTTTACCGACGCCCAAATAGCGCAATATCTGCGAACCGGTGCCAATGGTTAAATAGTTACCGGCACCGTCGGAATCACTGCTGCGCGGCTGGCGCACGCGATCCAAGAAGATATCAAGCTGATCTTTTAAATCCTGATGCGGGCGTCCGTCATCAATCAGTACAAAAACCCCAGGGGCGGAACCAGCAATTTCTTCAAGCGCACGATGGGCATCCCAACGGCACTGATCACCTTTCATCAAGCCCATGACATCACGCAGCGTATCGGTAAGATGTACACGGACCGTGGTGGGATTTTCCGGCGTGGGCTGACCGTTCACCAGTGCCAAATGATGGGCACCTTGGATACGATCACGGAATACGTGCAGTGTCAGTTCACCATGGGAAGTCATCACCGATGACGCTTCCAAGTGATCCACCGTCTGTTCATTGACGATGCGGTAGTGAATCAAATCCGCAATGGTACCGATTTTAATGTCGTGTTCTTGGGCAAACGCTTCAAGCTCAGGTCGACGCGCCATGCTGCCATCTTCGTTCATGATTTCACAGATAACGCCACTCGGGTCAAACCCTGCTAGTGCGGCTAGATCACAGGCTGCTTCGGTATGCCCCGCCCGACGCAACACGCCACCCGGCTCTGCCATTAGTGGGAAAATATGCCCTGGCTGCACGATATCAGACGGTTTAGCATGCGCCGCTACCGCCGCTTGTACGGTGCGCGCTCGGTCTGCGGCGGAAATACCCGTAGTGACGCCTACCGTTGCCTCAATCGACAGAGTGAACTTGGTTCCAAAACCAGAGCCGTTATCACGCACCATGAGTGGCAGATTAAGCTGCTCACAACGGGCCTGGGTCATGGGCATACAGATAAGGCCACGGGCAAAACGTGCCATAAAGTTGATATGCTCGGCCTGCACTTTTTCAGCGGCCATGATGATATCGCCTTCGTTTTCGCGATCCTCATCGTCCATGAGAATCACCATTTTACCCTGGCGAATATCTTCTACCAGTTCGGCGATAGGGGCTAAGCCTCTAGATGAGGAGTGCGCCATGGAATCTCCAATAAGTGTTGTCATCATGAACGGTGGTAACGAAAGATTATCGCGTTAAGCAGAGACAATTTCGCGCGTCAGGGTACCTTGCTCTCGCTAAATGCGCCAGATGCGCTAGCCACCGGAAGAGAGGCGATAATGCGCCAATCACGCCCCACCGCCCGCATATCATGGATTGTTAAACGCCGTTGATCGGCCATGCGTGACAGCCCTGGCAGTGCAAATAGTGGCCGTGCTTCACCGCCTAACAGGGTGGGCGCGACAAACAGTTGCAACTCATCGACCAGTTCTGCATCCAGCATGGCGCCCGCTAAGGTCGCGCCAGTTTCTACCAACAGCTCATTCACCTGTTCATTTTCGGCTAGCCACTGCAGCATTAGGGCGAGATCAATACGTCCATCACTACCGGCAGGCAATACCACCACGTCTGCCCCCGCTTGGGTTAGCCGGGCGCGCTTATCAACCGAGTGCGCTGGGGTGGTGATGACCAGGGTGCGTCCTGGCTCGCTCAAACAGGCAGCCGCGAGGGGTAAGCGCAGCCGGGTATCTAAAATCACCCGCAGGGGCTGGCGACGAACGACGTCATCGGCGTTATCCAGCTTTAGTTGCTCAGCACGCAAAGTAAGCCGTGAATCGTCCATAATCATCGATTCTACACCGCTTAATATCGCGCTAGATCGCGCCCGCAGCCGTTGAACTTGGTAGCGTGCCTCTGGCCCGGTAATCCACTGTGACTCCCCAGATCCCATGGCGGTGCGGCCATCTAAACTCATCGCCATTTTCAGGCGGACAAAGGGCCGCTGGTTGGTCATGCGGGAAATAAACCCAGGATTTAGCCCGCGGGCGTCGCTCTCTAACAAGCCAACGCCAACCTCGATACCCGCTTCTTCCAATAATTGTATGCCGTGACCACTGACTTGAGGGTTAGGGTCTACCATCGCAATGACCACCCGCGACACCTTGGCGGCCTGCAACGCCAACGCACACGGGCCGGTGCGGCCAATATGCGAGCAAGGCTCAAGAGTGACGTAAGCCGTTGCCCCTTGGGCGAGGGCTCCCGCAGCATTTAAGGCGTGGATTTCTGCATGAGGTTCGCCTGCCCGCACATGAAAGCCTTCACCGACAACCTGTTCATCGCGCACAATCACACAGCCAACCCTGGGGTTAGGGTCGGTGGTATACAGCCCTTTTTGGGCCAACTGCAACGCCCGAGCCATGTAACGGTGATCGGCCTGGCTAAACTCAGCAGCCATGATTACGGCTCACTCTTGTACGGAGGCTTATGAACGGCTGCCTGGGCAGGCTCTTGCGATAGCCGGTCAATCTCAGCGCGGAACTCATCCAAATCCTGAAACTTGCGATACACCGAGGCAAAGCGAATGTAGGCCACATGATCAAGGGTTTTAAGCGCTTGCATGACCGACTCGCCGATATCACGGGCATTGATTTCCCGGTCGCCCCGCGCCCGTAAGGTTTGGCGGATTCGCTCTACAGCCGCTTCTATGGCCTCAGCACTCACCGGACGTTTTTCCAACGCGCGCAACATGCCAGCCCGCAGTTTGGCTTCATTAAAGCTCTCCCGCGAGCCGTCGGACTTTACCACCCTCGGCATCACCAGCTCGGCGGTTTCGTACGTAGTAAAGCGCTCATGGCAGCTCGCGCACTGGCGACGGCGACGCACCTGGTCACCATCGGCTACCAATCGTGAATCAGTCACTCGAGTATCGTTTGCACCACAAAAAGGGCAATGCATGGCGGTCAACCTATTGTCAGCCCGTGTCGGCAAGCCGCACGAAGTAGCGTGTTATAACCTATCGATAGTGTGTGCTATTAATGGCGTTAAAAGCGGTATCAACCTCGTATTGTAACGATTTGGCACACAAGCTGCAGCGTTTGTGGCAGATTGTTTATCAGGAGCCTCCTATGCCCCCCTTCGAACAAACGGTTCACCACTACCTTACCCACCTGTATGGGTCGCGGGCAGGCGAAGTACAACGGCGTTTAAATCAGCACCTTGAGCATTTTCTGTCACTTGCTCCATTTTCGTCCACCCCCATCACTGCTACCGACAATAATGCACCCTCATGGAGCGAAAAAGATCAGTGGGTGATCACGTATGGCGACTCGATTATTGAAGAGGGCGTGGCGCCATTAGCCGTTTTGAGTGACTTTTTACAAAGCCGCCTGGGGGATCACATCAGTGGTGTACACGTGCTGCCCTTCTTCCCGTGGAGCAGCGACGACGGTTTCTCAGTCATCCATTATCGCGAAGTTAATACTGAATTAGGTGATTGGTCACATATCCGTGAGCTTGCCGGACATTACGATTTAATGGCCGATCTGGTACTCAACCATGTCTCGCGGGAATCACTCTGGTTCGTCGATTACCTGAGCGGCAGCCTGCCCGGTCGCGACTACTTTATCGAAGCCGCTCCTGAGACCGATGTCTCTCAGGTGGTGCGCCCGCGCAGCAGCCCATTACTAGTGCCCATTTCTACCCGGCGCGGCACCCGTTACCTGTGGGCTACGTTTTCTGAAGACCAGCTTGATTTAAATTTTGAGAACCCGGATGTACTGCTGGAATTCGTAGGCATCTTGCTGTTCTACCTTGAACAAGGCACGCGGATTGTGCGTTTGGATGCAGTGGCGTTTTTATGGAAACGGCTGGGCACACCCTGTATTCACCTGCCAGAAACCCACACTGTGGTGCGGCTGCTGAGGGCGATTGTGGATCATGTGGCCCCTGGCACCCTACTGATTACCGAAACCAATGTGCCCCATCAGGAAAATATCAGCTATTTTGGCTTAAACCGGCTCCCGGAAGGCCCCCCCGACGAAGCCCATATGGTGTATCAGTTTGCCCTTCCTCCCCTTTTACTGCACACCCTCACCCGAGGTGAAGCCAGTACGCTGCAAAGCTGGCTTGCTAGCCTGCCAGTACTACCTGAGCAATGCACCTACCTCAATTTCACCGCCAGTCACGACGGTATCGGCGTACGCCCGCTGGAAGGCTTACTGCCTGATCACGAACGAGATGCGCTGTTAGAACTGATGCACAAGTTCGGCGGATTCGTCAGTATGCGCAGCAACCCAGACGGAAGTGACACACCGTATGAGATCAATATCACTTGGTTCGAAGCCATGCGCGGCACCCGCCGTGGCCCAGACCCATGGCAGATCGCCCGCTTTCTATGTAGCCAAGCGATTATGCTCAGCTTGCAAGGTATTCCTGCGCTCTACATCCATACGCTAACGGGCACGCTTAACGATGTGGAAGGCGTTGAGCGTAGTGGGCGCTTACGCTCAATTAACCGTCGGCGCTGGCAGCGCACCGAGTTAGATTTACTGCTAGACAGCCCCTCTACTCCCACCCACGATGTTTTCAACGCGTTAAGTCGGCTGCTGGAGCAGCGTCGTCAAGAGCCCTGCTTCCACCCCAGCGCAGCTCAACGGGTGCTGGACTCTGCGCCGGAACTGCTGGCGGTGGAGCGCGGCCCGCTTCACGATGGACGCCGCCTGTTAGCTCTCTACAACGTCACCGACCTGCCGCTTCCGTTAGAGAACGCCGGAGAGGCCGTTACCCAAGCGCTGGAAAAACATGCCTGGCAAGCGCTTGACCCCAGCAACCCCTGGGTAGCGGAAGGAGCACTGCCCCCTTATGCAATACGCTGGCTGGTGACCCCCAGCTAACGCAGGCAGCATGTCTGGCTCTATTAAGCACAACACGCTGCGGCATAACGCCCCAGTGGCGTCACATATAATCCCCAAATAATGTTGTATTGAGATACTCTCACTACATCACTATTTCCGGGATTATGTTTGCTTATGCTGCAACAGAGTATCGCCCTTGGACCGATGGGCTTTAGTATCCACCAGCTATTGATTGGCTTGGCTTTTCTATTGGCACTGCTGGCCGGTGCATTGCTGGGTCGTCGCCACCGAGTTCCCGTGAGCGATACGCTATTCACGCTGTTATTTTTCGCCTTGATAGGGGCGCGCCTGATCTTCGTGGTGCGTTACTGGGGTGAATATGATGGTCTGCTCGACCGCCTGGACATTCGGGATGGCGGTTTTGATGTTGTCGGCGGTATTGTTATCGGTCTTGCCTATGCCGGTTGGGCGCTATGGCGTTCACCCCGCCAGCGCATGCCCCTCAGCGGCGCGCTACTGGTGGGCGGCCTGACGTGGGGGTTAAGCGCGGGTAGCGCACTGCTGATGGATCATCAGTCACGCCCACTGCCCGATGTGGCACTGATCACTCGAGAAGGCGAGCACATCAACTTACCGCAAATGTCGCAAACCAGCCAGCAGCCCATGGTGGTCAACCTTTGGGCCACCTGGTGCCCGCCCTGTATTCGCGAAATGCCGGTCTTTGAAGAAGCGCAACAGCGCGAAACCGGCATCACCTTTGTGTTCGTCAACCAAGGTGAATCGCCCGCCCACATTGAAGCCTTTATGGACGAACACGGGTTTGCGCTAGACAATGTGTGGCTAGACCCTCGCAATGCAGTTGGCCAGGCGACCGGTGCCCACGCCATGCCAACTACGCTCTATTACGATGCCAACGGCCAATTGGTCAATACGCACTTTGGTGAGCTTTCCAGCGCCACGTTGCAACGTGGTTTGGAGCGCTTGCGCTAGGCGGTGCTTTTACTGAGTCACTCCCTGTATTTGTTTCGATGTCGTTTATTACTTAATCAGGACGCTGTTATGCACTTAAATCGTCAACCTATCGTAACCGGAATATTCCTTTTCGCAGGCGTTTGGGGCACGTCTGTTAGCTATGCCGATGACCTACCCGCCCCCGTTCAAGCACTAGCTGACCAGGGTTTGGAAATTCATGGCCAGTTTGATGCCCCCGGCGGATTACGCGGCTATGGTGCCAGCGTACAAGGCCAAGACATGGCGATTTACCTTACGCCTGATGGTGAACATGCCATCGTGGGCACGCTGATGGACGGCGAAGGCAATGACCTTACTGAAGCACAGTTAGACGAGCATGTGCGTGCCCCTCTTGAGGCAGAAACCTGGCAACTATTAGGCGAAAGCCATTGGATACAGGATGGCGATGTCAATGCACCGCGGGTGATCTATACGTTCACTGATGCCAACTGCCCCTATTGCCGCCAGCTGTGGCAGAACGTTCGCCCCTGGGTAGATGCCGGTGACGTACAGCTGCGTCATGTCATGGTAGGGATTTTAGCGCCTGACAGCCCAGGTAAAGCCGCCACCATTCTCGGCGCTGATAACCCTTCTACTGCCTTGCACGCCCACAATCGCGGCGATGAAGTAGCGGCCAGCGCCCAACCGCGTGAGATTGAAGAGCAGGTGTATGCCAATAACCAACTGTTTGAAGAGCTTGGTTTGTATGCCACCCCAACCAGCGCTTTTCAGCGTGAAGCAGAGAATGGCACCATCCGTATTGATCGCATTCAGGGCATGCCAAGCGACGAACGGCTAATTGAAATGATGGGCAGTGAAGCGCCTTAAATAGCACTAATGCCGACAACAGCCCCAAGCGCATGCAGCGCTGGGGGCTTTTTTTACTCGTCCGCTAGGTTCTCAAACCTTGGCATACCGACGTTCCAGGGCTGGATATCGCCTTTTTCGCCAAAATTATCGTGATCACCTAGCACATGCCCGTCATGTTCACGGGTTTGCCCGTAAAGTGAACGGTCGTGGAAAGTGGGCCCAAACAGTTCAAGTGTTTCCGCTACATCACCAGTGTAGCGGGGATCTTGGGGGCGCTCTTGGCTACTTACATAATACGCAATATCCCAGGCATCTTGATCACTGAGTGACCTTGGCTGACCAAGCGGCATATTTTGGTAAATAAAACCGGCCATTGTTT
>JAMCZP010000028.1 GCA_023485185.1 Gammaproteobacteria bacterium
GTTTGATACCTACTTTAACAATCTGCTGCCAGAAACGCTGCTTCTGCTCAACGGTCATCGGTTCAAGTAGCGCCTGGTTACCGTCGCGTAGGTCTTCGCTCACCCAGATGGGGGCGTGTTCCAGATCACGATCCGGCCATTGGCGATTGAAAGCAGGCACGCGCGGCGCCGGGCGATATTTGCGATGATCGAAAGCAGGCATGATGGATTTCCTAAACATAGCAGTGTAGACATGGCAGGGTGATTGAATCGGCTGCTTGTGGCGACCGTACTAGCTCGTTCACTGTTTTTGACAGTTTACCTAGTGTAAAAGGATTGTCGCGCTAGGTTCTTGCGAAGATAGGGCTAATGAAGAGATAATTGGCAGAGACTATCTTTTAAGTAAATAATTTTGGCAGGAGCTGCTTTTTATGGCTGTGACGCCCCTTGTATTGGATCGGTTTGATCGACATATCTTGGATATCGTGCAGTTGGAAGGGCGCATTAGTAATCAGGAGTTGGCGGATCGCATAGGGCTTTCACCTTCGCCCTGTTTGCGCCGCGTGCGCGCCTTGGAAGAGCACGGCCTGATAATACGCTACCGCGCGGAGGTGGACGCTCGGCAGCTGGGTTATCAGTTAATGGCGCTACTGCATATCTCCATGGATCAGCACACGCCTGAGCGTTTTGATAATTTTGAACGTCATATACGCGAGATACCCAATGTAGTCGAGTGCTTGATCATTACCGGTCAGGCGGCTGATTTTCAGCTTAAGATTTTGGTGCGGGATATGGACGACTACCAACATCTGCTGCTGCACGTGATTAACCGTATTGAAGGTGTCACCGGTGCGCATACCAGCTTCGTACTGAGGCGTGTGTTTGAGCATCGGCCAGTGCCCACGGATAAAGGTTGATGCACAAGGCCGCTAAGCTTAGAAAAGCTAGTTAAAAAGACACTCGCTAGCCAAGGAGTTACCAAGCGGTTTAGACTGATTTTTTTATACATTTTGGGATTTTGCACCATGACTATTCAACGACACGATACAAAAGCCCGCATGAGCCGCGCTGTGATTCATCAAGGGGTGGCATATTTGTGTGGCCAGGTAGCTGGCCCTGAGGCTCGCAATGGCGATATCACAGTACAAACAGAAAGCATGCTGGCGCGAGTAGATGCGCTGTTAAAAGAGATTGGCTCAAGCCGTGAACAGTTGCTGAGCGCGACGGTTTATTTAAAAGAGGGTGGTGACGTTACCGCCATGAATGCAGTGTGGGATACCTGGGTACCCGAAGGATACGCACCGGCGCGCACCTGCGTATGCGCACCGCTCCCCTCAGATGAACTCAAAGTGGAAATTACCGTCACCGCCGCTGTGAGCTAACAGCTTTCTATTCACCCCTCTCGACTTACCCTTAACTATTTAACAGGCTTTTCCAGCGGAAAGCGGGTGTCGCGTAGGCTGTCTTTGATCTTCTTAAGGTGCGGTAGAAAATCTTCACCGCGCCTTAAGGTAACGCCTGTGGCCAGCGCATCAATCAGCGTTAACTGAATGACGCGTGAGGTCATCGGCATGTAGTGGTCGGTGTCTTCGGGCGTGGCAACATTTAGTGTAGCGGTACACTCATTAGCTAGAGGGGAGTTAGGCGCGGTAATACCAAGTACCACCGCGCCAGCGTCTCGGGCAAGGCGGGCAATATCCACCAACTCCCGGGTGCGTCCGGTGTAGGAGATAATCACCACCACATCCCCTGTATGACACGCTGCCGCCACCATGCGCTGCATCAGTACATCAATGTAGGCCATCACCGGTAGGTTAAAGCGGAAGAACTTATGTTGGGCATCTTGGGCAACAGCCCCGGAAGCGCCTAAACCAAAAATGTGAATCTGCTTAGCCTGAGTGAGATAGTCAACCATGCGCTCAACGGCGGTGATATCAATTTCACGCTGGGCTTCATCCAGGGCCGCAATGGTAGCGCCAAAAATTTTGTGGGTGTACTGAGTAGCAGAGTCGCCGGGTTCCACTGCCCGCGTCACATAAGGGGTGCCGCCTGCTAAGCTTTGGGCAAGTTTGATTTTAAAATCTGGGTAGCCTTTGGCGCCAAAATTGCGACAAAAACGGTTGACTGTTGGTTCGCTCACGCTGGCTGCCTGGGCCAAGCTAGCAATACTAAGGCTGGTGGCTAACGTTGGGTCCTCAAGAATTACATTGGCGACTTTACGCTCCGAGCGGTTGAGTTCTTCTAGACGTTCGCGTAAGCGGTCAAGTAAGTCATGAGCCATTGATGATCTCCGGGTGAGGTGTGGAACTAAGTGGCTTCCATTCAGTGCACCATGTCACAAATGCTTCCGCCGGTAGTGGTCGGGCATAAAAATAACCTTGCGCAGCTTCACAGCCGATGGAACCCAAGTACGCTGCTTGTGCTGAGGTTTCAATGCCCTCGGCCACCACATCGCAGCCTACGCTGTGGGCTAATTGTGTGATGGTGTGCGCTAGTTGGCGGTCAATTTCATTGGTTTCAAGATCCCTAACAAAGGCACGATCAATCTTTAACGTCGAGAAGGGCAGAGTTTTAATATAGGCCAGCGACGATTGACCAGTGCCAAAGTCGTCAATGGCAACGGCTATATTCATATCGGCTAATTGGGCAAGCTGCTGCCGTGCGTGATTCATATCGCTCATTAGCCCCGATTCGGTCACTTCAAGGGCTAAAAAACGTTCGGGAATTTGCTGCTCTGCTAAGCGCGCCAGCAGTTGTTGGGCAAAGTCTTTGCGTGTTAACTGGCGTGCGGCTACGTTGACAGCAACGTGGAAGTCGTCATTAAGTAGACCCAGCGCACGCCATTTAATGATATGGCGCATAGCTTCATCAAGCACCCAGTCACCTATTAAGAGAATATCACCACTGGCTTCTGCTAGCGGAATAAACTCGCTAGGTGAAATAAGACCGAGCTCAGGGTGCTGCCAGCGTAGCAGAGCTTCTGCGCCAAGAATTTTGTGATCAGCCAGCGAGATTTTAGGCTGAAAGGCAAGTGACATCTCACCACGCTGGGTAGCGCCACGAATGGCCTGTTGTAGATGCAACTGATGGCGCTGCTTCTCTTCCAGCGCTGGGGTGTAGCACTGAACAAGTAGCGACGCCTGAGGTGGCAACGCTAGTGCTGCCATGTGAACCAATCTTTCAGTGTCAAAGTTGCCTTGGGCTCCGCTAATCCCAATGCGTGCGTTTACGGGGAGTAGGAGATCACCTAGCGCCTGATCTTGCTCGAAAAATTCAAGTATCCGATCAGCTAATTGAAGTAGCTTGTCTTGATTAGCCGTCGGTGTGATGACCAGTAGCTCACTACCGCCCCATAAACCAAGCAGGCAGTCAGCGTCGAGTGCTTGGCGAAGCTGCTGACTGATAAAGTACAGCAACTGGTCGGCTATCCGATAACCGTGCAGCCGCACAATATCATCCAGGCGATCAAGGGCGATAAACAGAAGCCCTGTTTCAGAGGCTTGTAGTGAGGCCGCTTGAAGGGCTTGATCTAATCCACGCCGGTTGGGCAGCTGTGTAATCGGGTCGGTGCGTGACTGACGATCTAGCTCTTGGGTGCGCTTAGCAATCATCAACTCTAGGTAATCAGCTTGTTTGTCGCGCATTTGGTAGCGGTGCTCAACGTTAAGCGTGTTGCGTATCCGCTGCAGGACTTCATCTTGCTTGAAAGGCTTGGTGATGAAGTCACGTACTCCCATGGCGAGAGCGCGCTGGCGAGTGTCATCATCAATTTGAGCTGTCAGTACAATGATCGGCGGCATCTGCTCGGCGAAGTGCTTGCGTAATCCATTAATAACCGCATAGCCATCTAAATGTGGCATGCGGATATCTAAAAGCAGCAAGTCTGGTAAATGCTGTTGGCAGTGGGCAATTACTTCTCGGGGGTCATTAATGCCATGAACATTTTCGAAGCCATACTCATCAAGCAAATCGAGAATTAATGCAATGTTGATCGTGTTGTCGTCGACCACTAATAGGTGTTTTTCGGTAAGGCTCACGGCGCCTTCCTTAACGCAGGACGTAAGTACTGGTTGAGCGTTTTACTGAGTGTGTCAATATCAATAGGTTTGGTGAGGTAATCGGCAAATCCGGCAGCTAAGCTATAACGCAGGTCGCGCTCCATGGCGTTGGCAGACAGTGCAACAACATTGATATGTTTGAGTCTGGGATCTTGTTGCATCACCGCTAGCGCTTGGTAACCGTTCATGCCGGGTAAATGAATATCCATGAGTACTAAATCGGGCGCTGAGTGATGCATGATTTCAAGTCCCAGTTCAGCGTTAGCCACTGTCTGAAGCTGTATATGGGAGAAATCTGCAACAATATCTTTCATCAGCCGCTGGTTGGTTGGGTTGTCTTCAATGTATAGCAACTGAAAAATGTGCTCTTCATTGCCTTGCACTTCTTTAGGAGTACTCGAAGGCACGTGTTCTGGAAGAGCGTTTGGTTCGGCAAGGGGTAATGTAAACCAAAAAGTTGAGCCTTCACCTGGCGTGCTATCAACTCCGATGCGCCCTTGCATACGGCCAATTAATTCGCGAGTAATAGCTAAGCCGATTCCTGTGCCTTCGACCGCCTCATGCTCGGCACCAAGGCGATTAAAGGGTTCAAACAATTCATGCTGCCGCTCAGCCGCAATCCCTTTTCCCGAGTCAGTAACGCTTATACGTACTTCTTCGTTTAGTTGCGTAATCGCAATATGGATAGTGCCCCGGAGGCTATTATATTTAATCGCATTAGAAAGCAGGTTAAGCATTACCTGCTTGGTGCGCGTGTAGTCAGCGCTTACCTGGCAGTTAAGTGGCATTAGCTTGCGAGTTAACGTAATGCCAGCGGCTTCAATGTTAGCTTCAAGGGTGCTGCATGCGTCGTTAATGACATTGGCAATCGCGATAGTTTCAATCGAGAGCGTCAGATGCCCGGCTTCAATTCTAGCCAGATCCAGTATTTCATTGATTAAATTCAGTAAGTGCTGGCCACTTTTTTCAATTTGTCCTATCTGGCGCTGTTGTTTTTCGCTTAGTGGATCGCGCCTTCCTTTAGCTAGCAACTGGGAAAAGCCAATAATCGCATTGAGCGGGGTACGTAGCTCATGACTCATGGACGAGAGAAATTCACTTTTCGCCCGATTGGCCGTTTCAGCTTGATCTCGAGCAACAGCTAAGTCACGCATTACCAGTTCGCGCTCGGCCATCTGGCTGTAAAGGTTGATGAGCAGTGCACAGGTATCGGTAAATGGTTGAAGCCAATCTAACAGCGCTTGGTTTAACGGCTGCTTGCTGTTGGCAATGGCGTACATACCGATAAGCCGTTCACCGCTAAAGATAGGTACGCCTAGATAGTTGTGGAGAATCGGGTGCCCAGGGGGGAAGCCGCCGCGCTTGGTATGGTTGTAAACATCGTTGGTCATAATGACTTCACCATGCGCAAATACCCGGCCCAATAATGACCTGGGGTTGGTGAGGGTCATATCGCCGCTGCGCAGCCGTTCCATCAACTGGCGCGACTCTTCGCTCCACGATAAATCAGTTATCGCATGGATTTTAAGTGCGTTAGTGGTGTTGGTGGGCATGACCTCACCAATCAGCGCATAGTCACTATCAGTCAGCTCGCGCAGAGCCTCCATCAAGAATATCCACAATCGTTTTCCTGACATTAGCGCTTGGTAATCGGTAATACCTTGATGGAGTACTTTGAGGAGGTCTTGCTCTTTATGCATCCTGCGAGCAGAGCGGGTCAGATCGATTTGTAGCTTATGCTGGCGGAGTAGCTCTTCCACCTGGCCGGCCAAACTACCCAACAGCTTCAAATCGCGCTCACTAAAGTGGCGAGGCTGGCGGTCAATTAAGCACAATGTACCCACTGCCAAACCATCGAATGGCCTTAACGGGTAGCCTGCATAAAAGCGGATATGGGGCTGTTCGCCAACCAAAGGATTGTCTGTAAAGCGCTCGTCTTGAAGCGTGTCCTCAATGACTAAAGGGGCATCATAGGCGACAGCATGGGCGCAGAAAGAGACCTCGCGGCTGGTTTCACTCACGTCAAGACCTTGATGTGATTTAAACCATTGGCGCTCTTTATCGACTAACGAGACTAACGCAATAGGCACTTCAAAAAGATCACGAGCCAATTGCGTCATGCGCTCAAAGGCCATTTCGAGGGGCGTATCTAAAACCTGTAAAGCATGCAAGGCCGCTAGGCATTCTGCTTCATTATGAGGAGTATCTGGGGCTTGCATGGCCTTTCCAAAACAGTGAATTAATAAAACATACCATAAGGACGTTATAACAATAGGTAATTAACTACCGGTAAATAATTCATAAGCTTTAACCGACTCCTAAAAGTTTTATTAGCCAGCGGCG
>JAMCZP010000029.1 GCA_023485185.1 Gammaproteobacteria bacterium
ATTAAAAAATTAAAAAATGGTTCATTAATTAAAGGAAAAGGCAATGCTCTGGCGCATAGCGTCAGAAATAAAACGCATCATTAATTTTTTAAACGAGAGGGCATGGTGCTAGCCATTTGGCTTTAGGCAAGCGCTGGCTGGTGCATCTTACGCTGTCACTAACTGTTCAATCATTCTGCGCGCTGCATTAGAAAGCGTTCGATTGGTATGCACTAAGTACCCTAGCGGACGGAAAATCGGTGGGGTGTCTACGTTAAGTTCGATCAGTTCACTATCGATCATCTTTTCTGGCAGCAGGCTCCAGCCTAATCCTACGCTACACATCATTTTTAGCGTTTCTAAATAATTAGTCGCCATGCTGACGGGCAGCAGTAGGTTCGCTTCGCTAAACCGTTTTGCGATCAGTGACCCAGTAAAGGTTTTTGCTCCTGGCATCACGCAGTTGTATTGGCACAGGTCGGCTAGCGACAGCAGGCTTTTAGAGGCCGTGGCTTGGTTGGTGAGGGGGTGGTCAGTAGCGCAGGCAAAGCACAGGCGGTCGCGCCATAGCTCAACCACCTGCAACTGCTCGTGAGGATGGGGAGCCAATGTCACTACGGCCATCTCCAGTGTGCCATCCAATACCCCTTGATAAGCCTGTTCTGAATCCAAAAAATGCAGGTCTAGCTCTACCTCTGGGTGGCGCTGGGTGTACTGCTTTAAGAGTGGCGGTAAACGGTGCAGGCCAATATGGTGACTGGTCGCCAGGGTCAGCCGTCCACCGACTTGCCCTGAAAGGTTAGCCAACGCGCGGCGGCTATCGTCTACAGTCATTAAGATACGCCGTGCCTGGGGTAGCAATACACTGCCTGCCTCCGTTAGCGCAATGCGCCGCCCAATACGATCAAATAGCCGAGTACCCACCTGAGATTCCAGGGTAGCGATACGTTTGCTGACCGCCGGTTGGGTAAGGTGTAACTGCTCGGCAGCGCGGGAGAAGCTTTGCGTATCGGCCACGGCCATAAACGCTTGTAAACTTTGCGTATCCATCGACATGCTCCTAAACCAGCTTTTTCTAGCAGGTATAATAAGTATGTATTCCAATTTGGAATCTAAACTATGAATAACATGAATTGCTTTTATGTGCAGCCCGCGTAACACTCACTGCATCACTGGCGCGAAGACGCCAGCACGACCAACTAGCACGACCATCTAGTAAGAGAAGGGCACTGCCCAGGAGAGCCACATGTCAGGTCAAACGCTTTACGACAAACTTTGGAACCAGCACTTGGTAACGCAGCGCGATGACGGCACTGCATTAATCTATATTGATCGCCAGCTGCTTCATGAAGTGACATCGCCCCAGGCATTTGAAGGGCTGCGTTTGGCTAAGCGTAAGCCGTGGCGTTTAGATGCCAACCTGGCCACTCCTGATCACAACGTGCCAACGACAGTTAAAGAGCGTGCCGAGGGTAATAGCGGCATTAAAGATCCGGTGTCGTTGATTCAGGTACAAACCCTGGATGACAACTGCCTCGAATATGGCATTGAAGAGTTCAAAATTAACGATCCGCGTCAGGGCATTGTGCACGTGGTCGGCCCAGAACAGGGCGCAACGTTACCCGGCATGACTGTGGTATGTGGCGATTCTCATACGGCTACTCACGGTGCCTTTGGTGCCCTGGCACACGGTATCGGCACTTCTGAAGTAGAGCACGTACTGGCCACCCAGTGCCTGCTGGCGCAGAAGATGAAGAATATGCAGGTGCGCGTAGAAGGCGAGTTGGGCCTGGGTGTCACTGCGAAAGATGTGGTGCTGGCGATTATCGGTAAGATCGGCACAGCCGGTGGTACTGGTTACGCCATTGAGTTTGCCGGTAGTGCGATTGCCTCGCTCTCTATGGAAGGCCGCATGACCGTGTGCAATATGGCCATCGAAGCAGGCGCGAGAGTGGGTTTGATCGCGGTTGACGACACTACTATTAATTACCTGGCCGAGCGCCCCTTCGCCCCAACGGCTGAGCAGTGGGAAGCTGCCGTGGCTGACTGGCGTCACTTGGTATCTGATGAAGATGCTGCTTTCGATAAAGTGGTCGTTTTGAAAGCTGAGGACATTGAACCGCAGGTGAGCTGGGGCACCAGCCCTGAAATGGTCACTGGTATTTCCGGCCAAGTGCCTGACCCACAAGCCGCGTTGGATGAAACCGTGCAGCGCAGCCACTCACGTGCGCTTGAGTATATGGGCCTGCAGGCTAATCAGAAAATTACTGATATCAAGCTGGATAAAATCTTTATTGGCTCCTGCACCAACTCACGCATTGAAGATTTGCGCGAGGCTGCCAAGGTGGCGAAGGGCAATAAAGTGGCCGATTCAATCAAGTTGGCCATGGTGGTGCCGGGTTCAGGCTTGGTGAAGCGCCAAGCAGAAGCGGAAGGCTTGGATAAAATCTTCATTGAAGCAGGTTTTGAGTGGCGTGAGCCGGGCTGCTCAATGTGTTTGGCAATGAATGCCGATAAGTTGGGGTCTGGTGAACACTGTGCGTCTACCTCTAACCGCAACTTTGAAGGGCGCCAAGGCTACGGTGGCCGCACACACTTGGTAAGCCCGGCGATGGCCGCAGCGGCAGCGATTGCCGGTCACTTTGTTGATGTTCGCAAGCTGCCTGCCAACGACGCCACTCACGCTCAGGAGGCCTAAGCCATGAAAAAATTTACGCGTTTTGAAGGCATCGTCGCGCCCCTTGATCGTGCCAATGTCGATACCGATTTAATTATTCCGAAGCAGTTTTTGAAGTCGATCAAGCGCACCGGATTTGGCGTTAACCTGTTCGATGAGCTGCGCTACTTAAACGAAGGCGAGCCAGGACAAGACTGCTCGCAGCGCCCGATCAATCCTGACTTTGTGTTAAATCAATCGCGCTTTAAAGGCGCTGAAGTGCTGCTCGCCAAGCGCAACTTTGGTTGCGGTAGCTCCCGTGAGCATGCGCCTTGGGCACTGGAAGATTTCGGCTTTAAAGTCGTCATCGCGCCTAGCTTTGCGGATATTTTCTATAATAACTCGTTTAAAAACGGCATTTTGCTGATCACGTTCCCTGAAGACGTGGTCGATCGCCTGTTTGCTGAAGTGAATGCCAACGAAGGCTACCAGTTAGATGTCGATCTAGAGCACCAGCGGGTAACTACCCCGAGTGGCGAGATTCTTGAGTTTGAAGTGGATGAGTTCCGCAAGCACTGCCTGCTGGAAGGGTTAGACGATATTGGTCTGACGCTAAAAGATGAAGACGCCATTCGTGCCTTTGAGCAGAAGCATAAAGCTGCTCGCCCCTGGCTGTTTCGTCAGTCAGCGTAAGTATTTTTCAGTTCCCCCTATGTTGGGGCAAGGGCAGGTCGACGCGAGGGTCTTTCGCCAAGGATGGCGCAAGTAGCGCCCAGGGATGGGTTCACAGCGCCCTCGCAGAGGCCTGCCGTTGACCCTAAGTTATTTAGTTGTAAGTGCTAAGGATTCAGCATGACACACAAGGTATTACTGCTACCGGGTGATGGTATTGGTCCCGAGATTGCGGCCCAGGCGGCGCGTTTGTTGAAGGCATGTCAGGAAGCAGGCTTGGATATTGAAGTAGAAGAAGCGCTGGTGGGTGGATCTGCCTACGATGTCTACGGCGAGCCACTGCCCGCGGAAACCTTGGAAAAAGCCAAAGCCGCCAGCGCGATTTTGCTGGGTGCGGTAGGCGGCCCCAAGTGGGACAAAATCGAAGACCTCTCCAAGCGGCCTGAAAAAGGCCTGCTGGGTCTGCGTAAAAATTTAGGGCTGTTTGGTAACTTGCGTCCGGCGATGCTTTACCCGCAGTTAGCCAGTGCTTCAAGCCTGAAACCTGAGCTGGTAGCGGGTTTGGATATCATGATTGTCCGCGAGCTTACCGGCGGGATCTATTTCGGCCAACCTCGTGGCATTGAAGTACGAAACGGCGAGCGGGTCGGTTTTAACACCTATATCTATTCTGAAAGCGAAATTGAGCGTATTGGCCGCGTCGCGTTTGAAATGGCCCAGAAGCGTGGCAAGAAGCTTTGCTCGGTAGATAAAGCTAACGTGCTGGAAGTGACCATCTTGTGGCGTGAAGTGATGGATCGCTTGGCACCGGAATACCCGGATGTAGAGCTTTCACACATGTACGTGGATAACGCTGCCATGCAGCTGGTGCGCGCACCCAAGCAGTTCGACGTGGTGGTCACCGGTAATATGTTTGGTGACATTCTTTCCGATGCCGCCGCGATGTTGACGGGCTCTATCGGCATGCTGCCTTCTGCCTCATTGAACGAGAGCGGTCAGGGCATGTACGAGCCATGCCACGGCAGCGCGCCGGATATCGCTGGACAGAATGTGGCTAACCCGCTGGCGATGATGCTATCGGTGGCGATGATGCTGCGCTACTCGCTGAATGAAAATACCATGGCAGAACGTATTGAAGCCGCCGTGGGTAATGTGTTGGATGACGGCCTGCGTACCGCGGATATTGCTTCAGAAGGGATGCATATCATCGGTACCGATGCTATGGGCGATGCAGTGTTGGCGGCGTTTGCTAAGCAGTGAGTAAATAAGCAGTGAGTAAAGTCGTCGGGCTACTCCGGCGATAGGTCTACGAGGGGGCGCTGTAAACCCCTCCCTGGGCGCTACATTTGCCACTGACCGCCATGGATGGCGGAGCAAATGACCCCCTCTACGACTTATCCCCGGCGCCCTTGTTTGCTCAACCATTAACATTAACCGTTCAGTACAGCTTAAAAATCACCGTCAAGAAGTGTGTATAATACAAGGACTCATTCTTTGCAGGAGGACTTCATATGTTGAAAGTCGGTTTCGTGGGATGGCGTGGCATGGTTGGCTCAGTGCTGATGCAGCGCATGCAGGAAGATGGTGATTTCAACGGCATTGAGCCGATTTTTTTCACCACCTCCCAGGTTGGTCAGCCCGGCCCCGATATCGGTGTAGATGTACCTCCGCTGAAAGATGCTTTTGATATTGAAGCGCTCAAAGCGCTGGATGTGGTTATCACCTGTCAGGGCGGTGATTACACCAAGCCGGTTTACAAAGACCTACGTAGTTCAGGTTGGAAAGGCTACTGGATCGATGCCGCCAGCACCCTGCGTATGGAAGATGAAGCAACCATTGTGCTTGATCCGGTCAACCGCAAGGTCATTGATGACCAGCTAGCCAAGGGCGCTAAAACGTTTGTGGGCGGTAACTGCACCGTCAGCCTGATGCTAATGGGCCTGGGCGGGCTGTTTGAAGCTGATATGGTCGAGTGGATGACCTCCATGACCTATCAAGCGGCTTCTGGTTCTGGTGCCAAGCACATGCGTGAGCTGCTCAATCAAATGGGCCAACTGCGTGACAGCGTAGGCGAAGAGCTAAAAGATCCTTCCAGCGCGATTTTGGATATCGACCGTAAAGTGACGGCCGCGATGCGCAGCAGCGACTTCCCGACGGATAACTTTGCCGCACCGTTGGCGGGCAGCTTGCTGCCATGGATTGATACCAAGATGGATAGCGGTCAGAGCCGTGAAGAGTGGAAGGGCAGTGTTGAGACCAACAAGATTCTCGGCCTCGGCAATAACCCGATTCCCATTGATGGCCTTTGCGTGCGTATCGGCGCCATGCGTTCGCACAGCCAAGCCTTCACCATTAAGCTGAAGCATGATGTGCCGCTGGATGAAATCGAAGAGCGCATCGCCAAGCACAATGAGTGGGTTAAGCTGATCCCCAATGATAAAGACGCTACCATTGCGGGCCTAACGCCAGCGGCGGCTACCGGCACGCTGCAAGTGCCTGTTGGCCGTCTGCGTAAGCTGGCGATGGGCGGTGAGTATCTCTCTGCCTTCAGCGTCGGTGACCAGTTGCTTTGGGGCGCCGCCGAGCCGCTTAAGCGCATGCTGAAGATTTTGCGCGAACAGTAAGCATTCGGGGAGAGGACACCCGAAAACGGGAAGCTGCTAGCAGCTTCCCGTTTTTTTTGGCAACGAATTAGCGTTGACGTAAAAGCGCCGCTATTTCTTCAAGTTATGATAAAAAAGGCGTAATACAATAAGCTGGTGTCGATAGTCATAAAGTTAAGCAGAGCAAAATAAGTAGGGAACTAGGGAGCATTAATGAAAAGAACACTGGCATGGATAACATGGCTGTCGTTGAGTGCTGTAAGTCCCATCGCGCTTGCCGTGGGGCTGGGGCAAGCGACGGTCAGCTCGTATCTGGACACGCCTTTGGAGGCTGCGGTTCCTTTGTTGGAAAGCAGTGACTATGCGTTAAGTGATATCCGTGTCAGCGTTGCCGACCAGACAGATTTTGCCGCCGCCGGGCTTGAGTGGAGCCCGCTGGCGGCGGGC
>JAMCZP010000194.1 GCA_023485185.1 Gammaproteobacteria bacterium
ATTCACTATCATCACGCAGGCCTTGACCTACTGCGCGGCGATAGCATTAATGAAGCCGATGTGGATGCAGTGGTCGAACTAACGCCTGAAACATTTTCTGAGTGGATCAGCGGGGCCTCAGTTGAACGCTTGATGTTTGACGGCAAGCTGGCCGTTCGAGGGCATATCCATCTGCTGGAAGCTACCCGTCAACTGCTCTTCGATTTGGACATTGATTGGGAAAGCGAACTGGCCCGCTGGCTGGGCGATGTGCCCGCACACTCGCTTGCTGAAGGCTTGCGTCTTATGGCGCGTTGGGGATTGCGCGCTAAAGATGAGCTTCTGCAGGATGTTGCTGAGTACGTATTTGAAGAGGCTCGCCTACTACCAGGACAGCAGCAGCGCAATGTATTACGCGAGCATTTGACAGAGTTAGAGGTAGCGACTGATCGCCTGGAAGCACGCTTTAAACGCCTACAACGGCAGTTAACCCAACGACAAACGGCATCGCAGCAGAGCCCTGTACAGGAGCCCCATCAATGAGCCTGCGACTGCTGCGGATAAGCTGGGTGATCACTCGGCACCGGCTAGACACACTGCTGCCATTAGAACGTTTTCCCTGGTGGTTACGCACCCTGCTATGGCTTTCTCCACTACGCCTTGTGCCTGTCGGCAAGCGCTCACGCGGCGAACGTCTGCGTTTAGCGCTGGAAGCGCTGGGGCCGATCTTTATCAAATTTGGCCAGATGCTCTCGACACGCAGGGACTTGCTGCCTGGCGATATCGCCGATGAGCTCAAGCGTTTACAAGATCAAGTTCCCCCTTTCCCGGGCCACCTCGCCGCTGCCCGTGTCGAGAAAGAGTTGGAAATGTCGCTGGTGGAAGCGTTTGCTGAATTCGATAGCGAGCCCCTGGCTTCTGCGTCAATTGCTCAAGTACATGCGGCACGCTTGCACACCGGTGAAGATGTGGTGGTGAAGATTATTCGTCCCGGCATTGACCGTGTTATGCGCCAGGATATGGCACTGATGTACCAAGTTGCCAAACTGCTTTCTAAAGTGCCTGAAGCGCGCCGCCTACGCCCGGTCGAGGTTATTCGCGACTACGAAGCCACGCTGTTTGATGAACTGGATCTTTACAAAGAAGCCGCTAACACCTCACAGCTCAAACGTAATTTCAAAGACTCTCCACTGCTGTTTGTACCGACCATTTACTGGCCGTTTACCCGTCGGCACGTCATGGTGCAAGAGCGCATTCGCGGCATACCGGTGGCTGACTTAGACACCCTTATTGCCCGGGGCACCAACCTGAAGAAGTTGGCCGAGCGCGGCGTCGAGCTATTTTTCACCCAGGTATTTCGCGACAACTTTTTCCACGCCGATATGCACCCGGGCAATATCTTTGTTAACTGTGATAATCCAGAAGACCCGCAGTACATTGCCATCGACTGCGGCATTGTCGGCAGCCTTACGCGAGAGGATCAAGACTATTTGGCGCGTAACCTGCTCGCGTTTTTCCATCAGGACTACTATGAAGTCGCGGCGCTGCATATTGAGTCCGGCTGGGTGGGTGAGAATACCCGCGCCAATGAATTTGCAGCAGCCATTCGCACGGTATGTGAGCCTATTTTAGAAAAACCTTTGAAAGATATATCTTTCGGCCAAGTGCTGCTGGGCCTGTTTCAAACCGCTCGGCGTTTTAATATGGAAGTGCAGCCGCAGTTAGTATTACTGCAAAAAACGCTGCTGAATATTGAAGGCCTTGGGCGCCAGCTTTACCCTGATCTTGATCTATGGAGCACCGCCAAGCCCTATTTAGAGCAGTGGATGAAAGATCGTGCGGGGGTTAGCGGCTTGTGGGAATCGCTGAAACGACAGGCTCCGGAGCTTTCTCATCAGTTGCCAGAGCTACCCGTACTTGCTCACCAAGCGCTAAGCCGCATGGAGCATGAGCATCGTCAGCGCCATCAACAAGTTGACTCTATCAATGCGATGCGCCTGCACATGGCACGCCAGGGCAAGCGCCTTTATCGCCTGCGCATAGGCTTGATTCTGCTCGCCGTCGCACTCGTCTGGCAGCCGCTTAGCGGTTGGATTGCACTACAGGAGTGGCCGGTACTGGCGGCGGCTGCCATTGGCTTACTACTCTTGGTGTGGCAATAGCGTAGTATGCACTAACGATTACAAGGATTCCCATGGACAGCAAGTCAATATCGTCTGACACTTTAATGGCCGACGTTTCAACAACGAATAATGGTTATGTGCTGGATACGCTTGATGAAGTATTGAAACAGCGGCGCTATGCCAAAGCAGAAGATTCTTATGTTGCCTCCTTGCATCATAAGGGTTTGAACAAGATACTCGAGAAAGTCGGCGAAGAAGCCACCGAAACGCTACTGGCTGCAAAGGATGCTCAACACGGTGGCGAGGCTGAACGCCAAGCGTTGATTTCTGAAACTGCCGATCTGTGGTTTCATAGTTTAGTCATGCTGTCCCATTTGGACATGGGGCATCAGGATGTTTTAAATGAATTAGCACAACGCTTCGGCATTTCTGGTCACGATGAGAAAGCCGGGCGTTCGCAATAACAGGTTTTAATTCAAGCGTCACAACCAACGTTAACCAGCATCGATGAGGAAACGCATATGTTAGGTGGTATCAGTATTTGGCAGTTGCTGATTGTTCTGGGCATCATCATCCTGGTTTTCGGCACTAAAAAACTGCGCAACGTGGGCACCGACCTAGGTGGGGCGGTCAAGGGCTTCAAGAAAGCCATGCACGACGAAGAAAAGAATAAAGAGGACGAGAAAGCTGACGTTGACCAGCCGCATGCCAAAGTGGGCCACGTTGAACCTGGCAATACTTACGACGTTCGCGCCGAAGAGAAACGGGCTGCTGACGTTCACGCTGCAGATGGACGTCCTGCAGACCCCAACGAAGAGCGCAAATAAACCATGCTGGATATCGGCTTTCTTGAACTAATGCTCATTGGCGTCGTCGCTCTACTGGTACTGGGTCCGGAACGGCTGCCACGCGCAGCCCGCACGGCGGGTATGTGGATCGGCAAGATCAAGCGCACGGTATCCGGTATGCAACGTGAAATAAGTGCCCAGTTAGAAGCAGAAGAGCTACGTCAAAAACTGAACGAGCAGCAGAAGAAACTTGATGACAGTTTGAAGAAGGCGAAATTAGACGTAGAGAGTATCGCCGATGTATCACCCTCTAAACGCGCAACGTCGGCCACCCCGGCGGCTCAGAGTGAAACCGAACAGCGAGTGGCTCAGGCCAGCGCTCGCCTAGACGATGCTCTGCAAACAGTGCGAGAAGAAACGCCATCACCAACTTCCGCCCACTCTTCAGTGGATGCAAAGCTTGCTACTGCACAAAAAAATGACGCTGAGCCCGCATCTGCAAAGCCTGTGTCTAACAGTGATGAGCTTAACCAGGCTGAATCTGAAAAGGATCGTAATCACCAATGAGTATGACTGGCGATTCACAGGAGCCGCGTAACGAGCAAAGCCAAGCCCCGCTCATTGAACACCTGATTGAACTACGCACACGGCTAATACGCGCTGTGGTAGTCATTTTGGTGATTTTCCTGGGCCTTTATGCCTTTGCCAATGACATCTACACCTTTGTGGCACAACCATTAATGGATCTGCTGCCTGAAGGCTCACAGATGATCGCTACTGAAGTGGCCTCACCTTTCCTAGCCCCTTTTAAGCTGACACTGGTGGTGGCGGTGTTTATCGCCGTTCCCTTTGTGCTGCATCAGGCATGGGCATTTATCGCACCAGGGCTTTACGAAAATGAGAAGGCGCTGGCAATTCCTATCCTGGTGTCAAGTATTGCGCTCTTCTACGGCGGTGCGGCGTTTGCCTATTACGTTGTGTTTCCGTTGTTATTTGAGTTTTTCACCCAGACAGGGCCCGAAAATGTCGCGGTAATGACCGACATCAATCAGTATTTGAACTTCGTTCTTAAGCTGTTTTTTGCCTTCGGCGTGGCGTTTGAAATCCCCATAGCGACTTTCTTGCTAATACTTTCCGGCGCCACCACAGTGGAGAGTCTGTCTAAAAAGCGTCCTTACATTCTGCTCGGCTGTTTCATCGTCGGCATGCTATTAACACCGCCGGATGTGATCTCCCAGAGCCTGCTGGCCGTTCCAATGTACCTGCTGTATGAAGTGGGGCTGCTTTTTGGACGCTTTGTGCGTAAACGGAAAGACGAAAAAGAAGCTGCTGAAGAGCAAGAAGCCGACGTATAGCGACATCCTGATGCTGTCAAAAAACCGCCATCATATGAAAATATGATGGCGGTTTTTTTACCTACATTCCACCCTGCAACGTGCTACTTGATCATTTCATCAATACGATCAACCAGCTTGAAGATACCGGTGGCTGCCTCACTGATCCGCGTGGCCAGCATGTACGCGGGAGTGGTAACGACGCGATGCTCCAGATCCACGACGATATCTTCCACGCTACAGCTACGGTGCAAACCGCCCATTGCACTAATTGCCCCAGACACCGCTGGGTCATTGCCAATGGTCACCGCAATCCCGTCGCCCAGTAAACGCGGCACCATTACGGGAGCAATACACATTAAGCCAATCGGCTTGGCTTCTTCGCGAAACCCTGCCAAAGCCTCTTTTAACGCATCCAAGACCTGCATACTGTCACTTGCACTGGCAAAGTCTGAAAGATTTTTCGCCACGCCAAAACCACCTGGCACGATCACAGCATCGAAATCGTCAGCCACTAATTCGCTTAATGGGCTTATTTCCCCCCGGGCTAAACGGGCGGACTCTTGCAGCACATTACGGCGTTCACCCTCAACCACTTCCTGGTTGAGGTGATTAATGACATGGTGCTGCTCAATATCGGGAGCGAAACAGCGGTAACCAATACCCAACTGATCCAAGCGCAGCAGCGTTAGAGTAGTTTCATAAATTTCTGAACCATCGAAAACGCCGCAGCCAGCTAAAACTACTGCCACCTGTTTGGTCATGCCTATCTCCTTATCCCTGGGCCTGCTAATCGCAATACAGAATCAACCGCTCACTTTAGTCAGTCTGTCTTGTTGCCACAAGGCGGCTTTCGCCGTAAGGCATGACTGATATACTCAACCCAGGCCTAATGGCATTCTGGTTTTGCAATTATTAATGGAGAAAGCTTTGAGCATTCCAACTCCCCGCCACTTCCCCGCCACGCGGATGCGCCGTATGCGCCGTGATGATTTCTCACGGCGCTTGATGCAAGAAAAAAACCTCAGCCCATCAGATTTGATCCTGCCGGTGTTTGTACTGGAGGGTGAAAACCAGCGTGAAGCCGTGGCGTCGATGCCCGGTGTAGAACGGCTCTCCATCGATTTATTAATTGAGCAGGCACGCGAAGCCTATGCGCTGGGAATACCAGCACTAGCGCTATTTCCCGTGGTCGGGGCAGAGCAGAAAAGTGAGCTTGCCGAAGAGGCCTATAGCGCCAGCGGGTTAGTCCAGCGCAGCGTACGTGCCCTTAAAGAGGCACTACCTGAGCTTGGCATCATCACGGATGTAGCGCTTGACCCTTACACCAGCCATGGTCAAGACGGCGTTCTTGATGAGCACGGCTATGTGCAGAACGACCGCACGGTTGAAACACTGCTCAAGCAGGCGCTCTCCCATGCCGAAGCCGGTGCTGATGTAGTAGCACCTTCCGACATGATGGATGGCCGCATTGGTGCTATACGCCAGGTGCTCGAACAAGAGAACCTGCACAACGTGCGCATCATGGCCTACAGCGCCAAGTATGCCTCACACTACTACGGCCCTTTCCGCGATGCGGTTGGCTCAGCTGCTAACCTGGGCAAAGCGGACAAGCGTACCTACCAGATGGATCCCGCCAACAGCGACGAAGCGCTACATGAAGTGGCCATGGATATTGCTGAAGGCGCCGACATGGTAATGGTCAAACCCGGCATGCCCTACCTGGACGTAGTACGCCGGGTAAAATCCGAGCTAAAAGTACCTACCTTTGCCTATCAAGTCAGCGGTGAATACGCCATGCATAGGGCGGCCTTTGATAACGGCTGGCTGGAAGCGGAGCCGGTGATATTGGAGTCATTGATGTGCTTTAAGCGCGCAGGTGCTGACGGCATTCTGACTTACTTTGCCCTTGACGCGGCTCGCCTGCTACAGCAGCGCTAAACCATCATGACGAAGATGACAACTAGGTGACACTTGTTTGTCATCTTCTCCCCGCATACTGCACGGATATTCAAGTATCAGGCTATGATACGTTCGAGCCATCGACGCGGGGAGATCCATCATG
>JAMCZP010000143.1:0-5824 GCA_023485185.1 Gammaproteobacteria bacterium
TGACTAAGCCCTGTAAAACCACGCACATCCACTAGTCCTGTAAACAGACTAATCAATATGAATATCATCATAGCGGGGACAGCAAAACGCGAAAGCCAGTCCATGCCCTTATAGCCGATCATCGCGGTGACGCAGAAACCAAACCCAAACAGCACCATTAAGGGGATTTCCAGCCAATCCGGCATCCCAGTGGTGCGTACTAATACGAGTGCGATGGTGGCCGTGCCCCAGGCGTACCAGCCGATTTGCGTAAAGCCCAGTATGAAATCGGAAAGCTTGCTGCCTTTTTCACCGAAGCAAAAGCGTCCCATGAGTACCGAATTAAGCCCGCTTTTGCAGGCAATATACGCAAGTGTTGCTGCGTATACACCCAGCAGCAGGTTACCAATCAGTATGATCCAGAGCAGTTGACCAATAGAAAAGGCTTGGCCTAGGGTGCCGCCCGCCCACATGGTGGCAGTAAAGAAAGTAAAGCCGAGCAACACCGCAGACGTAGAGAGCAGCCCCTTACGGGCGCTCAATGGCACTTCATGAAGCGGATAGTCAGAGTGGTGCATAGCAGTAAGCTCCTAGTGGACAGGGAAAATCGTTTCAACACTCAAACAACAAGCAAAAGATGAGCCAGCTAGCGAACATTTTCCACGAGAACACAAAAAAGCCGCCAAAGTGGCGGCCGATCGAGACAATGGAGCAATAGAGAGAGAACTGGTTTTCTAGGCACGCGCCTTCTTGGCAGTGTTGGTGGGTGATGCTTTTTCCCGGCGCTCGGCAAGGTTTTCAACTTTGCGCTGTTTTTCATAGAGAAAACGCAGAACTTCCTGGCGATAGTGGTTGTAGTTGGGGTTATCCGCCAGCTCAATACGATTGCGAGGGCGAGGCAGGTCGATATCCAGAATCTCACCGATGCGTGCCGAGGGCCCGTTGGTCAGCATCACGATACGGTCAGACAACAACACCGCTTCGTCTACATCGTGAGTAATCATAATCACCGTATTGCCTAGTTCGTCCTGAATGCGCATCACTTCTTCTTGAAGGTGAGCGCGGGTGAGCGCATCCAGTGCGCCAAACGGCTCATCCAGCAGCAGCACTTTGGGCTCCATTGAAATCGCCCGGGCGATACCCACTCGCTGCTTCATGCCGCCAGAAATCTCTGCGGGGCGTTTGTTTAGCGCATGAGACATGCCGACCATATCCAGGTTTTTAAGCACCCACTCATGCCGCTCTGCTTTGCTTTTGCTACGAGCAAAGGTTTTGTTAACGGCCAGCGAGACGTTTTCATAGACTGTCAACCAGGGCAGTAGCGAGTGGTTTTGAAACACCACGCTGCGATCCGGCCCTGGGGCATTAACCTCTTTTCCATCAAGTATAACGGCGCCCGAAGTGGATTCGGTTAATCCGGCAATGATGTTTAACAGGGTCGACTTACCGCAGCCTGAGTGACCGATAATGGAGATATATTCGCCGCGTTCAACGGCTAAGTTAATATCTTTTAAAACGTTAGTGGTCGCACCTTTGGTTGCAAAGGTCATCTCGACCTGCTCGACGCTTAAATAGTGTGTCGCCATGATCAAAACTCCCTTCGATTAACTTTGAGTGGTGCCGCGGGTAACGCAGTTGCCGATAAACGCTACGATGCGGTCAAGGAAAAAGCCGACAATGCCGACGTAAACCAGGGCGAGCACAATGTCACTGAGCATGGAGGCGTTCCAGGCATCCCAGATAAAGAAGCCAATGCCGACACCGCCAATGAGCATTTCAGCGGCCACTATTGCCAGCCACGAAAGCCCAACGCCGATCCGCAGGCCGGAGAAAATATAAGGTGCAGCAGCAGGCAACATAATGCGCGTAAAGTACTCCGCACCGTTTAAGCGAATGACCCGCGCCACGTTACGGTAATCTTCAGGGATATTGCGCACCCCAACGGAGGTGTTGATGATGATTGGCCAGATAGCCGTGATAAAAATAACGAAAATCGCCGATGGCGTGCTGTCCTGAAAACCAGCCAACGAGATAGGCAACCAGGCGAGTGGGGGCACGGTGCGCAGCACCTGAAACACCGGATCTAACCCGCGTAGCGCCCAGGTCGATTGACCCACCAATACGCCTAAACTAATGCCTACCACCACGGCCAACAGGTAACCGTAAGCGACACGCTCCAGGCTAGCTAATATCTGCCAGCCCATGCCTTTGTCATTGCCTCCATAGTCGTAAAATGGGTTAACGATGAGCTCCCAGGTGTCGCTAATGACTTGGGACGGCGCGGGCAGCGCGGCGGTTGGCGACGAGCAGAGTATTTCCCAAAGCCCCATTAGCAGCGCCAGGATTACCACCGGCGGCAGCACTTTTTGCACCAGCGTATCGCGTAGACGGGTCAGTGGGGGCCCAACGCTTAGCAGCGGCTTGGCCAGTGTTTCAGAGCGTGTTGATGTGTTCATTGTGAGTCTCCCAAGCGCGGCGGGTTAAGCCAATGCCTTTATCTCGAGGCTATCGAGGTAGGCTTGTGGGTTTTCGGGATCGAATACCTTGCCGTCAAACAGCGTCTCGACGCCTCGAGAAGTGGTGTCAGGAATATCGGCAGAGGCAACGCCTAGCGCATCTGCAGCTTCACGCCACAGATCTTCACGGTTGACCTGCTCTATCAGAGCGGCGCTGTCAAAATCCTGGGGGAGGTAGCCCCAGCGCTTGTTCTCAGTCAGGAACCAAAGGTCATGGCTTTTGTATGGGTAGGAAGCGTGTTTGTCCCAATAGCGCATCATGTGAGGATGATTTTCCACCACACGGCCAGTGCCGTAATCAAAGTTGCCTTGAATACGGTCGATCAGGTCAGCATAGGGAGCGTGAATCCAGCGGCGGCGAGAGCAAATTTGTGCCATCTCTTCATGGTTTGCGGTGTCTTCACACCACATCTGGGCTTCCATAATGGCCATCATGAGCGCTTTAGTGGCGTTGGGGTTGGCTTCCACGTAGTCGCTACGCATGGCGAAGGCTTTTTCAGGGTGGTCATTCCAGAGTTCGCCAGTGGTGTTGGCGGTATAGCCGATGCCCTGATTAATCAATTGATGGTTCCACGGCTCACAGACGCAGAAGGTATCCATACTGCCCACTCGCATATTGGCAACCATTTGAGCCGGCGGAATGGTGATCGTGGAAATATCGCGGTTAGGGTCGATGCCGCCCGCTGCCATCCAGTAGCGAATCCACATATCATGGGTGCCACCAGGGAATGTCATGGCGGCACTCACTTCGTTACCACCACTGCGTTTAGTGGCTAGCGCCTGGGCGAATTCACTCGTATCCAGCGCTACCTCTAAATCGGCGTACTCACTGCCCACCGAGATACATTGGCCGTTAAGGTTTAAGCGCGCCAAAACGTTCATCGGTACGGGGTGGTTATTGGGTGTAATGGCCCCCGCGCTCATTAAATAAGGCATCGGCGTTAGAATATGCGCTCCATCAATGCCATTTCGCTGTGAGCCCAACACTAGGTTGTCACGGGTAGTACCCCAGGAGGACTGTTTAAGCACCTCCACATTAGTCATGCCATGCTTGGCAAAAAATCCCTTTTCATCGGCAACAAATAGCGGTGCAGCATCAGTCAGGGCAATAAAGCCTAACTTTGCGGCAGTCGTTTCCGGTGTTCCATTCGCGAAAGCCCAGCTAACCGGCAAACTGCTAAGCAGTGCCGAGCCACCGACAACGGTCGCGGAGCTTTTGAGAAAGTGGCGGCGTTCTGGAGAGTGTGAGATTTTTTTGCTCATTGCACGGTACCTGTTTTTTAAAACGCCTTTTAAAACGCGAAAACGGCGTCTGCAATCGCATCTTCATCTAATCGCATGAAGACCATTGCAGACGCCGTTGTCTGTTGTATATGGCTGTTATGAGTAGCAGAGCCCCCATTGGTCCGCTGCCTATGCTTTTTTGCAGCTTATATGCCAAGTAGCCCTAAGCCATTAACTAAAATCTGACTATTCAGCGGCTTAAATAAAAGGGTGTCTCACATTAAAGCACCCGCTCTTGTGCGGCGCAGCATCGAAGTGGTGCAGAAAAGGGTCCATTGCACCAGGTAAGGACAGCATCAATAGGATGCTGACCCACGCCGACTATGCATAAAAAACCAAATTTTGCGTCTAGTTTAGCGCTGCAGCAACTTCTTCCACCTGCAACGCTAGGCTGTGTAGACCGCCGCCAGAGAGGTACCAAAGCGCGGGCGTTAGCATAACTACCTGCGCTTTCTCAGCACCAGCATCTGAAAGCGTTTGGGTTAATGCATCTGCGTCGGCGGGCTCATCACCAATCGCGGCGCTGCGGTCAATCACTAACACTATGTCCGGATTGATCTCGGCAATGGCATCAGCAGAAAGGGGCGTGAAGGTGCGCGTGCCGCGGGTTTCCGATGTCACGCTATCGGGCATCTCCAGCGCTGCTACGTCCAACACGTCGTGAACCACCGGGTGCTGATTAAGCATCAGGTTACCGCCATTGTGCGTTACCACTAGGGTGCTGGGGGCGTTACTTAATGCTTCGCGCTGGGTTTCAATCGCGGCATGGAGTATTTCGAGGGCTTCCTCAGCTTCGCTTGCCGCGTCTAAACGGCTAGCGAGTTCGCGCACATTGGCGTCAAAAACAGCCAGATAGTCGTCACCCTGTAGGCTGGTGTTAAGCAGTGGGGCGATATCGCCAAGCTCGTCTTCCCAGTCGCCCTGACGGCCGGTATAGAGAATCAAAGTAGGCTCGCTGTCGCTAAGGGCTTCCATATCCGGTGAGCGGAGGCCACCGATATCGGTGTAGGTATCTGCTGCATAGTGCTCTAGATAGCCGGGCAGGCTTGATTTAGGTACGCCAACCACTTGCTCGCTCAAACCAAGTGCATCAAGAGTATCCAGACTGCCTAAATCGAAGGTGGCGATACGCTGGTCGGCGCTCGCGCTGGCAGTTGCCAAAAACAATGTTACGGTGAGAGTTGTAGTGAGGGTGGTAGTAATAGCAGTGAACTTCATTAGGCTTCCTTTTATGAGAAAATATTCTATATGCGATATTTTCTCATGCTCTCAAGGAAGTTGTCTCTTGTCGCTATGTGATCATGGAACAGCGCGTTGCAAGAAACGCGACCGCCCTCAAATAGTGAGGGCGGCGGGTTGCAGTTGATGGGATAGCTTTTGGAATAGCTTTTGGAATAGTTTTTGGAATAGCTTATTGAATAGCTTATTGAATAGCTTAGCTCGCCACCCGGAAAGGATTACGCGGATCGTTATCCCAGGCCAGGAAGGGTTGGCCAGTCTCTTGAGGCACCATGGTGATGCAGTTTTCTACTGGGCAGGTGATTTGGCATAGATTGCAGCCCACGCACTCCTCTTCAATTACCTCGTAACGCCGCGCGCCGTCCTGCTTGATGAGTTTGGCAATCGACTGGTGGGAGGTATCTTCACAGGCGATATAGCAGCGGCCGCACTCGATGCATAAATCCTGGTCGATCTTGGCGATGGTCTTGAAGTTGATATCCAGGTGCTTCCAGTCGGTGGTTTGCGGTATCGCCTTGCGGGAAAACGCCTCAATGGAGTCGTAACCTTTTTCCGCCATCCAGCGGGAGAGGCCATCTTTCATCTCTTCTACAATCCTGAAGCCGTTGAGCATTGCCGCCGTGCACACCTGCACGCTGCCGGAGCCGAGGGCGATAAATTCCGCTGCATCCCGCCAGGTAGAAATACCACCAATACCTGAAATCGGTAGCGTAGGCGTTACGAGGTAATTGAAGAGGAGTGCGTGGGCTGCAATCTATGCCAAATCACCTGCCCAGTAGAAAACTGCATCACCATGGTGCCTCAAG
>JAMCZP010000143.1:5834-6278 GCA_023485185.1 Gammaproteobacteria bacterium
TCGCCGGGTCACGAGCAATCTCTGCCACCATGTTCATGGCAATGGGCTTCACGGCGCTGCCGCAGTAGCCGCCGTGGGTGCTCTGGTGGCCCACCGTGGGTTTGGCGACCATATTGTCCAGATCAATACTGGTGATTGAATTGATAGTGTTGATTAGCGATACCGCATCGGCACCGCCGCGCAGTGCTGCCTGTGCGCCCACGCGAATATCGGTGATATTCGGCGTGAGTTTTACAATGACTGGTTTCGAGTAATGTTTTTTACACCAGTAGGTAACTTTCTCAATCAAGTCTGGGTTTTGGCCTACTGCTGCGCCCATGCCGCGCTCCGGCATGCCGTGGGGGCAGCCCAGGTTTAGCTCAATGCCGTCCGCACCGGTGGCTTCTACCAATGGCAAGATATACGCCCAGGCTTCCTCGTTACAGGGCACCATGAGGGAGACGA
>JAMCZP010000355.1 GCA_023485185.1 Gammaproteobacteria bacterium
ACTCCCCGCAGTGAGGCGGGCTCGCGGGTTGAAATTGTCGTGCAGCAGAGCACACCGTTTATTCCCCAGCAGATCATTCAAGGTCAGTTGACCGCTGAGCGTGAAACCACCTTACGCGCCAACGTGGCGGGATTTGTGACTGAAAAGCCGATTGCCCAAGGCAGCCGCGTTGAGGCGGGCGATACGCTATTAGTGCTGGATAACGACGCCCTCCCCGAGCGACTGCAGCAGGCCCAGGATGAGCTGGCCGTGGCCCAAGCCGAGTATGCTGGGGCACGCAACCTACGCGAGCGGCAACTTATTTCACAGCCGGAGCTACTACGCTTGCAGAGTGCCTTGAGCGCCAGTGCGGCACAAGTGGCGCAGCTGCAGAATCAATTAGATGACAGCCGCCCGACTGCGCCGTTTGAGGGCGTGCTCAACCGCGTGCAGGTTGAGTTAGGCGATTTACTGCAGCCGGGTGAAGAGTGGGGCCAGCTTGTCGATGACCGACGCTTAAAAGGCGCCGCCTGGGTCTCACAACAGCAGGTGGGCGATTTATCCATTGGCTTACCGGTCACTGCGCGACTGCTCAACGGTGACCATTTAGAGGGTGAATTGACCCACATTAGTAACCGAGCCGAGGAAGCCACACGCAGCTTTTATATTGAAGCCACGCTGGACAACCCCGCCGGTAAGCGTTTGGCTGGCGGCAGTGCTGAATTGACAATTACTTTGCCTCCTCGTCAGGTGCACACCCTTTCACCTGCACTGCTTAGTTTGAACAGCAATGGGCAGCTGGCGGTTAAGCATCTGGATGACAACAATCAGGTGCAGCAAACCGCCGTTGAGATGGTCAGTGCCGATATTCAGCGTGCTTATGTGACCGGTCTACCCGACCCATTGCGGTTGATTACCTTGGGCGCGGGCATGGTCGATGTCGGTCAAACGGTAGAACCCGTGACCGCTGAAGCGACGACTTCTGCACAGTCCTCCTCACAGCCCTCTTTAGAACACTCTCCAGGACCGTCCTCAGACCAGCCGCCCGCACAGGATAGCGTTAATGCGTCAGCTGATTAATGCGGCGTTAGCCCACACCCGTACCACGTTACTGCTGTTGGTAGGCTTGCTTATAGCAGGCGTCGCTGCTTGGCAGTTGATCCCTAAAGAAGCCAACCCCGATGTAACGATTCCGATGATTTATGTCTCGCTTTCATTGGAGGGCGTCAGCCCCGAAGATGGCGAGCGACTGCTGATTCGGCCCATGGAGCAGGAACTTCGTGGTATTGAGGGGTTGCGTAAATTCACCGCTAAATCCAGCGAGGGCCATGGTTCGATTACCCTTGAGTTTGATGCAGGGTTTAATCCAGATACAGCGCTAACCGATGTGCGTGATCGGGTGGATATTGCCCGCAGCGAGCTGCCTTCTGAGGCCGATGAACCCAGGGTAATGGAGGTCAATGTCTCCGAATTTCCGGTGCTGACCATCGGGCTTTCGGGAGAGTTGGATACCCGCGAGCGGATTACCATTGCCCGCCGCCTGCAAGAAGAGATCGAAGGCATCGCCGATGTATTAGAAGTCGATATCGCCGGTGACCGCGAGGACATGCTGGAAATCGTCGTCGACCCATTGGTGCTTGAGAGCTACGGCGTTGATTTTGACGCTTTGTTTAACCAGGTATCGCGTAATAATCGCTTAGTGGCCGCTGGCAGTTTGGATACCGGTGCAGGCCGCTTGGCCTTGAAGGTTCCCGGTATTATTGAGTCCCTTGAAGATGTAATGAATATGCCGGTGAAAGTCGAGGATGACCAGGTGGTCACCTTTGGCGATGTGGCATGGATTAATCCCACCTATAAAGAACCTGAGGGCTTTGCCCGTATTGATGACCAACCAGCGGTGGTGCTGGAGATCTCCAAGCGCGCAGGGGCCAATATTATCGCCACCATTGCTGCCGTACGGGAGCGCTTGGCGCAAGCGGATGACTTGCTTCCTGAACAGTTGCGCTTTACGACCATTTTGGATGAGTCGACGACTGTCGAAAATATGCTCTCTGAGCTATTAAACAACGTTTTGACTGCTGTCGTTCTGGTGCTGATTGTGATCGTTGCGGTCATGGGCTGGCGCATGGCGTTACTCGTCGGCCTAACGATTCCAGGCGCCTTTTTGACCGGTATTCTGCTGGTGTGGGCGTTTGGCTTTACGCTCAATATTGTGGTGCTTTTCGCGCTGATTTTGGTGGCAGGCATGCTGGTTGATGGTGCGATCGTGGTCAGCGAACTTGCTGATCGCCACTTGCGCGATGGTCAAACACCCCACGAAGCGTGGCTTAACGCTGCTTCACGGATGAGCTGGCCAGTAATTGCCTCAACCGCTACTACCCTGGCGGTCTTTATTCCCCTGCTGTTCTGGCCCGGCGTGGTGGGCCAGTTTATGAAGTACCTGCCCGCGACGGTGATTCTGTGTCTGCTGGCATCGCTTGCTATGGCGCTGGTGTTTTTGCCCACCCTAGGGCGCTTGTTTACACGTAGCGAAGCGGCTGCTGAAAATACTGACCTGGACGCTAAACATGAAGCGGCCACCACGTCATTTGGTCGTGGCTATCGTCACTTGCTCGCCAGACTGCTCAAGCATCCCGCCTGGGTGCTGCTGGTTGCGGTACTGTTAATGATACTGCTGTATACCGGCTATGCTCGCTTCAATCACGGCGTTGATTTCTTCCCCAACGTTGAACCCGACAGCGCGCAGGTGTTGGTACGCGCCCGAGGCGACTTCTCCGCGGTCGAAACCGATGCCATTGTGCAGCGCGTGGAAGCAAGGCTATCTGGCATGAGTGAAGTAAGAGCGCTGTATGCGCGCTCCTTTGCCGTGCCTAACGAGCAGATGGGCAATGATGTCATCGGTATGCTGCAGTTTCAGTTTATCGATTGGCATGAGCGCCGCCCTGCCCGGGCTATTTTGGCCGATATGGCTGAGCGGGCCCACGATATTCCCGGCATCACGCTGGAGTTTCAGGAGCAGGAGATGGGCCCTGGCGGTGGCAAACCGATCGTGCTTGAAATTAGCGCTACCGATCCAGCCGTTGCCGATGCGGGGGTTAACCAACTGAACCAGTTGATGCGCGAACTAGGCGGTTTTGTGGATATTCAGGATGATCGCAGCCTGCCGGGGGTGGAGTGGCAGATTAATGTCGACCGTGAAGCCGCTGCCCGTATGGGTACCGATATAACTACAATTGGTAGCGCGGTACAGCTACTGACGACCGGCCTTCAGGTCGCCAGCTACCGCCCGCCGGAAGTGAGCGATGAGGTGGACATCCGTGTGCGCCTGCCACAAAACTGGCGATCCCTGGATCAGTTAGAGCGTTTAACGATCAATACTCAGCGCGGCCAGGTGCCTATCTCCCATTTTGTAACCCTGACACCGGCGCCCAAAGTGGGCACACTCAGCCGCATTGATGGCCGCCGGGCGATCACCATTCAGGCCGACCTTAGCCCTGGCTACCTAGCCGATGAGCGCCTGCGCGCCCTGCTGGAGGCCAGCAGAGGCAGTTTACCAGATGGGTTAATGGTCAATGTGGCGGGTGAACAGGAAGATCAACAGGAGTCGATGCAGTTCTTAGTCAGCGCGTTCTTAATTGCCATTGGCTTGATGGCGTTAATTCTGGTGACCCAGTTCAATAGCTTTTATCAGGCGGGTTTGGTGCTTTCAGCGATTGTGTTTTCTACCGCCGGGGTGCTGATGGGCCTACTAATTACCGGCCAGGCTTTCGGCATTGTGATGGTGGGGATGGGTGTTATTGCCTTGGCGGGTATTGTGGTCAATAACAATATCGTGTTGATCGATACCTACAACGAGCTTCGCGGCCAAGGCATGGCGCCCGGCGAGGCTGCCCTGGAAGCAGGCTGTTTGCGCCTGCGCCCGGTACTGTTAACCGCGATTACGACGGTATTGGGATTAATGCCGATGGTGCTGGGTATCAACGTTGACCTATTTTCGCCCGCGCTAGGCTTTAACGCCCCCTCCGCCCAGTGGTGGACGCAGATGTCGAGCGCCATTGCAGGCGGCCTCACCTTCGGCACCGCCCTTACCCTACTGCTCACGCCTTGTATGTTGGTGATCGGGGGTAAATTAAGGCGTAGGGGGTGAGTTTGATTAGACTTTCAACTGCGCCCCCATGTCATTGCGAGCGAAGTGAAGCAATCTCAGGGTTGTGACACCGCTGGTGAGATTGCCGCGTCGCTGCGCTCCTCGCAACGACAGGTGAGGTGTCATTGCGAGAGAAGCGAAGCAATCTCAGGTTACGCAGGTGCTTTGGTATTTTGCGGGCTATGAGCGGCGTGTAGGCGCGCGATCAACTGGTCTTCCAACGCGAAGCGTTCGGTGAGGCCGCGGGCCAAACGATCAATCCAGGCGGGTAAGCGGGCAATATTCTGCTCACAGCTGAGCTCGTTGCCAAAGTCGGTGTCGAACTCCAGCACCATCTCTGTTGACATCTCTAAACGCTCAAGTAACTTGGCAGCAATAACCAAAGCGGCTTCATCGTCAAAGGCTTTCGCCTCTTCTGAAAGCTGCGGGTAAATTTCAAAATGCCCAGCGCTAATGTAATCCATTAATTTTTCACTGAAAGTATCAATGGGCGCTTTTCTCACCGCTTCCAATTCGCTGTCGCACGCTTCTTTCAGCTCAATGAAACTGACTAAAAGATGACGCCGCTGATCCAGCCAGCGGTCGATCAACACATGCACGCCTCCCCAGCGCTCCAGGGCATTTTTGCAATCTTCGAGCATGGGGCTTTCTCCTTAACATCACTTCTAGCCAAGTCTACTTTTTACTTAGCCATTGTATATAACGAATAAGCTTAGGTTCGCGCCTTCACCTACCCCTGTCAATCCCAGCGAGTACGGTTTCTATGGTACTTAGCCTTCAATAGTAATAACGCTTTTAACTATGCCGCATGATGACTGCCTTCATACAATCAACAACGCCATTATCTAGATAATATTGATGCTCTCATCTTCTAAAGAGCATTGCGAGCGTCACGGCATCCGACGCTCCAAATGAGTACAGAGAAAAATACTTTAAACTTAAAAAGTTTATGCTTGAATTTTATTATCCCCTCTCCTATCTTCAGAAAAGAGTCTGCTTTCCCATGGAGAAGAACAATGAGAATCGCCTGCCTGGGTGGAGGGCCTGCCGGCCTCTATTTCGCTATTAGCATGAAGCTACAGGATCCCTCTCATGAAGTGGTGGTCATTGAACGCAACCGTGCAGACGATACTTTTGGCTGGGGCGTGGTGCTGTCAGACGAAACCTTGGACAACCTGGCAGCCAATGACCCTGTGAGCGCGGAGCGTATTCGTGAGCACTTCGCCTATTGGGATGATATTGCCGTTGTACATAAGGGCGTCAAAACGGTCTCTACCGGTCACGGTTTCTGCGGCATTGGTCGACGCCAACTGCTGATTCTGTTACAAGAGCGCGCCCGTGAATTGGGCGTTGAGATGCGCTTTGAAACCGATGCCACCGAAGACTCCATTGAGCAGTATCGGCAAGAGTACGACCTGGTACTTGCCGCCGATGGTCTTAACTCACGCACCCGCCAAACCTATGCCGAACACTTCAAGCCCGATATTGATGTGCGTGCCTGTAAATTTGTCTGGCTGGGTACGCATCAAACCTTTAACGACGCCTTTACCTTTATTTTTGAGAAGACCGAGCATGGCTGGGTCTGGGCTCACGCGTATCAATTCGATAAAGATACGGCGACCTTTATCGTGGAGTGCAGTGAAGCCACCTGGCGGGCGTTCGGTTTTGGCGAGCTTAGCCAGCAGGAGTCGATTGCTGTTTGCGAACGCATCTTTGCCAAACATCTTGATGGTCATGCCTTGATGACCAACGCCAACCACATTCGTGGCTCGGCTTGGATCAACTTCCCACGGGTACTCTGCGAGCGCTGGAGTTATGACAACGTAGTGCTAATGGGCGATGCCGCCGCCACCGCCCACTTTTCGATTGGTTCGGGCTCCAAGCTCGCCCTGGAAAGCGCTATCTCGCTGGCTAACGGCTTGCACAGTGAAAGCAGTATGCAGGCTGCCATTGCCCGCTATGAAGATGAGCGCCGCTTCGAGGTGCTGCGCTTGCAGTCAGCTGCACGCAACTCCACTGAGTGGTTTGAGCAGGTGGAGCGCTACCTGGATCTCGACCCGGTTCAGTTCAACTACTCATTACTGACCCGCTCCCAGCGCATCAGTCATGAGAACCTGCGGGTGCGTGACC
>JAMCZP010000249.1 GCA_023485185.1 Gammaproteobacteria bacterium
TCACCATGCTGGTAGGCGTCATTAACGATAGGTTGCTGGTCGGGCGTCAAAGAAATGAAGCGCAAGCGACGAGACATGGTGCATCTCCCTTGTTATAAGCCTCGCTTTATACACCATAACTTATGCGAATTCACTTAGTAGCGTTGGTTGCCCCTTAACCGGGCGTTATATGCGCACAAGGAGTAGGCTGTGTTCGACAGAGAATCGCTTTTCCACATGCTGGCCAATAAGGAATGGGATTCCATTGCGAAAACCATGTATCAGAACTCGAAGCTTATTGGCTCAGACCCGGTGTTCGCGCAAGCAATCCGGCTGTTCGAGTCCGAATTCTTCGCAGAAACCGACTCGCTACCACCAAGGGAAAAGAAAAAAGTATATGAGTATCCAGGCCTGGTAATCGAGTTAAAGCAGCATGCGTTCTCAAAGTCATTTGTGGAAAAGTTTATTGACAGAAAGCTTGCTCTACTAAAAGAAACCAAGAGCGATAGTCTACTGAGTTATGCGGCCCAACACCAAGATCGACCACTGGCGGTTAAATTACTAAAAGAGATCCAAACAAAAACACCGGAAGTGTTAGCTGATGCGTATCGTCAGAACGTTTCCATCAAAGCCACGACTACCACTAGCGAAAACCAGAAAACCACGAGGTTGTTCAAATCTCGTCAAGAACAGTTGTTTTTCGAGGCGGTGAGAGAGGCGTTCCCAACTTACCACCCTTATCCTAATGTGGCAGTAAGCTGCGTTATTGATTATTCTTCCATAAGAGATATTTTGAGTACTGAAGCTCGCGAATACTTTTTCAAAGCGATCATTGACAGCGTCGTCTTCGATAGCGGTAAAGGCTATGAGCCGAGATTCTTTATCGAGTTGGATAGCCATTACCATGACAATGAGCGAGCGGCAAAAAACGACCGCATGAAAGATGAAATATTCAAAGCGGCAAATGTCAAGCTGATTCGAATAAGAGCCTATGATCAGAACGAAGCTACCGTGGAAAGATTCAAGAAACTAGTTTTAGAAGTGATGCGTGGCTTATGAGTAAAAAGAAAAACATCTAACAATCGGCTCCAAGGGACGTCGGCGCAGACGCGCCGACGTCCCTGAGCCTAAGCGTTATGCCGTTTCCCTCTCCTCCATCTCCGGCATGCTAGAATTAAAGCGTAAACCTGCTAAGCGAAGAGGTTCCGCGTCATGAGGCTCGAACAATTCATTCAAGAGACAAAAGGACTTGCAACTCAGCACGATGAAGGGATCTATGCGGCTTGGCTCTCTCTTGCCGAACAGCGGCTTGATGAGCTTGAGACTGGTAAAGTTCAAGGGGTGTCATGGGAAGAAATTAAAAGCCAACTAAAGCGTCCCTTGTAATGGCTTAATTACAGGCTCAGATTTTTGGGAGTGTCATGGAGTTATCCAAAGCTCAAATAGGCAAATGCGGTGAACTTCTAGTTCAATACCGTCTCCTTTTGTGCGGGATAGAGTCTGCTCCAATGAGCACCGACACAGGCGTTGATCTCGTTGCGTTCTCTCCCAAAGATGGAGACGCCCGAACAATACAAGTGAAGACCAACCATAGAGCAAAACCAGGAGGTGGTTCAGGTAAGGCAGCTTTAGATTGGTGGCTGCGCGAGGATTCGCCCGCTGAGCTTGTCGCTTTTATCGATCTTTCTAGCGAACAAGTCTGGCTAATGACTCACCCAGAGGTAGGGGTAGTCGCGCAGCAGCGCTCGGGAGGTCGTTTTCACTTGTATATGTATACGGATCCAACTGCACAACCGAGGAAGAAGGATCGTCTGATTCATCAGTGGGAATTTCAGCGATTTCTTCTTGAGAATCATGTGCACAATACGTTCAAAATCTAACCAATGCAGGCAAGTGACACTCCTGACGTCGCGCCCTGCTGCTGGCATCATGAAAACGCTCGTCTTGACGTACGTGCGTAGTAACGTACACTTTATGAAGAACTGAACACATTAGAGGTGCGTCATGACCGGAATTACAGCAACTGAGGCACGTAGCAACCTTTACCGGTTGATAGATGAAACAGCCGAGTCCCACCAGCCAGTCGTCATTATGGGGAAGCGGAACAGTGCCGTTTTGGTATCCGAAGAAGATTGGTCTGCCATTCAGGAAACGCTTTATCTGCTCTCCGTACCCGGTATGCGGGAATCGATTCGTGAGGGGATAAATACCCCGGTAGCTGAATGCGATAAGGAGTTGGACTGGTGACATGGAAGTTGGTCTACACCAAGCAAGCCCAGAAAGATGCAAAGAAACTTGCCTCCAGCGGCCTTAAACCAAAAGCCCAGGAACTGTTGGCACTGATTGCAGAAGATCCTTACCGCAAGCCGCCTCCGTTTGAGAAGCTTATTGGTGATCTTGCGGGAGCCTATTCTCGCCGCATCAATATTCAGCATCGCCTGGTGTATCAAGTGCTCGAAGACGAGCGAACGGTAAAAGTTCTCAGGCTCTGGAGTCACTACGAATAATTTATGACCCCGCCGCTTTTGCCGGGAAATGCATACCGCTGCGCGTCACCAAAATAGCCACAAAGCCCAGCGCTAGCGCCTAGCCGAGCTGCCCCGCCGACTAATGATTTTTCTCCAACGCCAAATGGTTATCTATCTCTTTTATCTTGTCTTCCGTGTGGTGATTCACGTAAAGCACCGTGGTTTCTTTGCCTTCACAGATTTTCTCGATAAGCGCTAGCACCAGCTGGCGGTTCATATCGTCCAGGCCGAGGCAGGGCTCGTCTAGGATCAATAGCGGCGGGTGCTTCACCATGGCGCGGGCGATAAGTAGCAGACGCTGGTCGCCATAGGAGAGTTTGTTAAAGGGCTGATCGGTGCGCTCTTGCATGCCGAGTAGTTCGAGCCACTGATCGGCAATTTTTTTCTGATGATCGGTAGATTTTGAGTACATGCCGATGCTGTCGTAGAAGCCTGAAATAATCACGTTTTTGCAGCTGGTGCTAACACGATACTCCCACTGTAGGGCGGTGGAGACATAGCCGATAAACTGCTTGATCTGCCAGATGCTTTCACCGTTACCGCGCTGAAAGCCAAATACGAAAATATCATTGGTGTAGCACTGCGGGTGATCCCCCGTGATCAAGGACAAGACGCCTGTTTTACCGCTACCGTTAGGGCCGCTCAATTGCCAGTGCTGGCCCTGCTCTATGGTCCAGTCGAGCTTATCGACAATCACGGTATCGCCGTATTGGATAGTCGCTTGCTTGAGTTTCACCAACGGCTGGATGGGATCGAGAGCGGGTAGTTGGTTGGCGGGGTCGGCCTCGGGCACGCTGAGGTCGGTGGTTTTCAAATGTAGCAGTTGGTACAGCTCATTAAAGGCGGCTTCGTCCTGGCGCTCTACGGTGAACGCTAATCGGCCACTATCTCCCCGTTGTTTATCCCCTCTCTTTTTCTCCAAGCGCTCTTTATCCAGATAGGCTACATGGGTAATGAAGTCTGGCATTTCATCAAAGCGGTTCAGCACCATCACCATGGGAACGGTGTCGATAATGGAAGCGAGATGGGCTTGCAGCATGGCGAGGGTGTCGACGTCCAAACCATCAAACGGCTCGTCTAAAATCAGTAGGTCCGGCTTGCTCGCCAGCGCACGAATCAGCATGACCTTGCGGGTTTCGCCGGTGGAGAGTTTACGAAAGGCGCGGTCAAGCAGCTTGCTCAGCCCGAACTTTTCGACCAGTTCACTTGCGAGTTCAGGGTCTTTACACTGCTCGAAAATCATTTCACTCACGGGGGTGCCGAGTGAAATGACATCCATGATATCGGCATCATCTTTTTTCAGCTCTTTGGCGATGAGTTCGGCCTGCGCTTCGAAAGAGACCAACCCAACGTTTTGGGGAAGCCCTTGAACAGTGCCCGCTTCAATTTTGCCAATGCCCGCCAGCGCTGCCGCAAGGGCCGACTTGCCTGAGCCATTGGTGCCAGTGATAACCCAATGCTGCTGGGGTTCGATGATCCAATCAATCTCGCTTAGGGTGAAGCGATCATCAAAACTGATCGTCGCTTTGTTTAGCTGAATACGCGCTAAGCGGCTTGAAGGCTCCATCGATGCACTCCTTATTGTTTATGAGACAAAAAAGCCGAGCATATCGTGGCGATATCTCGGCTTTTAGATGACTTAACGGGCTACTCTTTGACGAGCTATCATTTAATCAGCCGATTAAATGATCTTCTTCATGTCCGCCATGTGGCCGCGAAGCACTGCGCCAACGGCTTCAACGGGGTGAGCGCGGAGTGCATCGTTGACTTCGATCAAACGCGCGTTATCAACGCCGTTGTCGTCCAGATCCAGGCCTTTACCGATAACATCGGATTTGATGCCTTTCATAAAGTCAGCCAGTAGCGGCACACAAGCGTGGTTGTAGAGGTAGCAACCGTATTCCGCTGTGTCAGAGATAGTCGCGTTCATCTCGTAAAGTTTCTTACGCGCAATAGTATTGGCGATAAGCGGCGTTTCGTGGAGCGACTCATAGTAAGCAGACTCGGCGATGATGCCCGCCGCCGTCATGGTTTCAAAAGCAAGCTCAACACCCGCTTTAACCATCGCCACCATCAAGATGCCGTTGTCGAAGTACTCCTGTTCAGTAATTTCTACGTTACCGGCAGGGGTTTTCTCGAAGTTGGTTTCTGCTGTTTCGGCACGCCATTTGAGCAGGTTTGCGTCATCGTTGGCCCAGTCTTCCATCATCGTTTTAGAGAAGTGGCCACTGATGATGTCGTCTTGGTGCTTGTTGTACAGCGGGCGCATGATCTCTTTCAGCTCTTCAGCAAGATCAAAGGCTTTGATCTTGGCTGGGTTAGAAAGACGATCCAGCATGTTGGTCACGCCGCCGTATTTCAGTGCTTCAGTGATGTTTTCCCAGCCATACTGGATCAGCTTAGAGGCGTAGCCAGGCTCGATACCTTCTTCGATCATTTTGTCGAAGCAAAGGATAGAACCGGTTTGCAGCATGCCGCAAAGGATCGTTTGCTCACCCATCAGGTCGGATTTAACTTCCGCGATGAAAGAGGACATCAATACGCCCGCTTTGTGGCCGCCAGTACCTACTGCGTAGGCTTTTGCCAGGGCAAGGCCTTCGCCTTTAGGATCATTGTCTTCGTGAACAGCGATCAAGGTGGGAACACCGAAACCGCGCACGTATTCAGCGCGCACTTCAGAACCCGGGCACTTAGGCGCTACCATGATGACAGTTAAGTCTTCACGGACTTTCATGCCTTCTTCTACGATGTTGAACCCGTGAGAGTAAGACAGGCAAGCGCCCTGCTTCATCAGCGGCATTACCGCCGTTACAACAGAGGTGTGCTGCTTATCGGGGGTCAGGTTCAAAACTACATCGGCTGTGGGGATCAGCTCTTCGTAGGTACCGACTGTAAAACCGTTTTCGGTAGCGTTTTTCCAAGACTGACGCTTTTGTTCAATGGCTTCTGGGCGCAGTGCGTAAGAGACGTCTAAGCCGCTGTCGCGTAGGTTCAAACCTTGGTTAAGGCCTTGAGCACCACAGCCGATGACGACCATTTTTTTACCTTTTAACGCGTCGACGCCATCGGCAAATTCAGAGCTGTACATAAAACGGCATTTGGCGAGTTCAGCCAGTTGCTCGCGAAGCGGCAGCGTATTGAAGTAGTTAGCCATCGTTAACATCCTAAATATTTATGATCACCATATCGATGTGAGCCACACCGACACGAAAAAGGGAGACATAGCCGCTCAATGCAAGATCCAGCGCCATGTGGATAAGGACAATCTATACAAGAGTGAGCATTTCTTAAATTGATATATTTGCAACAGCGTATCCCGATTTTTGCAAATATCAATTATGATGGTGTTTATGAATTATAAAATTTTAAAACAGTTCCTCGCCTTGGCAGAAACCCTGCATTTTGGCCGCGCCAGCGATGAGTGCTATATCAGCATCTCTGCCTTGTCGCGCAATATTCGGCATTTAGAAGAGGAGCTGGGGGTGTCGCTGTTTAACCGCGACAACCGCACCGTAGTGTTGACCCAGGAGGGGCAAAAATTTCTCAAGTACGCCCGCGATGCCAGTAGTCAATGGAACTTGATTCGTCATGAATTAACCGACAATTCTGATCAGCTAAGCGGTGAAATCAGCTTATATGGCTCCGTTACCGCCAGCTACAGCTTTTTATACGAGCTACTGCGCCGCTTTCGTATTGCCTACCCGGTGATTGAGATCAAATTGCGCACGGGTGATCCAGAACATGCTATTGCCCGCGTTCTGGATGGTAAGGAAGACCTCAGCATTGCCGCGCAGCCTGCCAACCTGCCGCGTGGCTTGGCTTTTAAACCCATTGCTACGTCACCTTTACTGTTTATTGCGCCTGTTGAGCAGCAAGTGCCGAATGTGCCTACTAACACGCCCATTACACCGGCAGAGTGGGCCAGCATTCCTATGATCCTATCGGAGAGCGGTGTCTCTAGAACCCGCGTGGATGAGTGGTTTCGCCAGCAAGACATCTCCCCGCGCATTTATGCACAAGTCACCGGTAATGAAGCCATTGTGAGTATGGTGAGCCTGGGCTTTGGGATTGGCGTGGTGCCCAAAATCGTCCTCGACAATAGTCCCTTGGTGGATCGCATTCGTGTGCTCGACGTGACGCCGGAACTGGAACCCTACGATATTGGTTTGTTTACCCTGAAGAAAAACCTAAAAAATCCCTTGGTCGATGCGTTTTGGAGCTTAATGTAAGCCCTACCTAATTAAGCCCTAGGCGCTGTTTTTTAGCGACCCGCCAACCGCATCACCCCCCCTTCATATCTGCTAACAGCCGAATAGCGAGACTCTGCTGTCCAGTGCGCAGTGTTGGGTGTACTCGGCGGGTTTAAACTGCCTTTACGATCTAAAACAAACCTTACAACTTCCAGCACGCTGCCCAGTGCTGTTGGCCAAGCACTTTGGCGGGCGGCACTTTTTGCTGGCACTCTTCGGTTGCCAGCGAACAACGTGGTGCAAAGGCGCAGCCTGGGGGCGGAGAGGCCATATCTGGCGGCGAGCCGGGTATGGCGCTGAGGCGTTCGCCTTTTAACTCGCCAGAGGCGCGGGATTGCATCAGCCCTATGGTGTAGGGGTGGCGCGGTGAGCGAATAATTTCATCGACACTGCCGGTTTCCACTACCCGGCCTGCATACATCACTGCGATGCGGTCGGATATTTCGTTGGCGACGCCCATATCGTGGGTAACAAAAATAACCGACATACCTAACTCGCGCTGCAAGTCGCGCAGTAGCAGCAGTATCTGTATTTGAACGGTGGCATCTAGCGCCGTCGTCGGTTCATCGGCCAATAACAGCCGGGGCCGGCAGGATAGCGCTAAGGCAATCATGGCCCGCTGGCTCATACCGCCCGACATTTCATGCGGATAATTGGATAAGCGCCGCTTCGCTGACGGAATCCGCACCAACTCAAACAACTCCAGCGCACGCGCCAACCCTTCCGCATGGCTCACCCCTTCATGGCGGCATACGGTTTCGGCAATTTGATCGCCAATGCGGAAAACAGGATCAAACGCCAGCATCGGCTCCTGGAAAATCATTGAGGTGGTAAAGCCTCGGTAAGCCGAGAGCTCACGCCGGGACATCTTCAACACACCCTGCCCGGCAACCTTTATATGCCCCTCAATGGTTGTTCGCCGTTCGGGCAAAAGCCGCATCAGTGCACGCAGTGTCACGCTTTTACCAGAGCCACTTTCGCCGAGAATCGTTAATACCTCACCCTTGGCAAGGGTAAGATCTACGCCATTGACGGCCTGCACGCAGCGTCCAGGCGAGCGAAAGTGCACTTTCAAATTTTGCACATCGACCAGTTGTTCGCTTTTAGGGGTAACAGCGCGATGGGCTTGATCAGGAATAGCCTGATAATCCACAGGACTAGGGGCCGTCATGACGTTACCTCCTCAGCAATAGGCGTGGTTGCTAACGCCTGTACCTCGCCTGCCCGCCAGCACGCTGAACGGTGTTGAAGGTGCCCTGTCTGCATAGCTTGTAGCGGTGCTAATTCGGGCTCTTCTTCACGGCACTTATCGATAGCCATGCTACAGCGCGGGCAAAAACGGCAACCGGGTGGCAAGTCGATAGGATTGGGAGGGTCGCCTGCCAAAGGGGCCGTATGGGTGCGGTTATCAGGATCCATAGAGGGCATCGCCGACATTAAGGCCCGTGTGTAGGGATGCGCGGGGGCATTATAAAGTGACTCACTCTCACCCATTTCAGCCACTCGCCCTAAGTACATCACCATGACGCGGTCACTGATATAGCGCACCACGTTAAGGTCATGGGAAATAAACAGATAGGTCAGGCCGTACTCTTGCTTAAGATCAATCAACAAGTTGAGGACCTGCGCCTCTACTGATTTATCCAGTGCTGATACCGCTTCATCAAGAATCAACAGCCGCGGCTCAAGTGCCAAGGCACGGGCAATATTGACCCGCTGGCGCTGCCCGCCGGAAAGCTCATGGGGGTAGCGGCTAGCGAACTGATTGGGGAGCAGGCCTACTTGGTCCAGCAGCTTGCGTGCCCTTGCGTTGGCCTCTTTCTTGCCAAGACCATGCACTTGCGGCCCAAAGGCAATCGACTCCTCAACGCTCATGCGCGGATTGAGCGAGGCGTAGGAGTTCTGAAATACCATCTGTACTTGCCGACGCATGTCACGTATCGACAAGCCGCCTGGTTTACCTACCGGGTCGCCGTCAAAAATCACTTCCCCCGCATCGGGTGTTAGAAGCTGCATTAACAGCCGTGCAGTGGTTGATTTACCACACCCAGATTCACCTACGATGCCCAGGGTTTCGCCCTTTAACACATCGAAGTCGACGCCATCCACTGCGTGAACCTGACTCACGGGGCGGCCGAAGAAATCTTTTTTAATCACAAAGTGCTTACGCAGCGCCTTCACACTAAGCAGCGGCTGCGCAGCCCCTCCTCTATCCCGGCTATCCAATGGTTTTTTTAACGGCAGAGGAGATTCAGTAGAAACACGTTCAGCGTTCATAATTTGACATCCATAGCAGAGCGCAGACCATCGCTGAGCGTGTTGAAGCAAATCGACACCGTAAAAATCATCACCCCTGGCAGAATCGTAATCCATGGATTTACGTAGATGGCATCACGTAAGGTATTGAGCATTAACCCCCACTCGGGCATTGGTGGCCGTGCACCTAAACCGAGAAACGAGAGCCCAGAGGCCAAAATCATGCTGACACTGATAAGCGATGTGGCGTAAACGAAAATCGGACTTAACACGTTACCCAGCACATGGCAGCGAATAATTTTTAAGCTGCCTGCCCCGCTGGCTCTGGCGGCTTCGATGTAATCTGCGCTGCGTATTTGAGTAGTAACACTCTCGGCTACGCGCGCAATAGGCGGTATAAATACTACCGTTAACGAGAACAGTGAATTGATGATGCCTGCACCCAAGGCACCCGCTAAGGCAATCGCCAGCAGCACCGCCGGGAAGGCGTAAAAAACATCGATAATGCGCATGAAAACGGTATTGGTTTTGCCGCCCACAAACCCAGCCACAATGCCGATGGCGCTGCCAATAACAAAGGCGTTAACCACCGGCATAACGCCGATCAATAACGATAAGCGTGCGCCATAAATCAACCGGGAAAGCATATCGCGCCCCAGCTCATCGGTGCCTAACCAGTGGCCTGATGTGCCAATGGGGCGCAAGCGGGACATCATGCTGGTTTTATAGGGATCCATGGGCGCCAACCAAGGTGCAAATAGCGCCATGGCAAGGATACAGAGCAGAATAATCCCTGCGATTAGCGCCACGGGGTCACGGCTCAAGCGGCGAAATACCGGCCCCCAATAACCCCTACTCAGTGTAATGGGGGCTTCGACCTTCGCCGAAGCATCAAGAGAAGTAGCTGCCATAAGATTCTCCTTGCCAATCAACCGCGCTGAATACGCGGATCAAGGCGCGCCTGGACGAGATCGACCATTAAATTGAGCGCTACGAAAAACAGCGCCAGAATTAAAATAGTGCCCTGTAAAATAGGCAGATCACGCTGAAAAATAGCGTTATTGAGCAGTAGCCCTGTGCCGGGCCAAGAGAACACGGTCTCGACCAGAATAGAGCCGCCCAATAAATAACCTAATTGCAGCCCCATCACCGCTAGTGCGGTGGGCGCAACATTTTTAATCACATGCAGGAAAATACGCCGCTCCGCCAAGCCTTTAGCGCGCAGCGCTTCCACAAACTCATGGGCTAAAATATCCGCTACCATAGCGCGCACCGTGCGCGTGACCACGCCCATGGGAATAACGGATAGCGTCACCGCAGGTAGGATTAAGTGGCGCAGGTAGGCCCACTCAAAGCTCCAGTCGCTTGAGCTGCCAGGCCCCGCGCCGGAAGAAGGCAGCCAGTTAAGCTCAACGGAAAAGATAATCACCAGCAGCATGCCCAGCCAGTAGTGCGGCACACTCACGCCGCCCACGGCAAAGCCTGTAACGATGCGATCAAGCAGCGATCCCTGGTAATAACCCGCAAGGGCTCCAAACGTACAGCCCAGGGTAAAACCAATCATTGACGCAGCAACGGCGAGGAGCAGGGTATTTTTGAGTGCGCTGAACACTTCTGTTGTCACCGCCCTGCCATTGGCTGCCGACATCCCCAGGTCACCCTGCACGGCTCGGCTCACCCAAAGCCCAAACTGCTCTGGCAAGGGGCGGTCGAAACCGTAAGCCCGCTGCACCATCGCGACGACTTCACTAGGTGCATCGGGAGAGACAACGGCGTCCATGGGGTCGCCCGGCGATAGATGGACTAACGAGAAACAGAAAAAACTCACCGCCAGGGTGATCGGAATGACATACAGAATTCGCTTGAGGAAGTAGCTGCTCATCTTGTCTCCTAGCTTGTCTACTAGCTATGCGCGGAGTGGCTTGTCAGCCACTCCGCGTACATAACTCACTCCTCGATATAAACGGGGGTCAGGTCCTGGAACCAGTTTTTAGCCTGAACGAAGCCTTTAACGCGGGGTTGCATCGCGCGGGGGCCAACGTCATGGGCTACCCACAACCAAGCGGCGTCATCCACCATACGGGCATGGAACTCGGCGAGGATGGCGTCTTGCTCGGTTTGATCGAAGGTGACTCGCGCTTCATCTAGCAAGCGGTCATATTCAGGATCATCCATATAGCCCCAGTTAAAGCCATTTGGCGGTGCCATGCTGGAGTGCATAAAGCGGTAGAAGGCAGAGAATGGGTCTAGCCAAGCGAAGGTAATGTTGGTGGCATGGGCGCCTCGGCTGCTGGCATCATCTGCACCGCGTCGCCAGTTGGGAAACAGCGACTCCCAATCCAGCACTTCAAAGTCCAGCGCAATACCGACTTCAGCAAGGTTTTGCTGAATGTACTCATTCATGGCTAACGGCTGCATCTGCCCTGAGCCGGAGGTCGAGATGAGTACTTTAATCTCCACAGGGTTTTCTGGACTAAAGCCGCTTTCCGCCAGTAGGCGCATCGCTTCTTCAGGGTCGTAGCGGGTCTCAAACGTTGGCTCGCCATACCACGGGTGGTCAGGTGCCACAATACCGACCGCAGGCACCATTAAGCCGCCTAACATGGCTTCCAAACCTTCACGGTCTACCGCTAAGTTGGCCGCTTTGCGCACGTTGATATCACGCCAGGGGCTGCCTTCTTGCATAGAGAACTGATAAGGCCAAGTGTGCGGATAGGGGTTACTGGTGATCTCGATACCCTGAGACTGCATGCGCGGAATAGCATCCGGTGCCGGGGACTCAATCCAATCCACCTGATCAGAAAGCAGCGCTGAGGTGCGCGAGCTCGATTCAGGCATTGGGATCAGTTCAAGGCGTGTCAAACTAGGCACACGCTCTTCATCCCAATACTCTAGATTGGGCTCCAGCACGGCACGCTCACGCGGTACCAAACGGGTTAGCTTGAAGGGCCCTGTACCAGAAGGTGCGCTGGCAAACGCATCCCAGTCGCCGCCCAAAGCTTCCCATTGCGCGGGGCTAGAAAAGAGTAGGAAGGAGAGCTGGTAGGGAAACCAGGCATCCGGTTCGCTGGTGGTAAACTGAATGGTGTAGTCGTCTACTTTTTCGTAGCCATCCATGGAAGGAATACGGCCGCGAACGTTACCCGCTTGGCGGGCATCAAACTGCTCCGCGTCTTCATCGTAAATCTTATCCAAATTCCAGATAGCCGCGTCGGCATTCCACTCGCTGCCATCATGGAAAGCCACACCTTCACGCAGGTTAAAGATCCAGACCCGGCTATCGTCACTATCGACCTCCCAGGATTCCGCCAGCCCAGGCGTTAGCCCGCTCACTTCCTCAGCAGAGGACATATCCCAATTGATTAATGCATCGTAGATGGTGTAGCCGAGGAAGCGATAACCTTCAAAGCCACTATCGGGCTGACCTGTTGTGAGCGGAATATCAGATGCTGTCATCGCTATACGCAGCACTTGGTCTTCTGACATGGCAGGCGTTGCGAATAGTGCCACGCCTACCGACACCAGCGCGATACGCTTGGTTTGACGCAAGTGACGAAGGGCCGCCACCATTTTCTTGTATACCATTTTACCAGTCCCCCTACTGTTTACTTAGCAAGAAAGCAAAGCCATAAATGCCTAAGCCGCGTATAAACAATGCAAGGGCAGTGCCAATAAAGGTCCTTGTATTAAAAATTGAGTTAGCAGTAGAAATTATTAATATACAAAAAAAGCATTTTTCGTATACACAAATCGCTTAGCACCTGAATTGCTTATCGATAATTTTTTATTGATAAAGTCTGAGCCTCGCTTTTTTTATAAAGCAGCAGTGAGCGGTCTTCAGGTTTAAAAGCATTACAAAGGTGCAAGCTGGCGAACTCTTAATCCAAAACGGTGCATAAAAGCGGTTTGCGCACCTTGGGGCAAACAACGCTCTAAGAACAAACAAGGGGAGTAATGAGACGAGGGTAGGCTTAGCAGGCTTTCAGTAAGACTCAAAACCTACTAAGCACTTTATAACAAGAAGACGGTAGCCAAAGACTATAGACAGAACACTACAGCCTGAACACTTCACGAAGGTCAGGGGCCTCACTTTTTTCTTCGACTATCGAAAGCGAAGATTCAATTGTCTTCAAGTGGCGGCTCATAAAGGCTTTGGCCCGCTCGCCATTACCTGTTTCAAGATAGCCGATCAGGTCATCGTGGTCGTGGGATTCGCAGCCCAAGTGGCCGCGATGACCGTAGACAGCCAGTATCAACGATGAGCGCGAGCAGAGCCGCTCGACAAATTCCGCCAGCGTGGCATTACCTGACAACTGCGCTAAGCGCACATGAAAATCCGCTGATAAGCGAATGGCCACGCTCTGCTGCCCACTGCGTAATGCCTGACGCTCTTGACGGGCCATATCGCGCAGTTCTGCTGCTTCCTTTTCACCCATGCGTCTAGCGACATCGGGCATTAAGCCACACTCAATTAAGTGGCGGGCATCAAAAACGTCTTTGGCTTCATCGGCGGTGGGCCGGGTAACGCTGGCGCCGCGGCGCGGGGTTAGCGTGACTAACTGTTCAAGCGCCAGACGCTGCAAGATTTTACGAATGCCAGTACGGCTAATACCGAATACCTCCGACAGCGCATCTTCGCGCAGCCGCGCACCGGGCTTTAAGCGCTGCTCGACTATCGCATCGCTTACGGCACGATAAATGGCGTCGTGGCGTTCATCGCCCTCTTTAACCGAAGCACGCCGTTTTATCGGCGCCTGCGCATCACTCATAGTTAGCCTCTCTGATCACTCCTCCCAAGCGGCAATGATATCGCGCTCTTCATCGCTCATGTTGGTCATATTGCCTAACGGCATATAGCGGCTGGCCACCACTTGCTGAATTTGCGCCTTATGGCCGAGAATTTCATCCCAGCTGTCCAATGCGAACCCCGCAGGCGGCGCAGAAAAACCGGCATGCTCAGGGTTGCGAGCATGACACTGAACACAGTGCTGCTCAATTAAAGCGCTGATTTGTGCTTGGTCTGGTGCTTCAGTGCCATCCGCACTGCCAGGCGATGACGCACTGGGGGCGGCCACCCAAAACGCTAGCAGAATAAGCCCTACCCCAAAGGCAGGATACGCAGGTTGAGTTTTGCCTGCATGCATCAACACAAAGAACTGCCGAATCAAGGCGCCCGCAAAGATAAACAGCACCATTACGACCCAGGCAAGCTCATGGGAGTAGATAAACGAATAGTGATTACTCACCATCAACAGCACAACTGGCAGCGTGAAGTAGGTGTTATGCACCGAACGCTGCTTGCCGCGCTTGCCATCCAGCGGGTTGGGTGTATCCCCTGCTTTCATAGCCTTCACCATGCGGCGCTGGCCGGGAATAATCCAGAAGAAGACGTTGGCTGACATTGCCGTTGCCATCACCGCCCCGGTGAGCAGGAAGGCAGCGCGGCCGGTAAACATCTGGGTACTGAGATAGGCAACGATCACCATCATCACGGCGACTGCCACGCTCAGCAGGCCATCACGATCCATATTGGGGCTAATGCGTTTGCACAGCTCGTTATACACCAGCCAACCACCCAATAAGAAAGCCAGCGCCAGAAGGTTTGCCTGCCAGCCGGTTAGATTAGCGGCCCACTGCCAGTCGCTATTAGGGTTAACCAAGTAGAAGCCTGGATTGACCATGTACAAAATAACAAACAGCGCAAAACCAGAAAGCCAAGTGGTATAGGCTTTCCAGAACGACCAGTGCAGGTCATTGGGCAGCTTGGCGGGTGCCGTGGCGTACTTCTGATTGTGATAAAACCCACCGCCGTGAACCGACCACATTTCACCAAACACGCCCTTCTCGCGATCTTCCTCCGCTTTGGGCTTGCGCAGGCTGTTATCCAGCATAACAAAATAGATCGACTCACCGATCCAGGCGATAGCGGCAATGACGTGCAGCCAACGCAGCAGCAGGTTAAAAAAATCAATCAGATACGCTTGCATATTCTAGGCCTCTATCAGCTACCGCGGTAAGTTGAGTACCCATACGGCGAAAGCAGCAGCGGCACATGGTAGTGCTGGCTGGCATCAGCGACGCCAAAGCGCAGTGGAATCACATCTAAAAAGCGCGGCTCATTAGCCTCAACGCCTTGAGCCCGCAGGTAGTCTCCGGCATGAAAAACCAATTCATACTCCCCGGCAGTGAACGCATCACCTTCTAAAATAGGCGAATCACAGCGGCCATCACTATTGGTTGTCACGGTACTCAGGTGATGGCGCTCGTTGTTCACAAGCTGAAATACTTCGATGGCAATCCCTTGGCCGGGCTGCCCTTTTGCGGTATCCAGTACGTGGGTGGTTAAACGTCCCATAGCCACTCCTAAATTGTCATATTATTTGACCGACTGGTCAAAGAGTACCTTTGCTGCTATTTATTGTATACACCAAATCGAGCATCGACCTTGTTAATACTGACTTGCTTACTAATAACATTTACTGACGAGCAGCGCGCTTTGACTAACCGTACGCTTTGGAGATTTTTCCGTGACCCTACCTGATACGCGCCACCTTTCACCTGCGCCAAGCCAATGCAGCCTTGAAATGCTTATCCATCACTATGGTGATGTTTATGAGCACTCGCCATGGGTGGCCAAAGCAGCTTGGCAGCACGGCATCACTGAGGCGCACGATACGCCAGATGGGCTGGCCGAGCTGATGGGGCTGATGCTGCAGCAGGCAAGTAGCGAACAGCAAATTGCCGTAATCCGCGCCCACCCTGATTTAGCTGGCAAAGCCGCTATGGCGGGTGAATTAACTCAAGACTCGACCAGCGAACAGGCCGGTGCCGGGCTCGACCAGTGCAGCCCTGATGAATTCGCCCGCTTTGAATACCTTAATGAGACGTATAAGGAAAAATTTGGCTTTCCATTTGTGATCGCCGTTAAAGGGCTGGACCGCCACGCTATCTTGGCAGCTTTTGAAGCGCGCTTGCACAATGATATCGCCACCGAGCGACGAACGGCGATTGAGCAAATTATCCGCATCGCACGCTTTCGTTTAGTCAGTCGCTTAGCTGATAGCTAAACGTATCGCTGTATACAAATGCAAAAAAACGCCGCACCTTTTGTTAAAGGGCGCAGCGTTTTTTTAAGCGACTGACTAGCTATCTATTCAGCAAACTTACTGCTTAGCTGTTTCTACCGCCTTCTTGGTAGTTTCTTCCGCTTGTTTCTGGCTATCTTGCGCGAAGCTTTGGCTGATTGACGTCACTTTTTCAGTGTCGCCCTTCACTCGCTCCATAAACTCGCTAGCTGTTTTTTGCTGGCTTTCCATGGCTTTTTTGAAGCTATCAGCGTCTTTTACGTCGAGCCAAGTACGCGCTTGGGCAATCGCCATATCAGAGTAGGCACGAGCGGCATCCATCTGAGCGCTGATCAGCTGATCATAGTAATCAAGCGCAGTCAGCGTATAAGAACGCATGGGCGATACGAAAACGGACTCAAGCTGTTGCTTGGTTTTCTCGGCACTCTGCTTATTAGTGGTACTGTTCATTCGAATCTCTCCAGGTGTGAGCTAGCACATGAACTCGCCTTCTTAGGCGGTCTTTAGCTGGGCTTTTGCCTCTGCTGTTCTTAAAGCTAGCAGTGCTTTTTGTGCAGCGCAACATGATTTTTTCTCATGCTGCGCTTGCTCACTTGTAGATAACTCGCATTAGGCTGTACAGCGTGCTTTTAACGGTTACCGAACAGATGCTTACGCGCCTGCTCATCCATCGTCACGCCTGCTTGAGGGTTTACTTCTTCGACTAAGGCGTAGGCACGACGTACCGCTGGGCGCGCCTTAATCATCTCAAGCCAGCGTTCCAAGTCAGGAAACTCTTCAATTGTTTGACGCTGTTTCTCCCAAGGCACTATCCAGGGATAGATCGCCATGTCTGCAATCGAGTAGTCATCCCCACCCACGTAGGTGTGATTCGCTAAGCGCTGATCTAGCACGCTGTAGAGCCGATTGGTCTCACGCACATAGCGCTCAATGGCATACTCAATCTTTTGCGGGGCATAGTGGCAAAAGTGATGGTTTTGCCCTGCCATCGGCCCTAACCCACCCATTTGCCAGTGGAGCCACTGCAATACGATGTAGCGTTCGCGGCCAGTAGAGGGCAAGAAAAGTCCCGTTTTGTCGGCGAGGTATTCTAGGATCGCCCCCGACTCAAACAATGACAGCGGCTGGCCGCCGTCCTGCGGGGAGTGATCCACAATAGCGGGAATGCGATTATTGGGCGCGATGGTGAGAAATTCGGGATCGAACTGCTCGCCTCGGCCAATGTTAATCGGCTTTACTCGATACGCCAGCTTGGCTTCTTCGAGCATGATGGAGATTTTGTGGCCGTTGGGGGTTGTCCAGTAATACAGGTCAATCATTGCCATCTCCTTAAAGAAAACATCAATGTACTGGTTTGTCAGCATATCAATGTTTTCTAATTACATCAGGCGGCACCCATTGCCGGATGCCATCGGTACCGCTGCTATGCGTTATAGTTCTCGTACGGTCAGGGCTTGGCTTGCAGCCCCATCGTGTACGTTCAGCATACGCTTAAACCATTCATCTATCAGGTCGCCCGGCTCAACAACTGCCTGAGTAGAAACCACGTGCGCCCACATCAGGCTGCCAAACAGCAGATAATCAGCGCCACTGGGAGCATCGCCATCTAGGAAGGCGCTGTCGCGCAGCATGTCCCGCACCGGGGCTAGCGCTTGCTTGAGCTGCTGTTTGCCCTGCTCCGGCTGATGGAACTCTTCCAGCGTACAACCAAAGCGTGCTTCACGGCTTTCACGGAAATAGTCTTGGTCGTCAGGATGAATGGCAGCAAACAAGTCCATGGCAATAATGCGAAATAGCGCTGGATTAACACTGCGCTCAACAACGTATTTGAACAGCAACGCTCGCTGATAGCTGGCAACTTCGCCAAGAACCGGGGCTTCTGGATACGCTGTATCCAGATAGCGCATGATCTCGAAGCTGTCGGTAACAACCTGATCGCCATCGCAAAGCACCGGCACTTTATCGTAGTCGGCAAAGGCCAGCGCCTGCTTGTCTTTAAAGCGCCACGCTATAGTCGTGAATTCAAGGCCTTTGTGAGCAAGGGCCATGCGTACCCGCCAGCAATAGGGAGAGAAGCGTAAACGTTCGTCTCGGCCATATAAGTCATAGAGTTTTATTGCCACAGCCAAAGGCTCCTTGTGAAAGTTCGTTATCGTTAGTGAATATTTGCTTGGATAACAATGAGCGCAAGTCACCCTCTAAGCAAGTGATGCGATTATCTAGTCTGCACTCCCTTTTGAGGTATTAACTGCACTGTCTATTAGTCTAATGGGCGCGCAGGCAAGCCACCTCAACCCAAGCTTAATTAAATCAATAAAAACAACTAACTAGCTTTTAAAGGGCGTTTCAAAACTGCCTTCCAGGCAAACGTTACACTGGTAAGACCAATTTTCCAATGTAGTCATCTTCTAAGCCTAAACGTATCTTTCACATACACCCGACTGGCCTCACAAAAGTCAGACGGTTTTCCCGGAGCATACCAAATCAATAACAAGGGGCAGTTCCTTCCATGAATGAAACCACACTTGCACTTCTGGCTTTCTTGCCGCTGTTGCTAGCAGGTATTTTGCTCATTGGTTTTAAAATACCCGCTAAAATAGCGATGCCTATCGTTTTCCTAACCGCTGCCATTATTGGTATGACGGTTTGGGATATGTCGTTTAGCCGAGTGGCGGCTTCAACCATTCAAGGTTTGATCCAAACCGCTGGGCTTCTATGGATTATTTTTGGCGCTATCCTGTTGCTTAACACGCTTAAGCATTCGGGTGGTATTACCGCTATTCGTAACGGATTTTCAGGCATTAGTCCTGACCGTCGCGTACAGGCGTTAATTGTTGCTTGGCTGTTCGGCTGCTTTATTGAAGGCGCATCCGGCTTCGGCACGCCTGCTGCTGTTGCCGCGCCATTAATGGTTGCCCTTGGCTTCCCAGCGCTTGCCGCCGTCGTTGTTGGCATGATGATTCAATCCACACCGGTTTCCTTCGGTGCGGTGGGTACGCCCATTGTCGTCGGCGTTGGCAGCGGTGTAGATCGCGCAGGTATTACCGCTGAGCTTGAATCAGTAGGCTCAAGCTGGGATGTCTTCTTCCAGCTAGTGACCAGTGAAGTGGCGATTACTCACGGTATCGTGGGTATCTTAATGCCGCTGATTCTGGTGACCGTGATGGTGCGCTTCTTCGGTGCCAATAAATCGTGGAAAGAGGGTCTGTCGATTACCCCCTTCGCTATCTTTACCGGTATAAGTTTTGTCGTGCCTTATATGTTGGTAGGCGTACTGCTGGGGCCTGAGTTCCCGTCAATGATCGGTGCCATGGTGGGCTTGGCGATTGTTGTACCGGCCGCCAAACGTGGCTTCCTGCTACCTAAAGACACCTGGGATTTCCCGGAAGAGAGCGCCTGGCCTGCCGAGTGGATCGGCAACCTGCAAATCAAGCTTGATGATGTAGCGGGTAAAGCGCCTATGTCCACCTTTAAAGGCTGGGTTCCTTACGTACTCCTGGCGCTGTTCCTGGTAGCCTCACGGACTATCGAGCCTCTACGAGTTGCACTCAACTCCATCAGCTTACGGTGGACCAATATTCTTGGTGAAACCGGTATTAGTGGCAGTGTTGAACCGTTTTATCTTCCGGGCGGTATCATTCTTGGGGTGGTCTTAGTTACTTATTTCCTACACCGTATGAACCCGCAAAAAATGAGCGCAGCCGTTTCAGAATCGACCAAAACCATTTTTGGTGCTGGCTTCGTACTGATCTTCACCGTGCCAATGGTGCGCATACTGATCAACTCCGGCGTTAATGGCGCTGACCTTGTTTCTATGCCGGTCATGATGGCACAGGCAGTTGCAGACAATGTTGGCGGTATCTACCCACTGTTCGCGCCAGCGGTAGGTGCAATGGGCGCCTTTATTGCCGGTTCCAACACAGTATCTAACCTAATGCTGGCAGAGTTTCAGTTCAACGTTGCCCAGACACTGGGCCTCTCCACGGCCATGATGGTGGCACTACAAGCGGTGGGCGCGGCGGCAGGTAATATGATTGCGATTCACAACGTGGTCGCGGCATCGGCAACGGTTGGCCTGTTAGGGCGGGAAGGCGCTACGATCCGTAAGACGATTCTGCCAACGATCTACTACCTTGTCTTCACCGGTATCATCGCGATGGTGGCCTTCTATGTGATTGGCGTGACCGATCCGTTGATGTGATGAAGTAGCACTTGTTGGAATAACTACGCTAGAAACGCAAACCCCCAGACCTAGGCCTGGGGGTTTGCTATTTGTGACAAAGGTTTCTAACTAATCGATTTGCTTAAATCGACTTGCTTCAATCTATACGCTTAAGCTGTTGGCTATGGAGCTTACCGCGCTCCACGTAGCTTTGGGCATTCTGCTTTAAGCCCGCCACTACCTCTTCAGAAAGCTCGCGAACAACCTTGGCAGGCGAACCAACGATTAGCGAGTTGGGTGGAAACACTGCGCCTTCCTTAATAAAGGCACCCGCGCCCACCAGGCTGTTTTCGCCAATTACCGCACCATTGAGCACCACCGCCTGAATACCGATTAAGCAGCCGTCACCGATGGTGCAACCATGTAGCATCGCCTGGTGCCCTACCGTTACGCCTTTACCTACCTTGAGCGGAAAGCCTGGGTCAGCGTGAAGCACGGCACCATCCTGGATATTGCTCTCTTCACCCACTTCAAGATGATCAGTATCACCCCGCAATACCGCCTGATACCACACGCTGGAGCGTGCCTTTAAGGTCACCTGGCCGATAACATCCGCCGTATCGGCAATGTATACGTCGTTGTGAACATCCGGGCGATGCTCGCCGTATTGATAAAGTGCCACGTTAACCTCCTGGGTTGTTATTGGTGTTCCGCTTTCAGGCTAGCGCTTGTTCAAGCAATCTAGCAACGTGAATTGCTTCGCGGCCACTTCCATCATGAATCTGATGGCGACAGCTCGTGCCATCAGCCACCACTACGGCGCCTGCATCCGCCTTACGGATAGCAGGTAATAGTGATAGCTCCGCCATTTTCAGCGAGGCATCGTAGTGCTCCGCTTCATAGCCGAAACTTCCGGCCATTCCACAGCAGGAGGACTCAATCGTCTCGATTTTGAGGTCAGGAATCCAGCCCAGCACCTGCTCAACGGGGCGCAGCGCGTCAAAGGCTTTTTGATGGCAGTGACCGTGCAGCATCGCCCGCTCGTAGTTCAGCGGCTTAAGTTCGAGGGGAAGCTGATTCTCGGCACGCGCCTTGACCAGAAACTCCTCAAACAGATAGGCCGATGACGACAACGCTCTCGCCTCTTCACCAAAGCCGTACTGCAGGAATTCATCACGCATGCTGAGTAAGCAAGAGGGTTCCAGGCCTACCACCGCCACACCGCGCTCTACAAACGGCATCAGGTGCTCAAGGGTGCGTTTGGCCTCCGCCTTGGCTTTATCAAACTGACCGGAAGAGAGGTAAGTACGCCCACAGCAGAGTGGCCGCTGCCCCTTAGTCACATTGAGATGGACACGGTAGCCCGCCGCTTCCAGCACTCGCTTGGCTGCCTTGGCGTTGTCACCCTCCATATAGTTATTAAAGGTATCCACAAACAGCAACACTTCCCGCTCTGAGGTCACTGGCTGCAAAGACACTTCGGCACTGGCGAGGAAATTACCGTTAAACACCGGCAGCGAGCGTTGGGGCGCCAGCTTTAACGCCTGTTTAATCTGTTTAGCCAGAAACGGCACGCGCTCAACGCCGTTGACCAGCGCTGAAAACTTACTGGCCCAGGGTGCGTAGCGCGGCATCTCACCTACCATGCGGTCACGTAACGAGAGGCCTTTAACGCGAGCACGAGCGGTGCGGGCTTCTATCTTGAATTTGGCCATATCCACGCCCGTGGGGCAGTCACGCTTGCAGCCCTTGCACGACACGCAGAGATCCAGCGCTTCTTTGACATCGTCGCTGGCCAGGCCTTCATCACCCAACTGCCCCGAGAGCACCAAGCGCAAGGTGTTAGCACGACCGCGGGTCAGGTGCTGCTCATCTTTGGTCACCCGGAAACTCGGACACATGGTGCCCGCATCAAACTTGCGGCAATGGCCGTTGTTGTTACACATTTCCACCGCCATGGCCAAGCCATGGGTCGCATCGCCGCCGGTACCCGGTGCTGTTTGCTCGCCGGTGAGCGGGTCACGCTTTACGTTCCAGGCGGACCAATCGAACACCGGGGTGAGCGGAATGGTGGTGTAGCTTTTAGGAAAACGAAAATAGCGCTCGTCATCCATTTTAGGGGTATCGACGATTTTGCCTGGATTAAACAGGTTTTCAGGATCAAACAGCTGCTTTATTTCGCGGAAGGCATTGTTGACCGTTTCGCCAAACTGCCACGCCACCCACTCGCCACGACAAATTCCATCGCCATGCTCGCCGGAGTAAGCGCCTTTGTATTCGCGCACTAACGCAGAGGCCAGCTCGGCGATTTCGCGCATTTTTTCTGCGCCATCGCGGCGCATATCGAGAATCGGTCGCACGTGCAGCGTGCCAACGCCTGCGTGGGCGTACCAGGTGCCTTCAGTGCCGTAGCGGTTAAATACCTCGGTAAGCTTGTCGGTGTACTCGGCCAGGTGTTCAAGCGGCACCGCGCAATCTTCAATAAAGGAGACCGGCTTACCGTCGCCTTTCATGCTCATCATGATGTTGAGCCCGGCTTTGCGCACGTTCCACAGCGCTTTCTGCTCGGCAGCTTCGGGCATATCCACCACGCTGCCCGGCAGACCTAAATCACCCATCAATTCATTAAGCCCACGCAGCGCCTCAAGCTGGGCTGCGTGGTCGTGACCGGCAAACTCTACTAGAAGAATGGCTTCCGGCTTGCCAATCAGCGCTTTTTCAATGACCGGGCGGAATGCAGGATTCTCCAGCGACAGCTCGATCATGGTGCGGTCAACCAGCTCTACTGCCGTAGGGCCAAGCTTGACGATATGCTGAGTGAAATCCATCGCCTGATAGAAAGTTGGGAAGTTCACTACCCCCAATACCTTCTGCTCGGGCAGCGGTGAAAGCCTGAGCTTGATGCGCTGGCTGACCCCAAGCGTGCCTTCCGAGCCCACCAATAGATGAGCCAGGTTGGCACGGTTGCCAGGGTCATAGGGCATCGGGTTCTGGCAATCGAACAGATCCAGATTGTAGCCACCGACGCGACGTAACACCTTAGGGAAGTGATCGCGAATTTCCGGGGCTACACGCTCGGCAATCGCCCTCACCTGCTGGGCAAGGCGCTGCTCACGAGAGCCTTCCGCGAAGCTGTCAACGAAGCCAAAACTCGCCGCGCTGCCGTCAGCCAATAGCGCCTCCACGCCCAGCACGTTGTGCACCATGTTGCCGTAGTAGATCGACCGCGACCCACAGGAGTTATTGCCCGCCATACCGCCGATAGTGCATTGCGCGCTAGTGGAAACATCCACCGGGTACCACAGCCCGTGAGGTTTGAGCCACGCGTTGAGGTGGTCAAGCACGATGCCCGGTTCCACCACCACGGTGCGCGCCTCGGCGTCAAACTCAACCACTTGGTTAAGCCAGCGGGTGGTGTCGATCACCAGAGCTTCACCAACGGTTTGACCACACTGACTAGTACCCGCGCCTCGGGCCAAAATCGGCACTTTGGCATCACGGGCAATATCCAGGGCAATTTTCAAATCTTGCTGATGGCGAGGAATCACCACGCCCACCGGCGTTACCTGATAAATCGAGGCATCGGTTGAGTAGCGCCCACGGGTTGCCCGATCAAACAGCACCTCTCCCGCCATTTCTCGGGATAAACGCTCGGCGAATTCGCCGAGCGGTTTAATCTTGGCATCACGGGACGGGTATTGGTTCGTCAGAGACGTCATGTGGCTCTCCCCCGTCGTTTAGCGCTCGCTTGGGTTAAGCGGGTTAGCCGCAAAGTAGTCCAAAGCAGCCGTTACGCCGCTGCCTTTTAGGTTAACGCCGGACAGCTTCATGCCCGCCTCACAGCCGCCTAAGGTGGCAATCAAGGTAAGGTCGTTGCAATCGCCCAAGTGGCCAATACGGAACATTTTGCCTTTGGCCTTACCCAGTCCCATGCCTAATGAAAGGTCAAAACGCTCATAGATAATCTTGCGCACCGCATCCGCATCGACACCCTCAGGCATTACCACGCCGGTCAGCACAGGCGAATAAACGGATGGATCCAAGCACTGAATCTCAAGGCCCCACGCCTCTACCGCTGCACGCACCCCAGCGGCCCAGCGTTGGTGGCGAGCCAGCACGTTGTCCATGCCTTCATCCAACAGCATATCCAGCGCTTCATTCAGGCCATAGAGCAGGTTGGTGCTGGGGGTGTAGGGCCAGTAGCCGTTCTTGTTGGCTTCGAGAATTTCATCCCAGGCCCAGAAGCTTTTGGGTAGTTTTGATTGCTTGCTGGCTTCAATCGCTTTGGGTGAAAGCGCGTTAAAGCTAATGCCTGGTGGCAGCATCAGGCCTTTTTGCGAGCCAGAGACGGTGACATCGACGCCCCACGCATCATGGCAGTAGTCGGCGCTGGCCAACCCGGAAATAGTATCGACAATCAGCAGTGCGGGATGGCCAGCGGCATCGATAGCTTTACGCACAGCGGCGATATCGCTTGTTACGCCAGTAGAGGTTTCGTTATGCACCACACACACAGCCTTTAGCTCGTGGTTGGTGTCCTCTTTCAGGCGCGCTTCGATCATGTCGGCCTGAACACCATGCCGCCAGCCTTCGTAGCCCGGCAAGCCCAGAAACTCGGGCTGGATGTCCAAACGCAGTGCCATTTTGTGCCACAGCGTGGCGAAGTGGCCGGTCTCAAACATCAGCACCTTATCGCCCGGTGACATGGTATTGGCAAGCGCAGCTTCCCAGGCACCGGTACCGGAAGCCGGGTAGATAATCACGGGGTTCTCGGTTTTGAAGATCTTTTGAATCTTGCTCAGCAGCTCAAGGCCCAAAGCGCCAAACTCTGGCCCACGGTGGTCGATAGTCGGCAGACTCATCGCCCGTAAAATACGGTCTGGCACTGGCGAAGGGCCAGGAATTTGCAAGAAGTGGCGGCCAGAAGGGTGGAAATTAAGTTTTAACATGATGACGTTCCTGTTTGTTGTTGTAGGGCTCGCGGCTGGATCGACCGTTTAGCGCTAGTGAAAATGGATAATGAATGCAATTAATCACATCAAAAAAGCGTTATTTGATGCATCCGTCTGCACGCAGAGCGTCAAGCTCAGCGCCGGAGAACCCTAGACTATCGAGCACTTCATCAGTGTGCTGGGCAAACAGCGGCGCCGGGCTGCGAATTTGCGACGGTGTCTCAGAGAACTTGCTGGGAAACCCAATGGTTTTCATTTTGCCCATGACCGGGTGATCCATCTCTTGCACCATGCCCCGCGCTAGGTAGTGCTCATCCTGCATCGCTTGGGCGAAGTCATTGATTGGCCCGGCAGGCACGCCTGCGCTGTCACATAGCATCAGCCACTCATCGACCGTTTTATCCGCCATTAGCTCTTCCAGTAGCGCCTCCAGCTCTTCAACGTGCTGGCCGCGGTTTTGGTTGGTAATAAAGCGTGAGTCTTGCATAAGTTCTTCACGCTTTAAGACATCCTGACAAAAGCGCTCCCAGGTGCGTTGGTTGGCGCAGCCAAGCATCAAGAAGCCATCGCTGGCTTTGACGGCCTGATAAGGCGCAGAGACACGGTGACGCCAGCCCGTTGGCCCCGGCACCGTGCCTTCAGAGAAATAGGCCGCTGCTTCCCAGGTAAACCAGGGCAAACCGCACTCGGTAATGGCGATATCGATATGCTGACCTTCACCGGTCTTCATCTTGTGAATGCAGGCAGCAAGAATCGAATACACCGCGGTTAAGCCACCGCCAATATCGTAAACCGCAATCCCGGTTTTAAGCGGGCGCTTACCCTCTTCCCCGGTCATCGACATTAAACCTGTCATGCCTTGCGCGACTAAATCAAAGCCCCCTTTATGACTATAGGGACCGGTTTGGCCATAGCCTGAAATGGAGCAGTAAACGATGCCAGGGTTGATCGCTTTAATCGTGTCATAGTCGATCTCCAGCGACTTGGTTACCCCAGGCCGGTAGTTCTCAACAATAACGTCGGCATCAGCCGCTAAGCGGTAAAAGATTTGCCGTGCGCGCTCGTCTTTCAGGTTGAGCGAGATGCTTTTTTTGTTACGGTTAATTTGTGAAAAGCAGGTCGATTCACCGTTAACGTAAGGCCCCATTTGGCGGCTGTCGTCTCCACCATTGAGTTTCTCGACCTTAATCACCTCGGCCCCCATGTCTGCCAGCACCATGGTGCAGTAAGGGCCTGCCATTATCTGTGATACATCCAGCACTTTTATATCTTGTAGGGGAAGCATGCGCTCTCCTCCTAATAGGTAGTTTTGCACGTTGGCCGACCGCTAATGACCAGACCACTCAAAGGGCGTTTTATTGACGAACTTATCCACCGCCGCCGCAAAATCCCTGCTCATATAACAGGTGGTTACCCAGTCGTCACCGGCATCCGCCGAGAGTCGGCGCTGCTCTAGCGCTCGGCCAATTAGTGCCTTACTGGCCTGAAGTGTTAGCGGTGCCCGCTTGGCAAAAGCCTCAGCTAACGTGGCCACCTCGGCGTAAATGGAGTCAGCGTCGAACTGCTGATTTACCAATCCTGCTGCCAGCGCCTCGTCAGCGCTAAACAGGCGCGCCATCATTAGCGCTTCTTTGGTGCGCGCAACGCCAAGCATGTCGATCATGCGTGAGACGTTGTTAATCGAAAGCGTATTACCCAGCGTTTTAGCTATCGGTACACCAAACTTCATCGTTGGGGTGGCGTAGCGAAAGTCACACACCAGCGCCAGTGCTGCACCGCCACCCACGCAGGCACCTTCAATCAGCGCCAGGGTTGGCTTGGGAAAGGTTTCCAGCTTGCCCACCACGCGGTCGATGCGTCGCTCGTAGCCAATCGCATCTTCAGGCTTACTAAAGCCCGAAAATTGGCTGATGTCGGTACCGGCCACAAAGGCTTCACCGCCAACACCGTGTAGTACCACGGCATGCACGCTGTCATCCGCTGCTAACTGGTCGCAGTGCTTTTCCAAGGCGTCGTACATCTCCCAGGTCATCGCATTGCGGCTCTGGGGTCGATTAAAACCAATCCAGGCAACGCCATTGCGAACGTCAAACGTTACGCTGTCGGTGTGGGGTAATTGATCGTTAGTGCTCATACCGTGCT
>JAMCZP010000343.1 GCA_023485185.1 Gammaproteobacteria bacterium
AACCAATGGCCGCAAAATCTTCTACGGCATGATGATTACCGAAGGCGTTATCGCCATGATCTGGGCGGCTGCCGCTATGAGTCTTTTTTATGGCGATCAAACGCTTTCCGACGTATTGGCTGCCGGTGGCCCTGCGGCAGTGGTAAGCGAAGTTTCCACCACTATGCTGGGTGCAGTGGGCGGTACGCTGGCGGTACTGGGCGTTATTGTGTTGCCGATCACCTCAGGTGATACCGCTTTCCGCAGCGCGCGGATGATTATTGCCGACTATATCAAGGTTGACCAAAAGCCGATCGTTAAGCGCATCATGGTTGCTCTGCCGCTGTTTGTGGTCTCCTATGCGCTCACCCACATGGACTTCACGCTGCTGTGGCGCTACTTCTCCTGGGCGAACCAAACCACCGCTGTAATCGCTCTATGGGTCGGTACCATGTACCTGGTGCTGTCGCGTAAGCCGCACTGGATCACCTCGATTCCTGCCACCTTTATGACCATGGCAACGTTCACCTACTTAGCCTACGCACCAATTGGTTTTGGCCTGCCGATGCACTTAAGCTATGTGGTGGCGGCACTCGGAACGCTCGTGTGTATCGCGCTGTTTATGAAGCGTGTTCGCCGCTTGAGCCGCACTACCTTTAAAGTTGACGAGCCTGCAGATAATTTTGTGGCAGGTGACGAAGGTTTCGCCACCGTCTCAAAATAAAGAGCCCTGACCAGGCGCCTAACCCCGCCTAATAGCAATGAAGCGCTGATCTTTTCAGCGCTTTTTTTATGCCTATTGACTGCCCACCCAACGCTTTAACCCACCTCTTTGCATTGGAACTAATATTGCTGCCTTTCATTTAAATGTTATATCATAACCAATAATGATAGTTGAGTAGCTCAGCAAGAGATAATCTCCAAGAGATAGTGTCAATGTATAGCGGCCCCGTGTTATCCGTGCGTGATGTTAATATTCAAATTGGCCGTCAGCAGGTCGTCGATGGGCTCTCTTTCGATGTCATGCCCGGCGAACGTGTCTGCCTGTTAGGTGCATCTGGGTCGGGGAAATCATTGACTGCAAAGGCGGTGCTGGGTCTTATACCGCCTAATGCTCGGGTTGAGGGCAGCATATGCATTCAAGGCCGAGAGGTCATCGCGCTTCCTGCCGCCCGTCGACAGACAGAGACGCGTGTCTCGATGGTGTTTCAGGACTCGCTCTCAGCACTCAACCCTATGGCCACTATTGGTTCCCAACTGCGCGAGCCTTTTCTGCGCCATCATCACCTTTCGCGCAAAGACGCGACCCAAGCTGCTATCGCCCTGTTAGCGGCGATGCGCTTGCCGGAGCCACAACGGTTAATAAAGCGCACACCCGCCGAGCTTTCCGGCGGGCAGCGTCAGCGGGTCTGCATTGCCCTAGCGATGGCGTGTAAAACCTCGTTGTTGGTCGCCGACGAGCCTACCACCGCCCTGGATGTAGTGACTCAAGCCCAGGTGCTCAGCACATTACGTGAACATACCGGCAGCACGGGCACCGCCATGCTGTTTATTACTCACGATCTTCACGCTGCATCACAGCTCTGCCAACGAGCAGTGATTATTGAGCGCGGCACCCTGGTCGAAAGCGGCGACTTAGATACGCTAATCACCTCTCCTCAGCACCCCTTTACCCAGGAGCTGGTCGCCGCCGCCCATAGCGTGCAGCCCGCTGAGCTAAATGCTTCTGTCTCTCTTACATCCATCGACTATCGCAAGAGCGCCTAGATGCCAAGCCCAGTACCGTCCGATGCTAGAGAAGCGTTTCTTTCGACACACGGGTTGAACAAGAGCGTCTCCTTGCCCCGCGAGGTATTTTGGCGAGCGGGTGAGCGTAAGCAAGTCATGAACAATATCGACCTGACGCTTTATCCCGGTGAGCGAGTGGGCCTCGTGGGGCTATCCGGCTCAGGTAAAACCACGCTGCTGCGCGCACTATTAGCCATTGAAGCCCCTGACAGTGGAAACATCATATGCCAACAAAAGGACGTGCGCCCCGCCGCTACGGCCAAGCTCAGATGGTTTCGCCGGCTGGTTCAGTACATTCCCCAAGACCCGGCCTCTTCCCTTGACCCTCGGATGAGCGTTCGCGACTTGGTTGCCGAGCCGCTGATTCGACTGCGCGTCGACTGCAACCCTGAAGAACGCGCCCGAGAAGTATTGGAGCAGGTTGGATTGGATGCGCCATTTTTGGATCGCCGCCCCCATGAGCTTTCCGGAGGACAAGCCCAGCGAGTCGCTATTGCCCGCGCCATTGCCACTAGGCCGCGCTTTTTATTGGCAGATGAGCCGCTAAGCGGCCTTGACCTACCGATTCGCGCCCAGGTTATTAACGTGCTTAAAAAACTGTGCGATGAAAGCGGCACCGGTCTACTGATGGTGTCCCACGATTTAGCAGTGGTGACCAAACTGTGCCAACGCACCTTAGTGATGGATGACGGCAAGATTGTTGAAGACCGCCCTACGGCAGCGTTATGGCGTCACCCCCGGCATCCGGTAACGCTTGCGTTAATCAATGCCGTCTCGCAATTGCCCACCTGCGCGCTGCCCAACTGCAATGCAGCTGAGGTAACAGCGCTGGTGTGAAGCCTACATTTTTGATTAACCCATTTTGCTCCTTCAGCACTGGCACACCGCAAGGTTGCTCTGCTTAGCCACTTTTATTACCTACCACGTCACTGACTATTAGGAGTCGTTACGATGTTACGCCGCTCGCTTCGCCTGTCTCTGCCCGTTGCCCTTGCCACACCTCTTTTGCTTGCTGGCTGTTTTGATGAGCAGCGCGATACCAGCACCTCCGAATCAGGCGAGCGGATTAGCGTAGCTATGCTACAGCCGCCGCGCTCTGGTTTAACACCGCTTTCCGATGATGCCTTTAAACTCTCCCGCTGGAGCACCGCGGAGACGCTGATTCGCCTGGACACCAACAGCGACCCTCAGCCTTTCCTGGCCACAGAATGGGAACAGCTGGACGCCAACACCTGGCGCTTTGTGATTCGCGACGATGTGACGTTTCACGATGGCAGCGCGCTAACTGCCCAAAACGTCGCCAATTCTCTTACCGCCGCTACTCAAGCCGCCCCTAAGCCGAGAATTTTAGATGGCGTGAACATGACCATCGAAGCCGATGGTGATAACGCAGTGATTGTACGCACGGAAGTAGCAGACCCACTGATCCCCAACCGCCTTTCAAGCCCACAGTTGGCCATTCTTGCCGCCAGCGCTTACGGCGAAGATGGAAGAATTAACCCCATAGAAGCAGGCACCGGCCCCTTTGTATTAAAAGAGATCAACGGCACTACCAGCGCTCGACTAGACCGTTTTGATGACTACTGGGGCGAGCCCGCTGCGATAGCCGGCATTGATGCCGATTACGTGCCCGATGGCACTGCCCGGGGGGCAGCTTTGAGAACCGGCTCGGCCGATGTGGTTGAAGCCATCCCTGTATCTCAAGTAGCTCTGCTCGACCCCGAGTTAGTCTTTGAGGTGCCTATGCCACGCACCAATACGCTTTACCTGAACACTGAAAAAGGCCCGATGACCGACCCTGGGTTACGCGCCGCGGTACGTGAAGCCATTGATCGATCAGCCATTGTGAATACCGTTTACGAAGGCCGCGCAGATATCGCCGAGGGGCTACTGGGACCAGCTCTGGCCTGGGCAGGCGACTTGCGAACTGCACTTGAAGAGCGTACCGAACCTAGCGAGCCAAACGGCACGGAAATTACGCTAGCCACCTTTACCGATCGCGCCGAGCTTCCCGAAGTGGCTGTTCTGCTTGAGCAACAGCTCACCCGTGCAGGCTTCACTGTTAACCAGGAAGTGCGTGAATACGCGCATATAGAAGCTGATGCACTGGCGGGCCAGTTCGACGCTTTTATTCTCTCTCGTGCCACTGTTCTAGATTCTGGCGACCCGGTGGCCTATATGTTTAGCGACTTCGCCTGCGCAGGCTCATTCAATATCGCCCAGTTATGTGAACCCGCCGTCGATGAAGCCCTAGCTAATGCCGCTGTACTGCCTACAGGTGACGAGCGCCGTCAGGCAATTATCGACGCTGAAGCGGCCATTTTACGCACTGATGCGGCGATTCCCATGCTCCATGAGCGGGTTATTCAAGGCGAATCAGCGCGGGTTTCGAATGCCGAACGCGACCCGCGCGAGCGCGTGTTGATTACTGAAAAAACGGCTATCGACGACGATAGTGAGTCTTAAAGGTACTCAGCACATGAGAACCGCAACACGGCTACGGCTGCGACTTTGGCGCAGTTTGCGCATAGAGCCTTTTATTCCGCTGCTCTCACGCCTGGTAACGTTAGCCAGTGTGATCGTGCTGGTCGGGCTACTGCCGTGGTTATCTGGCAGGGATCCCGCTCTGAGCATTTTGCGGGCGCGCTCCGCTGAACAGGAAGCTACCCCCGAGGTGCTGGCTGCTATCAGAGCCCAGCTTGGCCTGGATCTTGGTCCTTTTGAGAAGCTGCAAAGCTGGCTGATGGGGCTGCTGCAGGGCGATGCGGGAAACTCCTGGATTTCCGGCGCGCCCGTGCTGCCGGGCATGCTAAGAAGTGCCCAGGTCTCGCTGACACTCATGAGTTTCGGCATGCTGGTGGCGGTGATTACCGCCACGCTGATCTGTGTGCCGGTTGTTCGCCGTGGCTTGAATGGCCAGGTCAGCCGCTCATCCGGGGCAATGGGCGCCGCGCTGATAGCACTTCCCGAATTCTTACTTGCTTCGATACTGCTGGTAGTATTTGCCGCTTGGCTGAACTGGCTGCCACCTTACGGCTGGCGGGGTTTCAGCTACGTGGTACTGCCTGCTTTTGCGTTGGGGCTTCCAGCGGGCGGCCTGTTAGGGCGTTTGTTTAGCGATGGCCTTTCAGCCACTTTTACCGAACGCTGGGTCGCTACCTGGAACGTGGCTGGCTTCTCCCGCAACCGGATTACCCTGGCAGTACTGCGCCGTACGCTACCCAGTCTAATGCCTCAAGTTGGCATGGTAATGGTAGCCCTTACCGGCGGTGCGATAGCCGTGGAGCAGGTGTTTTCAATTCCTGGTCTTGGCCGAGCAACCCTGGGTGCGGCATCCGCCCAGGATATGCCTGCCCTGCAAACCGGTATTCTTATTCTGCTGCTTATTGCCATTGCGCTTGGAAGCTTGGCCAACATTGCCCGCGTATTGCTGCTAGGCCGTGCCTTCAGGCTTGGCGTTCTGCCGGTAGCGCATAACGAGCAGAATGTTCAGCGTTGTGCGTGGATCGTTCCCGTTACCGCTGCTGTGCTGCTGTTTATACTGATCGTGGCGGGGATAACGCGCGATCCATTTAACTCCGCTTTTATGCGTTTGGAGCCGCCGAGTTTGGCGCTACCACTGGGTGCTGACGGTACAGGGCGCGATATTTTGGCGCGGGTAGCACACGGCGCGCTGTTCACCATGGGCATGGCTTCGGTAGTGGTACTCTTTTCGCTGCTATTAGGATTGCTGATTGGCCTGGCACCCAGGCTAGCCACTGGCCCTATTGAAATCACCAAGGCAACACCGCCGACTATTGCAGGGCTGATTGTCGCGGGCCTAATGGGGCCAAGCACCAGCGGCGCGATCATTGCGGTGTCTGCCGTCGCCTGGGCACCACTTGCTGCTCACACGGCAGCGCTGGTGGCTGAAGTCAAAGCCCAGCCCCATGTGCGCATTACGCCAATGCTGGGAGTGGGTCATTTTCGTTTGATGAGCCGCTACATACTGCCGGCCGTATTTGGCCCGGTGTTTCGCCATGCCATGCTGCGCTTACCGGGCGTCGCGCTTGCTTTGGCAGCGCTAGGCTTTCTCGGCCTTGGGCCACGCCCGCCTTCGCCGGAGTGGGGGCTGATACTCGCTGAAGGCATGCCCTATATCGAGCGGGCACCCTGGGCAGTGCTGATACCTGCCTTAGCGCTAATCTTGCTATCGGTATTGGCAGTATCGCTTTCCAGCATGGTGGGCGCTTCCACACGAACCCAATAGGTGAAATCCTGGCAAAAGCCGCTCAAAAAAATACCCCCGAAGTGTCTTCGGGGGTATTGAATGATCCACTAATGGTCAGCGAACGGACATCAATAAATAGATGCTTACTCTTCGCCAGCCATCTGCATTTGGCGCTGCAGGTAATTCTGAATACCCACTTGCTCGATCAATTTAAGCTCAGTTTCGATGTGGTCGATATGACCCTCTTCGTCAGCAAGCAGATCGC
>JAMCZP010000003.1 GCA_023485185.1 Gammaproteobacteria bacterium
TATAATGATGATGAATGCCGCTGTGGTGAGTTTTGTATAGCGAGCGTGTGGAGTACACCGAAAAATCCCGGCAGCCACGCCCGGGCAATTCGGAGAGTGGTGGACAAGTGCTCGACCCACAAGCGTCGAGACGAAGCGGAGTCGGAGGATTGAAGAATGGAATATGTTTTTACGCTGAAATACCAACTGGCTGATAGTGACTCCGACCTAGATGCGTTAGTGGAGCGTTTGGGCGCTGCCGGTTGCGATGATGCTCTGGTGGGCGTGGGGCAGCCGGGCCGCTTGGCGCTGGAATTCTCTCGTGAAGCGGGCAGCGCCGCGGAAGCGGTTCACAGTGCCCTGGTTGACGTAAAAAAAGCGATCCCTTCCGCGCGGCTGATTGAGGCTTCGCCGGATCTTGTTGGCCTGACGGATGTAGCAGACGTTGTGGGCGTTTCGCGACAGGCAATGCGAAAGCTGATGCTTACCCATCGAGCGACGTTTCCTGTGCCGGTTCACGAAGGTAGTGCCTCAATCTGGCACCTGGCGGAGGTGCTTGACTGGCTGATGACCCGAGGGGGTTACCAAATTGATGTTGCAGTGCTGGAGACTGCGAAAGTGGCATTGGAAGTGAATATAGCCAAAGAAACAATTCGCCATCCGGTTCGTAGCCGCGGGGAAATGGAGCTGCTGACCGCTTAGCCAACAGTTCAACAGTTTGGTGGAGGATAAAGACATGTTGGCAGAAAATTTGGAAAACTGGGCTCAGCAAGAACGCCAAGTTGGCATTCAGGAAGGCGAGAAGCTACGTATTGAAGGTAAGTGCTAATCTGCTTTATTTCCGTATTCCCGCTTCACGCATAGAACGAAAGGGTGGTCCAAGAGACCGCCCTCTCTGTATTTGGCTGCTGAGAATGGCAGACATTCCCATGCCATGAAAGAACCTGACGCAATGGTTCATATTCAGTAGTGAATAGCTGTTTTGGCGCGGAGCAGTAGTGCCACTTGTATTTGCAGCAACTACCGATGCGCTCAATTTAGATGTTTTACGTGGCTGAGCCCTATTATAAGAACCCCCTTTACTAGCCCATGAGCCGAATATAAATTTTAATCGGTTCACAATATGATCTTAATCATCGGTGCAATCGGCTCGTGTAGTGCTGGGATAGCACCATCATGACCCTTGCAAACGGTTGGTCTACTACGATCTTCTCAGCGAACTAGCTCTCTGATGCAAGCATCGTCCATATGCTTGCTTTATGCATTCGATGTGATATTTTGAATGCAGATAGGGTGCCGCCGCAATTACTACATGCGATAGGAGGTCGAGCTATGGGCATGATGACGATCAGAAGTATTCCCGACGAAGTACATAACGCACTGAAAGCCCGTGCCAAGCAAAATCATCGCAGCGCTGAGGCTGAAGTGCGTGCCATTCTGGAAGAAGCCACACGTCCAGCAAATCGCCTCAAAATGGGCGATGCTCTGGCAGCTTTGGGCCGTAAAGTTGGGTTGACCAATGAAGATGTTGCAGCCATTGAACAGGTTCGCGACAAGACAACTGCTGAGCCGATGAGGTTTGAATGATCGTTCTCGATACCAATGTCATTTCCGAGGCGATGAAACCCGAACCTGATCCGGCCGTCAAAGCTTGGCTTAATGAGCAGTCGGCCGAAACCCTGTATCTGACTACTGTCACACTGGCTGAGTTGATGTTTGGCATTGCAGCACTGCCTAACGGGAAGCGCAAGGACATGCTCAACGAAGCATTAGATGGCCTTATGGCGCTGTTCAGAGGGCGAATTTTGCCTTTTGACGCTGACGCCGCTAGCAAGTATGCCGAACTAGCCGTAACGGCTCGGACCGCCGGGCGTGGTTTTCCCGTGCCGGATGGCTATATTGCAGCGATTGCCGTATCCCAGGGCTATCAAGTCGCATCACGCGACATGGCGCCATTTGAGGCGGCTAATGTGGGCGTAGTTAACCCTTGGGAGGTCTAGCTATTCTTTACAAGCTACCTGACGGTGGCCGCAGCACACGTTATTGGGTGCTGGGCCGAACAGTGGATGGCTCCGTGTAGTGGCGATCGTTGCTATGAAAGGCCGAATCGCCACCGGATAGGGACGGCTATTTATCTCTTCCGTTTATATCGTGTCAATCCTCCAAGCGCAGCCAACGTAATCGCTGCCATGCAGCCTGTATAAGCGATGAGAGGCCAAGCGGTGCCACCATTTAGCGCTATCACCACGCCTGTTCCTATCACCCCGACGATAAGGCTTTGAACGCAGAAGTGCAGTGCAACGGCTGTTCCTGCCATCTCGCTGAATTCGTGAAGCGCGCCATTGGCTGTCACCGATGTTGTGAATACGATGCCGACCGCAACCAGCCACATCGGTACGACATAAGACCAGAAACTGGCTGTCAGGAAGATTTCGCCCAACCCAAGCAAGCTTGCGCTGAAAAGTAGCATTAGCATCCCGCGTATTACGCATCCAGGGATTCCCCAGCGTGCCACGAAGCGTTTGGAGAAGCGCGTTGTAGCAATCATCACGATAGCTACCGTGGCAAAGGCAACGCTAAAACCCAGTTCAGAAAAGTCAGCCCCTTCGATGAGTACTCGCGGGGCGGTAGAGAAGAACACAAAGAAAGCTCCCATCGCAGTGCCGAAAGCCAACGTATAGACCCAGAAGTAAGGGCTTTTAAGCACTAAGCCAAAACCGGCTCTGTTTGATGGTTTTCTAACTTGTCGCGTTTCATGCCATTTCGGCAATGCGAAAGGGAGTGCTGCGAGCGCTGAGATACATAGGACAAGGAAGATGGCTTCCCAGCCGAAATATCTCGCCATTAAGGCTCCTGCAATGGGGCCTAGCGCGGGTACGCAAGCCAACATCGCGTTCATTAGGCTATAAATAACCGCGCTTTCGGGAGTATCCGCATAAGCATCGCGCACCGTTGCGAAAACGGCCACCAGCATCGCGGCTGCCCCGGCAGCTTGAATTAGTCGGAGTAAAACGAAAAGCCAAGCTGAGGTGGTCATCGCGAGTGCCAAGGAAGTGACAGCGAATACCAATACCCCGCCAATCAGTATCGGGCGCCGACCAAAACGGTCTGAAAGCGGCCCGAAGATAACCTGACCTACGCCCAGCATAATCATGTAGAGGGTAAGGGTTAGCTGCACTATCTCGGGTGTTGTTCCGAGAATTTCCGGCATAGCAGGCACTATCGGCAGGTAAATATCCATACCGAGCGACGCGAGAATATTAAAGGGAGCTAGCAGCACCAACGCTACTGGCAGGCTGTAAGCCCACAGCTGAGGATTTTTAATAGGCACGATAAAACCTCCGCGCAAATAAGATTATTTGGCGGCGGCCTACCTTTAAGGAAGTGGTTTAAGCAGGCTGCCGCAACAACGAGAAAGAGGGTTGTTGCGGCTTAATCGTCTGACTTTTTTGAACCCATACGTTAGCGCTTCAGTAATTGGCCTAATGGCTTTAATAGCCTATCAGGCAGAGGGGTGAGTGCAAGTCCATAGCAATGATTAGATAGTATAGCTACCGACACCTGCTCGTGGCGGAAGCCGCCATACCTCGTCAGTAAAAAGTAGAGTGCTATGCCGTAAAGGCAGCGTGGTCGGGCGCCTGGCTAAGGGAGTGAAGCTGCAAGGCAAATCCTAAACCCGCGCTTAGTCTAATAGCAGGCTCGTTTTGATGCCGATACTCGGCACATGATTTGGTTTGGCTAGCGGTAGCAGTAGGCCAACGTATCGCAGCGTTAAAAACGCGCTCAAACTTCACGATCCCGATCATATTGCTCTACGTCAGGGAAGGGCGGTAGCCAGTGCTCGCGGCTAATGTTCCAAAGCTCATACGCCGGTTTCAATTGATTGGGTGAATCAAGGGCGCCAAGGTGTATTTCGATTTCTTCCTCGCTTACCGAAAAAACCGACGAGCCGCATACCGAACAGAAGTAGCGCCCCTGATAACTGTGCGGTTCGCCCTCGATCATGACAGCTTGCTTGGGATAATCCGCCGCCGCGTAGAAAAGTGCCCCATGATGCTTACGACAATCCATACAGTGGCAAACACCTACCCGCAGCGGCTCGCCATTGGCCACGATTCGGATCTTACCGCAGAGACAGCCACCTGTTAGTTGTTCCATTGCCAATCTCCAAAAGATTCATACATTCAAAGTAGGTGGCACTTCCTGTGTTGTCTTGCTGCTGTCTCGCTCGTATTTGATATCCTCCGCAAACTGACATAAATCGAGCTATTGCAGGAGGCGTGTTTGCCCTGCGCTCCCGGAGTTCGGTCGTATCTAGGGTACAAGCGGGCGCTGATTTTAACGGCGGTTAAGCTGGCAACTCACCTTGCCGCGGTTCTTTAAGAAATAGGTTATTTGTGAACTAAAAGTACACAAAATTTGATGATATCAAAGAGGGTGTGGCAGGTTCTTTAGTTAAGTGCTAATTTGTGAACCATGAGTACACATAAAGAAGCAATTCTAAAGAGATTGCTTAAAGCCATACCGCCGGGGTACATGGTCGATACTCCATGGCTTGAAAGGCATGGTGTCAGCCGTTTTCTTGCGCGGAAATACGTTGTTAACGGCTGGCTTGAGCGCGTTAACCGCGGCGTCTTCCGACGCCCTGCGCCGAACGCAACAACATCGGGCGCAATCGATTGGAAAACTTGCCTGCTCTCCATGCAGCATATTATGCGCTATGACATCCATGTCGGTGGTTCAACGGCACTTGCCCAACAGGGCTACGATCACTATCTGCGGCTGGGTAGCAGTGCGCCTGTCTGGGTATATGGTAACGCCACACCCAACTGGCTCAGCAAACTGCCACTACACGCACCCATCGTGACCCGCAACACCTCACTGTTCGCTGACCCGTCAGTTGGGCTTGCCAAAAACAACATCAACGACGAAGACACGCTGCCATGGAACTGGACTCTGAAGATGTCGGCACCTGAACGGGCGATTATGGAAGCCATGGATGAATTGCCCGATCATGAGAGTTTTCATAACCTTGATATGGTGTTCGAGAGTTTGACGACACTGCGGCCGAAAATACTGTCGGCGTTGCTGCACAGTTGCAAGAAGATCAAGGTCAAGCGGCTGTTCTTTGTCTTTGCGGATCGCCATGACCACCCCTGGCGCAAGCGCCTCGATCCTGCAGAGTTCAACCTTGGCAGTGGCGACCGTGCACTGGTGCCAGGGGGCAAGATACATCCGCGCTATCGCATCATGGTGCCGGAAGCGTTTGTAAAGGCGGAGGTAGATGATGGCGCGTGAAACCTATGAAGCGCAGGTTGCACTCCTTGTGCGCATTCTCCCGCATGTGGCGAAGGAAGATGTATTCGCGCTGAAGGGAGGCACAGCGATAAATCTGTTCTATCGCGACCTTCCGCGTTTGTCGGTCGATATTGACCTGACCTACCTGCCGGTGAAAGATAGGAATGACAGTCTTTACGAAATCAATGACGCGATGGATCGCATTGCTGCTGCCATTGAAGGCAGTATCGCTGGTGCCAAAACACAACGTATAAAGGGCGGCGGCGGTGGCGCCACTCGTCTTCTCACTCGCATGGGTGGCGCTGAGATCAAGATCGAAACCTCGCCGGTCACACGTGGCGTCGTGCACGATCCTGAAACTCTCTCCGTCTCCGAAGTTGTTGCAGACGAGTTCGGTTATGCAGACATGCAGATCGTCTCTTTCGAAGATCTGTTCGGCGGCAAGCTGCACGCAGCATTAGATCGCCAGCATCCGCGCGATCTTTTTGATGTGAAGCTGCTCTACGATAACGAGGGCCTAACGGAAGATCTATTCCGAACCTTTCTGATCTATATCGCGAGTTCGTCACGCCCCGCACACGAACTGCTGAGCCCTAATTTTCTCGACCTTGACAAGCCTTATGCCCAAGAATTTGAGGGTATGACCAGGACTCTCGTCAGCCTCGAAGAACTCTTGCATACACGTAAACGTTTGATTGCAGATATTCAGTCACGTTTCGATGAGAACACCAAACGATTCTTGCTGAGCCTGCATGACGGTACGCCCGATTTTGATGCCATTGATCGCCCACAGGCGGCGAGCCTGCCGGCTGTGCGTTGGAAGCTCGTTAATCTGGAAAAACTGAAAAACGAAAACGCGGCCAAACATGCTGAACAACGTCATGAGCTGAAAGTGCTGCTGGGGTAAGGTGCGCAGGTCGAGAAAA
>JAMCZP010000243.1 GCA_023485185.1 Gammaproteobacteria bacterium
CGTTAGCGACCAATTCGCAGGCATCATACTGGCGCCAGCGCGACTCATCTTCGCCGAGATAAGCAGTAAACGCTTGCTGACCCCATGGGCAGTTCATTGGATTGACCACGGGTGAAAAGGCCGATACCGACCGGAAGCGCCCTGGGTGACGTAGTGCCAGGATCAGCGCGCCATGCCCGCCCATCGAGTGACCGCTAATAGATTCGCGGCCATTGACCGGAAAGTGCTGGCGCACTACGGAAGGCAACTCTTCTACCACATAGTCGTACATGCGGTAATGCGACTTCCAAGGTTCCTCAGTCGCGTTGACGTAGAACCCAGCCCCAGAACCCAGATCGAAGCTTTCATGCTCACCGGGTAAATCGGTTCCTCGTGGGCTAGTATCCGGGCAAACAATCGCAATACCTAGCTCAGCCGCTAAGCGATGAGCGCCTGCTTTTTGCATGAAGTTTTCATCATTGCAGGTCAGCCCAGAGAGCCACCAAAGCAGCGGCACGCGCTCGTTTTCCGCCTGGGGTGGAAGGTAAACAGCAAACACCATGTCGCAGTCCAGCGCACGGGAGTAGTGGCGGTAGCGTTTATGCCAGCCACCGAAACTACGGTTGGCAGACACCAGTTCTAACGTTTCACTCATACTCATGGGCAGGTTCCTTTAAATGCAGCAAACGCGGCAGGCAGAACCCACCGCGTTTTAAACGTACTAGCGATAATCTTAGTAGTGATAATACTTAGTAATGCAGCACGGTACGAATGCTCTTACCTGCATGCAGTAAATCGAACGCTTCATTGATCTTTTCAAACGGCATATCGTGGGTAATAAAATCGTCGATATTAATTTCACCGTTCATATAACGATCAACATAGCCTGGCAGTTCGCTGCGACCTTTCACGCCGCCAAAAGCAGAGCCTTTCCAGACGCGACCAGTCACCAGTTGGAATGGGCGGGTAGAGATCTCTTCACCAGCACCTGCCACCCCAATCACGATCGATTCGCCCCAGCCTTTATGGCAGCACTCAAGCGCCGAACGCATCACATTAACGTTGCCGATACACTCAAACGAGTAATCCACGCCGCCATCGGTCATATCAACAACGACTTGCTGGATGGAGTCAGAATACTCTTTAGGGTTCACACAGTCGGTCGCGCCGAACTGCTTGGCTAGCTCAAACTTATCGGCATTAACGTCGATGGCAATAATGCGACCCGCTTTGGCCATCACCGCGCCTTGAATAACAGCGAGACCAATCGCCCCCAAGCCAAATACCGCCACCGTGGCGCCTGGCTCTACTTTGGCAGTATTGAGCACCGCACCAATGCCAGTGGTTACACCGCAGCCGAGCAGGCAGATTTTATCCATTGGCGCTTCTTTTGACACTACCGCCAGCGACACTTCAGGCAACACCGTGTATTCACTAAATGTGGACGTACCCATGTAGTGATGGAGCATTTTGCCATCTAGAGAGAAACGCGAGGTACCGTCTGGCATTACCCCTTTTCCTTGAGTAGCGCGCACGCTGCCACATAGGTTGGTTTTTCCCGATAAACAGAACTTACATTTACCGCATTCAGCGGTGTAAAGCGGTATCACATGGTCGCCCGGTTTCAGGCTTGTAACGCCCTCACCCACTTCTTGCACAACCCCTGCCCCCTCGTGCCCAAGTACGGCGGGGAAGTTACCTTCGGGGTCTGCACCCGAAAGCGTGTATGCATCGGTATGACAAACGCTGGTGGCGGCCATTTTAACCAGCACTTCGCCCGCCTTCGGGCCTTCAACATCAATTTCAACGAGTTCTAGCGGCTTGCCCGCTTCTAATGCAACAGCTGCGCGTGACTTCATTTAGCACTCCTTATGAATCGCCAACAGCAAGCAATAGCCCGCTGCTCAATCAGTTTTACATGCTTGCAGTGTAGGCCAGCTGGGCGCAGTTGATAAAGCGGGATACACTCATAAGATTATTGCCACTGAGCAACAATCCATTCAAGCCACCATCAATTAAAGCTAGGAGCCAATATGCAGCACTGGGGCCGTATTGAAGCGTTTGTTGAAGTGGTGCGCCTGGGAACCTTCTCGGCCGCTGCTCGCCATTTGAAAGTGTCGACATCCCATATTAGCCGTTTAGTTAGTCAGCTCGAAAACCAGCTTGGCGTACAGCTGCTATATCGCACCACCCGTCAAATACGCTTAACCGATGCGGGTACCACTTATGTTGAACACTGTCGCCACCTGTTTGATGGGCTGCGCGATGCTGAGCAGGCACTTAGCGAACTCCAGGCCAAACCCAATGGGCTGCTGAAACTTACCTCGGCAACTACTTTCGGTGAGCGCTTTATCGCGCCATTAGTTAATGACTTTCAGTGTTTACACCCTCAGCTAGACGTTCATATGCACTTTACCAACCGGCCGGTTGAGCTGATTGAGGAGGGTTACGATATTGCAATTCGCATGGGAGTGTTAAAAGATTCCAGCTTAATCGCTAGGCGCCTTTGCGATCGGCGCGAATATATCGTTGGCTCACAAAGCTACTTTCGACAAGCGCCACGTCCCCACACGCTCGGGGAGCTTAATCAGCACCGCTGCCTGATTGGCTCGCGACCCAACTGGTTGTTTGAGGTTAACGGCCAGCGACGTGAAGTGCGCGTAGAGGGATGCTGGACCGGCAACTCTGGCCCTGCTTTGTTAGATGCAGCACGTAAAGGATTAGGATTGGCTCAGTTGCCGGACTATTACGTTGCCCCGTACCTTGCCAGCGGTGAGCTGGTGGCTGTGCTGGAACCCTTTCAGCACCACGATACCGCCGTATGGGCGGTTTATCCTCGCCACCGCCACCTGTCGCCTAAAATTCGTCAGCTAGTGGATTATCTGGTCACCAACATTGACCGCTTGCTGCCTCGTAATCCGCTGACCTAGCACTTGATGACCTAGCACTCAATGGCATTAACAGCGAGCCCGCCTTTTGACGTCTCTTTATATTTGTCCTGCATATCCCGGCCTGTGTCGCGCATGGTGCGAATCACCTTATCCAGCGAAATAAAGTGTTCGCCATCGCCATGCATCGCCATGCGGGCGGCATTAATCGCCTTAACCGAAGCAATCGCGTTACGCTCAATGCAGGGCACCTGAACCAGCCCTCCCACAGGGTCGCAGGTCAAACCAAGATTATGCTCTAAGCCGATCTCAGCGGCATTTTCCACTTGGCCTGGCGTTCCGCCCAATACTTCGGCAAGCCCGGCGGCGGCCATTGCGCAGGCAGACCCTACCTCGCCTTGGCAACCTACTTCAGCGCCAGAGATAGAGGCGTTCTTTTTGCACAAAATACCGACAGCGCCAGCGGTGAGTAGAAAATCCACCACATCAGCATCACAGGCATCGGGCTCAAATTTTAAATAATACGCCAGTACGGCAGGTACTATGCCCGCCGCACCGTTAGTGGGCGCGGTGACCATACGTCGCCCTGCAGCGTTCTCTTCGTTTACCGCCAAGGCAAATACATTCACCCAGTCCATAACGGTAAAACTCGTCACAATCAAGCGCTGGTTGGTGGGTGGGTGAAGCAGCGCCTGATGGAGCATCTGTGCTCGCCGGCGAACATTTAACCCGCCGGGCAAATGTCCGGTAGCGCGCAGGCCGTTATCAATGCTGTCGCTCATGGCATGCCAAATGGTTAGCAGCTCTTCACGAATGGCCGCTTCAGTACGCCAGGCTTTCTCGTTTTCCAACATTAACTGGCTAATGCGCAGCTGGTGCTGTTGACACAGGGCAAGAAGCTCAGCGGCGGTATTGAAGGGGAAAGGGAGTTCAGTGGTGTCTTCGCCCACCTCACCTTTATCTGCTTTTGCTTGATCGACATAGAAACCGCCGCCAAGCGAGTAAAAGGTGTTCGTCTGGACTACTTCGTCACCCTGATAAGCACTTAAGATCATCGCGTTAGGATGAAAAGCCAAGCAGGTCTCGTCCCACAGCACATCATCTCGACGTGAAAAGCTGATCTGCTGACCATTAGCCAGCACTAGTGGGGCACCCTCATCCAGTGACGTCAACCTTGCATCAATGCTGTCGGGGTCAATACTATCGGGCGCTTCACCCATCAAGCCCATGATGACCGCTTTATCAGTGCAATGACCGTCTCCAGTGGCGGCAAGCGAGCCATGTAGCGTTACCACTAGCCGAGTAATAGCGGTTTCTTTATCAAGCGCTAAGGCAAAATCCCGCGCTGCCCGCATCGGGCCGACCGTATGTGAGCTGGAAGGGCCGATGCCAATGCGGAATAGATCAAAAACACTAATAGCCATGTGATTACGCCTCACAACATTATCATTGCTTAATTATTAGCTACTTTGCAGCGCCAACCACCAAACGTCGAGCCTTTAACCGAAATATCGACGTGCAAGTAAATAAGTGTGACGATATAATGAACATTCAACCATGAATGTTTGCTGTCGCGCTGGGCTTACTTACTGTCGCATAGGCGCTATTTTCGATAAGGATGTCGTATGCTTCCCCCTCCTACTTGGCCTATTGATTTTCGCACCACCCTGCTGCGAGCAACGCTTTATGTGCTGTTTATTGGCGGCATCGCTCAAGGCGCCTATCTTGAAGCGATTTATCTTCCGTCTGTGCGCTTTACCGAGCTTGGATTTACTGAATTTACGCAGACGGTCATACTAGCTACATGCTGCCTAATGCTGATCTATGTTCGTCACGTACTAAAAGTATGGCCGACGATCACCCTGCTGCTATTGGCATTTATTGCTGCTTCTTTAGTCCGCGAGCAAGACTATTTTTTTGACGAGTATATTGCGCGCAATACGTGGAAAGTAGTGGTGTCACTAATCGTAATCCCCTCAATTGTATGGGTGGTGATTCAGCGGCGCCGCTTTATTGAGGAATTCGCCTGCTATAGCAACACCTTTGCCTTTGGCCTGTTCGCTGCAGGTGTGCTAACGACCTATGTGTTTTCGCGCTTGTATGGCCGTCAGATTTTTTGGCGCGCGGTACTCGAAGATAATTATGTGCGTGAATTTAAAGACGTTGCCGAAGAAGTCGTTGAGCTACTCGGCTATAGCTTAATCCTGTTCGCAAGCCTTGAATTACTGCTGCTCGCCTTGCGTATTCATAAGGCACGCCGCGTCGCCAATTAAGCGTCCCTTTTACTATTTGCTAAATTCAATGACTAAACGCCGCCCTGGTGTCATCTAGGGCGGCGTTTCATTTTTCAAATCTCGTCATGCAAAAAGCCGTTTGCGGCCTGACACACTTCAACGTAGTGTCGGCTGCCACGCCTTCTAGGCACGTCTTCCACTAAAAAAACCCACATTGACGATATAAACCTTATGACAAATCCACAAAATCGTGAAGAAAACCTAAAGCGGGGCGCTTTTACGCGCTTCCTCGATAGCGTTGAGTGGCTTGGCAATCTACTTCCACACCCCGTGACGCTATTTGCGATCCTATGTTTGCTGGTCGTCGTTGCCAGTGGCATTGCCGGTGCTCTTGGCGTCTCTGTCGCCGATCCGCGCCCCGCCAATGAAGGCGAATGGATCGCCGTCAACTCGCTGCTCAATGCCGAAGGGTTGCGGCGTTTAATCACTGAGATGGTGACCAACTTTACAGGGTTTGCGCCCCTCGGCACCGTTCTCGTAGCGATGCTGGGCGTAGGGGTTGCCGAGCATTCTGGGTTACTTTCCGCCAGTATGCGCGCGCTGGTACTCAACCGCTCACCACGTATTGTGACGTACGCGGTTGTCTTTGCGGGCATCATGTCTAATACGGCTTCAGAATTGGGTTACGTGGTGTTGATTCCACTGGCGGCGATGATTTTCCATTCACTGGGACGTCATCCGCTAGCAGGCCTGGCAGCAGCATTTTGTGGTGTATCCGGTGGTTATAGCGCCAATTTGCTTATCGGTACGGTAGACCCGCTGCTCTCAGGGATTACTCAAGAAGCCGCTCGCCTGCTTGATCCTGCTTATATCGTGGGAGCTGAAGCTAACTGGTTCTTTATGTTCGTGAGCACTTTCTTTGTCACCATCATTGGTGGCCTAGTAACCGAGTATATTGTTGAACCCAAACTAGGAAAATTTGATTCGGCCTATGCTGAAGACGACATTGACCAGCAGCGCATGGAAGGTCTGTCCGACAACGAAAAGCGCGCACTCAAAGGGACTGGCCTAACACTTCTGGTAATTGTTG
>JAMCZP010000041.1 GCA_023485185.1 Gammaproteobacteria bacterium
GCAGTTGGCTGAAACCCGCCATGCCCAGCAGTAGCGATGAGAAACGCGCGCCAACGCCGGTCAGTGAGATAACCCCAACGATCAAGCCTGCGCAGGCACACACCGCGATAATCTGAATCGACATGGTGCCCGCTAGCTGCAATGCCCTCAAAATAGCGCGAATACCCATTTTGTTGGGTGAAATCCAACTGACAACAGCTGCCGATGCGGTTGCTAAGGTACCCGCACGAATCACCGAGTAGCCCATGAATAGTGCTGCAATCAAAATGATAATCGGCGCGAAAAGGTAGGCGTGCTTAGCAAGACGTCGGAATTGTGGGATTTCATCCTTACGCATTCCACGCATGCCTTTTTTAGCCGCTTCAAAATCGACCATGCAATAGACAGAAAGGAAGTACAGCGCGGCAGGAATAAGGGCGGCAACCGCAATCTCACGGTAAGGAATACCGGTGACTTCCGCCATAATGAAGGCACCTGCCCCCATGATCGGTGGCATGATCTGACCACCGGTTGAAGCTGCAGCTTCAATAGCGCCCGCACTACGGCCGGAATAACCGACCTTTTTCATCAACGGAATCGTTAATGAGCCGGTAGAAACGACATTGCCAGCCGAGGTGCCGTTGATCATGCCCATCAGGCCAGAGGCAAAAATCGATACCTTGGCTGGACCACCGCGGGCGCGCCCTGCGGCGGCGAAAGCAAAGTTTACAAAGTAGTCACCTACCTTAGAAGCTTGCAGGAAGGCGGCAAAAATAATGAACAGGATAATGTAGGTAGAGGAAACCGCCGTGGTTTGGCCGAGTACACCTGTATCAGTGTAAAGCTGACTGAAAAAGCGTCCTACAGAGAGGCCGGGGTAGCTTAAGAAACCAGGCAGGTAAGGGCCACCAAATACATAGGCAAGGAAGATTGCCGAGATAATCACCAGCGCGTTACCAGCTACACGGCGGGTAAGCTCAAGGATTAGCAACGACCCTGCAATCGCCGAATAGGAGATACCCATTGGCGCAAAAGACGTGCCGGTCGACATGCGTAGCGGCGTGTTAAAAATCACCAGGAAGTAGCCCGCACTGGCTAGTGCACACACCATCAACACCAAATCAGGCAGAGCAAATTTAGTGCGCACCTGACGATACGTCCAGGATAGGAAAATAGCGCCAACAGTGGCTGCAATCAGCGGGTAACCAAAGTGCCAGGCTTCGATATGTGGCTCAATGCGCATCGCACCACCGGCGATGGTTTGCCACATAAAGACGGTCTGCAGTAACGCATAGCCAGCAAGCACCAGGAGTAGTGAGCTCAGCCCCGTTTGCCACTTAGGTGCTGAAGCCGCGTCATCGCTGGCAAAGCGGGCGCCAGTGAATAAACCAAAACCCAGAATAAGGGCGCCAGCGACGTGAATAATTCGGTAAGACCAGGTTTCCATTGGCAGGACATTTAACGTCACCAAATGGAACACGGCATAGATGATCGCTAGGCTACCAAATAGTGCCCACTGCCAGCCGGTAAAAATGCGGCGATTGGGTTCGACAATTTCTTCATCAACACCTTCAGCCAAAATCGCTGCAGCGTTTTTATCTTCCACAGGATCACTGGAAGTTACAGCCGGGTTAGGGCTGCCAGGGTTATTGCTCATGATACGTCACCCTTGGGTGTGGAACATCAGCGTGACTAGCGTTGCTAGATCAGCAATTTATGAAGTACGGAGAGTGTAGGAAAGGCCGGCCCTGTCAATACAGGTACCGGCCCTTTCATGCAGCTAACTTAGCTATTACTTACTGGCTAATCATATCGTCGGCAATTTCATAACCGTTTTCGTTAAACCAGCGAGCAGCACCGGGGTGGAACGGCATAACGGTGTTGTAAACGATGTTTTCAGGAATTGATGTTTCAGCGCTGCGGTGAACTGACATCATACGATCATTGTTTTCCATCGTGATGCGAGTTGCTTCGTAAACGAAGCTTTCTGGCAGGTCACAGGCAGCAATGGCGAAGTTCCACATGGATACAGCGCGGGCATCTTCTTCTAGCGTTTCGTATGTGCTGGCGGGAATCATAAATTCAGAAACTGGGAAGGCATCAATGATTTGCGCTTGCTCTTCTTCGCTGAATTCAATGATGTTGACGTCAGTCTGCACTTCCAACTGGCTAACAGCGGGGATCGGAACGCCAGCAGCGAAGGCAACAACGTCTAACAGGCCATCCTGTAACTGGCCACCTAGGTCAGACCAACCGCCATTGCGGCGCTCAAAGTTAACGCCTAATTCTTCCAGGATGGCCGGGAAGTAAACATCAGAAGTTGAACCGGAAGGGCCGAAACCAATGCGCGAGCCATCGGGGATATCAGAGATAGAGGTAATGCCAGAGCTAGAAAGTGCGGTCACTGAGAACGGTGTTTCGTACATTGGGAACATGGCGCAGGCGTTATCCATCACAACGCCAGGTGCCAGCGGGCTTTCGCCATTCATTGCGTCAGCAGCAGGACCCATGGTGGTCATGCCGAATGCCAGATCGCCATTGTGTACAAGTGCTAAGTTCTGAGTAGGACCGCCGGTGACTTCACCGCCGCCAGTAATATCACCGAGCTCGTCAGCAATCAGGTTTGCCCAACCAGAGCCATAGATGTAGAAAGTGCCGCCTTGGCTAGCAGTACCGATAGTAAAGCTGGACGGCCAGCCATCACGATCCACTTCAGCGTGAGCAGCGGCGGCGATTAGTGCGCCACCTGCAAGTAAGGCGAAGGATTTAGGCATCATATTACGCATGGCGAGAATTCCTAGCTGTTATTAGGGTTATATGCTGACGGTAGCTGTGAATACGGTCAGTCAATAGTGCATTAAGCAGCTATATAACAGCGAGAGTTGTGCCATTTAATTTTTATTATTTAAAAAACAATTAGTTAAAATTTTTTTATTCAACTTTGGTGGAAAGGTGAAAGCGTTAAAGTGTCCGGTATTTCGCACGCATAGAGTTTTTAGTGTGTGATTTTCCGCACACTTTTAGCAAGATCCTCCCGTTAGTGAGTTGATGCATAACGGGTGGAGTCTTGCTGATCGTTCATTAGTGGTGCTGCTAGCGTGTCGGTTTACCTGGATCGAGAATACGCACGGGCTGTATATCCTGCTGCTTTTGGTCTTCACGTACTTGATTGACGCGGGTTGTCATTTCGGTGAGCGCATCATCTTCAATCGGCAATTGCTCAAAGAAGTCACAGTTAACGCACTCGCGATAGCGAATACCGTTCTGCTCCCAAGCGCGGATACGGTCCATCGCCGCACAGCGCGGGCATGTAACGCCCGCAATAAAGCGCTTAATCGTCGACATGCAAAGCTCCTAAATGCTGCCTTCGCGGTGCCTTAAACGCCGCGAAAGCAGAAAAGTGGTTTTATTGAAACCGCACTAAGCGGCGCGAATGCCGCAGTGGCGTAGCAGTGGTTCTACACTAGGCTCGCGGCCCCGGAAGGCGGCAAACAGTTCTGCGGCATCACGCGCGCCACCCTGCTCTAAAATTTCACTGCGGAAGCGCTGGCCCGTTTCTGGGTCAAAGATGCCTGCTTCTTCAAAGGCGCTCCAGGCATCCGCGGAAAGCACTTCCGCCCACTTGTAGCTGTAGTATCCAGCCGCGTAGCCGCCGGCAAATACGTGACCAAAGCTATTTTGGAAGCGGTTAAACGGTACCTTGGGCAGCACTGACACTGCGTCGCGTACCTCATCTAATAGTGCCTGAACGTCGCTGGCGCTAGGAGCACTTAGCTCATGATGCAAACGTAAATCAAACAGCGAAAACTCGATTTGGCGCATCATGCCCATAGCGGATTGGAAATTCTTCGCCGCCTGAAGGCGCTCGAGTAGCTCTGCAGGTAGCGATTCGCCGCTCTCCACATGCTTAGCGAGTAGATCTAACCCTTCACGCTCCCAGCAGTAGTTCTCCATAAACTGGCTCGGTAGCTCGACCGCATCCCAAGCAACGCCATTAATACCGGAAATATCAGCGATATGTTGCTTGGTCAACATATGGTGCAGGCCGTGACCAAACTCGTGGAACAGCGTGGTCACTTCGTCGTGGGTGAGTAGCGCTGGGCGGCCACCGACGGGGGCAGTAAAGTTGCAGGTTAAAAAAGCAACCGGTAGTTGAATGCCTTGGTCCGTTTGGCGACGTACCCGGCAATCCGCCATCCAGGCGCCGCCACGCTTACCTTCACGAGCGTAAAGATCGAGATAAAAGCCTGCGATTGGCTGACCGTGTTCGGTAATCCGAAAGTAGCGCACGTCAGAGTGATAGCGGGGCGCTTTGCTATCTTCTTCAACGCTTACACCGTAAAGGCGTTCAACGACCTGGAATAACCCATCGACTACCCGTGGTGCAGGGAAGTAGGGGCGCAGCTGCTCTTGGGAAATGGCATGACGCGCTTCACGAAGCTTTTCACTGGCGTAGGCAACATCCCACGGCGCTAATGACGCTAGGCCTAGCTCATCACGTGCATAGGCTGTTAGTTCGGCAAGCTCTTCCTTGGCTTGTGGCAGGGCGCGTCGGGCCAAGTCATTAAGAAAGTCGAGGACCTGCTCGGGGGAGTCAGCCATCTTAGTGGTCAGTGAGAAATCGGCGTAGGTGTCAAAGCCCAGCAACTGAGCGATTTCATTACGTAGCGCCAGAATCTCTTCCATGATGGCGGCGTTGTCAAATTTACCGGCATCTGGTCCTTGATCTGAGGAGCGGGTCACAAAGGCGGTATATACTTCGCGGCGTAGCTCGCGGCTGTCTGCATAGCTAACCACAGGGAAGAAACTGGGGAAATCCAAAGTAATACGGTAACCCGCCACGCCTTTAGCCTCGGCGGTCGCTTTTAACGTCTCAAGTGCGCTTTCCGGCACACCTGCTAAGGCTTCCTGACTATCAATATCTTTATGCCATGCCTGAGTGGCATCCAGCACGTTATTTGAGAACTGGTTTGACAGCATTGAAAGTCGCGACTGAATCTCACCGTAGCGTGCTTTCTTATCAGCAGGCAGGTCGACACCCGCCAAGCGGAAATCACGCAGGGCGTTCTCGACAGTGCGACGCTGAGCGGCATCCAGGTTTTCCCAGGCTGGCCCTTCTTTCAACGCTTGCCAGCCCTTAAAAAGGCCTTCGTGCTGGCCTACCCAGGTGCCAAACGCTGAGAGTTTTTCAAGGCAGGCTTGATAAGCTTCACGCAGCTCTGGCGTATTCATGGTGCCGTTCAGGTGGGATACCGGTGACCATGCCTGGGTAAGCCGGTCATTGACTGCTTCAAGCGGTGCCGCAAAATTTTCCCACGTTGGCGGGGTGGCGGCTGCCTGTTCGGCAAGCCGATCAATGGCTTCGCGACTTTCACTCAATAGCGTTTCCACGGCGGGCTCCACATGCTCGGCGCGAATCTCAGCAAAAGGGGGAAGCTCGTGCGTCTCAAGCAGCGGATTGGTGGACATAGGCACCTCAAGTGGCAGCGTTTATAAAAACGTTAGGGGGGCGCAAAACGCGCGATTATGATGACACAGTGCGGGCGGTTGGGCCGTCTTTCAAGAGCCACGTCAATGCCAGGCGCAATGCTTGTTTGAATACTTGTTTCAACACCAGGGTTTGGCCTGCACGCATGCGCCTGCTAGTCTTGCCGCCTTTTAATGCCATCAACGGCAGGAGCATGTAATGAGCGAGACGCTTGAGCGCTGGGGGTCGAAGCGGGCCTTTATCTTGGCGGTAACGGGTGCTGCGGTAGGGTTGGGCAACATCTGGCGCTTTCCCTATGTGGCCGGGGAGAATGGCGGTGCGGCGTTTTTGCTGATTTACGTAGCGTTTGTAGTGCTGCTAGGCATTCCCGTCATGATGGCGGAGATATTAATTGGCCGAGCGGGGCGGCGGGGTCCGATGCAAGCCTTGGGCGCGTTGGCCGCCGAGGCGGGCGCATCGCCTCACTGGCGCTGGCTGGGATTGTTTGGGGCATTCACCGTGTTTTGCATTTTGTCGTTTTACTCGGTGGTGTCTGGATGGTCGATTGAGTTCTTGGTTGCCTCTATTAACGGCAACTTTAATGGGGCTAGTGCCGCTGAGATTGGCTCGGGATTTGAGGCCTTTTTAGCTAACCCAGGGTTGCTGATTTTTAATCACTCGCTGTTTCTCTTTATGACCATGACAGTGGTGGCGGCAGGCGTTGCTAAGGGATTGGAGCGGT
>JAMCZP010000272.1 GCA_023485185.1 Gammaproteobacteria bacterium
CCGGTAGCGCGTTTATTAACGCCCTACTTGGGCGCGGATGCAGCAAAAGCAGTCAGCGCCGCGGCAGCCGAAACATCACGTCGTGAGGCACGCCCCTATTCTGAGGTCCTGGCTGACGTGCTAGCCGAACACCCTGACATTAACGGCCAGGTTGACGGTGAAGCTTTGCGCCAAGCCTGTGATCCTGCTTTATACCTTGGTAGCAGTCAGGCACAAGTTGAGCGCGCTAAAAGCTGGTTAAATTCTATTTAAATTATTGTTATTAATAGGTTTTGTGTAGTTATGTGGCGATGTTGGGTGCTGATCTAGGCGCTTGTTTGCTAACGGCAGTATTTGACCCTGATAACATTCAGCAGTAAGTTGTTCGTATAGCAAATCTATGTTCGTTTAACGAACAATAATCATAAAATCATTGCAACGTCCAGCTAAGAGGCACCCATCATGGCCGAGTTTCTCAGCTTGCATGACGCGGTAGCGCGCTACGTCCAAGACGGCGCCACCGTGGCCATGGAAGGCTTTACCCATTTGATTCCGTTTGCTGCGGGCCACGAAGTGATCCGTCAGAACAAGCGCGACCTGACGCTGATCCGCATGACCCCCGATATCATCTACGACCAAATGATCGGCGCGGGTTGTGCCAAAAAAGTCATCTTCTCGTGGGGGGGCAATCCGGGTGTGGGCTCACTGCATCGCCTGCGTGACGCGGTGGAGAAAGGCTGGCCGTGCAAGATCGAGATTCTTGAGCATAGCCACGCGGCGATGGCCTGCGCGTTTGAGGCCGGTGCCGCGGGGTTACCGCTGGCAGTTTTCCGTGGCTATATCGGTAGCGAACTGCCCAGCGTCAACGATCAAATCAAATTCATCGAGTGCCCCTTTACCGGTGAACGCCTGGCCGCTGTACCCTCGGTGCGCCCGGATGTCTCGATCATTCACGCCCAGCGCGCGGATCGCCAAGGCAATGTCCTGGTAGAAGGCATTGTCGGCGTACAGAAAGAGGCTGTGCTCGCGGCGAAGCATAGCATCGTCACGGTGGAAGAGATTGTCGATGATCTGAACGCGCATCCTAATGCCTGCGTGATTCCAAGCTGGGCGATCAGCGCCGTGGCGGTAGCGGAGAAAGGCGCGCTGCCTTCCTATACTCACGGCTATTACGGTCGCAGCAACCGCTTCTATAAAGAGTGGGATGCCATCGCGCGTGATCGCGACACCTTTACTCAGTGGCTCGACGAGAACGTTTACCGTAAAGAGGAGAAACGCTAATGAGCCTCGAATATACCTCTTCTGAAATGATGTCGGTCACTGCTGCTAGGGCGCTGGAAAACGGCATGACCTGCTTTGTAGGTATCGGTTTACCTTCAGAAGCTGCCAACTTGGCGCGGCTGACTCACGCCCCTGAAGTCGTGCTGATTTACGAATCCGGCACCCTGCAAACCAAGCCCGATATTCTGCCGCTCTCCATTGGCGATGGTGAACTGTGCGAATCAGCGCTGACCACCGTGGCAGTACCGGAAATGTTCCGCTACTGGCTGCAGGGCGGCAAAGTGAGCGTGGGCTTTTTAGGCACCGCGCAAATTGACCGCTTTGCTAACCTTAATACCACGCTGATCGGTGATTACAAAGCGCCTAAGGTTCGCCTGCCGGGCGGCGGCGGTGCGCCGGAAATTGCCACTAACGCCGGTGAAGTGTTTATCACCCTTAAGCACTCCAAGCGTGCCTTTGTCAAAGACGTTGATTTCGTAACGACGCTCGGCTTTGGCCGCGACGGTAAAGGGCGCGATAACGTGCCCAATATCGGCAAAGGCCCTACCCGCGTGATCACCGATCTGTGCGTGATGAAGCCTGACCCGGACACCAAAGAGCTGGTCGTCGTCTCACTGCACCCCGGCGTTAGCCGCGAAGACGTGATTGACGCCACCGGCTGGGAAGTCCGCTTTGCCGAACAGCTAGAGAGCACACCAGAGCCCAGCGAAAACGAGCTGACGATTTTGCGTGAGTTAAAAGCCCGTACCGAGCGGGCCCACGCGGGCGAATAAGGAGTTTGCTATGAGTGACGTTTATCTATGTCATCCCCGCCGCACCGCTATTGGCCGTTTTGGCGGCACTCTGGCCAGCGTACGCCCGGATGATTTTGCCGCGACCATCTTCAAAGCCGTATTAGCAGAAGCGCCAGATCTTGATCCTGCAGCCATTGAAGAAGTCTTTATGGGCTGCGCCAATCAGGCCGGTGAAGATAACCGTAACGTGGCACGCATGTCGTCGCTGCTGGCGGGCATTCCTACCTCGGTACCCGGCACCACGATGAACCGTCTGTGCGGCTCAGGTATGGATGCGGTCGGTACCGCGTTTCGTGCTATTAAAGCCGGTGAGATGGAGTTGGCGCTGGCGGGTGGCGTGGAGTCGATGTCCCGTGCGCCCTTCGTGATGGGAAAGGCCGATAGCGCTTTTTCCCGCAGTCAAAAAATCGAAGACACCACCATTGGCTGGCGCTTGGTCAACCCGCTGATGAAGAAAACGTTTGGGGTCGATTCCATGCCGGAAACGGCAGAAAACGTCGCCGAGCAGTTCAATATCTCTCGGGACGATCAGGACGCCTTTGCGCTGCGCTCTCAGCAGAAAGCCGCTGCCGCTCAAAAGGCCGGGCGTTTTGCCCAAGAGATCACTGCCATTGAGATCCCACGCCGTAAGCAGGAACCGCTGATCTTTGACCAAGATGAGCACCTGCGGGAGACCACTCTTGATAAGCTGGCCGGTTTGCCTACACCTTTCCGTGAAGGCGGCAGCATCACCGCAGGCAACGCGTCCGGCGTTAATGACGGTGCAGCCGCCATGCTGGTCGCCAGCGAAGCAGCGGTGAAACAGCACGGGCTAACGCCAATGGCCAAAATCATTGGCATGGCCACCGCGGGCGTAGAGCCGCGCATTATGGGTTATGGACCAGTGCCTGCGGTGCAAAAACTACTTAAACGCACCGGAATTTCGATGGATGAAATCGATGTGTTTGAGTTTAACGAAGCGTTCGCCGCTCAGGCGCTGGCCTGTACGCGCGACCTCGGCCTTAAAGACGACGACCCTCGTGTCAACCCCAACGGCGGCGCGATTGCCCTCGGGCACCCGCTGGGAATGTCCGGCGCACGCCTGCTGCTGACCGCTGCTCATGAACTGCAAAACAGCGGCAAGCGCTACGCACTTTGCACTATGTGCGTCGGCGTCGGCCAGGGTATCGCCACCCTGATTGAACGCGTTTAACGGAGACAGTCATGGCTTTTCATACCATCAATGGCCGCAGCGTGGCCTACCGGCTGCTCGGCTCGGAAGTGAATTCGCTGGTCGTGCTGGCGCACCCTTTGGGCATGAGCCAAGCGGTCTGGGACGAGATCATTCCCGCGCTGCTGCCCCGCTACCGGATACTGACCTGGGATCTGCCCGGCCACGGTGCCAGCCAAGCGGTCAGCGGTGAGCAGATCACCCCAGCTGACCTAGCGGCAGAGGTATTGGCGCTGGTAGAACTGGCGGGCACGCAGCGCTTTCATTTTGCCGGTACCTCCATTGGTGGTGTGGTCGGCCAGCAGCTGATTGCCGAGCATGGCGAGCGCCTACTCTCCGTGGCGCTGACCAACACGGGCGCGGTAATTGGCAATCCAGATCTATGGAACACCCGCGCAGGTCGCGTACGTCAGGAAGGTTTGGCGGCAATGTCCCAAGAGATCGTGCCACGCTGGTTTGCCCCAGCGGCGTTTGAGGCAAGCCCGGCGCTGAAAGTGGGCTGGTGTGTGCAAATGGGCCGCGGCGATGATGAATCCTACGCCCAGCTGTGCGAAATGCTTGGCCGCGATACCTTTACCGGCAAGCTCTCAGGTAAGAGCGCCCCTCATAAGGTGAGAGTACAGCTGTTCGGCGGCAGTGAAGATTTGGCCACGCCGCCCGCCACGCTGGAAGCCCTGGCTGCAGAGCTCGATGGCGCTCCGCTGGAGATTTTTGACGGCGTGGGTCACGTGCCCTCTGTAGAAGCCCCAGCCTTATTTGCTGAAAAACTACTCGCCATACTGGCGACTGATTTAGGCGATGTGCCCAACCAGGGCGTGGCCTACGCTACCGGCTTGGAGGCACGTAAACAGGTATTGGGCGAAGAGCACGTGGCACGCTCCACTGCGAACGCCAACAGCCTGGATGCGCCTTTCCAGCAGATGATTACCCGCCTAGCCTGGGGCGAACTGTGGAGCAACGACGATTTAACCCGCCGCGAGCGCAGCATGATCACCACTGGCATTCTCGCTGCCCTCGGACGTGAAGAGCTAACGCTGCATTTAAAAACGGCTAAACGAATTGGGCTGTCTGAGGCCGAACTGCGCCAAGTGCTGATGCATGTGGCGATTTACGGCGGCGTCCCGGCAGCCAACCACGCCTTTGCCCTCGCCAAAGAGCTGGGCTGGGGCGAGTCGTTGAGTTAACGCTCGCCGGGGATGTTCAGACACGCTATCCTCATAACCTAAAGGTTATGAGGATTTTTTATGCTGAACGCGCGGATTAAACTGCGTCATTTACAGGCGTTTCTTGAGGTAGCGCGCCAGCGCAGTTTCGCCCGCGCCGCTGAACGGCTCGCCATTAGCCAGCCGGGTATCTCTAAAACCATCCGCGAGCTAGAAGATACGCTTGCTGTTTCTCTGTTTGAGCGCACCCCGCTAGGCGTTTCACTCAGCCAAGCGGGGCTGACGCTGCTTCGCCATGCGGGGCCGGCGGTACGTGCCTTGGAAGAGGGCGTGGATGCCCTCCAGTCACAGCAAAAAGGTGCTGACTGGCTGCGTATTGGGGCTCTTTCTACCGTAGAAAGCCAATTAGTACCTGAGGCACTGCAGCGCTGGCAATCCAATACCACGACCGAGCGGGGCGCGCAGGTACTGACGGGTACCAGCGCCTTTTTACTTTCTCGTTTACGTCGTGGGGAGCTGGATATTGTGGTCGGGCGAATGACCGAGGCCCGGGAAATCCATGACCTGAATTTTGAACACCTCTACTACGAACGCCTCCAACTGGTCGTCCGCCATGATCATCCCCTCTTGGCATTGCCAACGCTCAACGCCGAAAGCATTAGCACCTACCCTTGGGTTGTCCCGCCGCCGCAAACTACGCTGCGCCAACAAGTCGATAGTTTCTGTGTTCGGCATGCCATTGTGCTGCCACCTCAGCGCATTGAGACGCTTTCCTTGGTACTTGGCCAGCGCTATGCGCTGACCGGAGATGCCATTTGGATAGCGCCGGAAGAAGCAGTACGCACCATAATAAGCAGCAGCAAGCTGTGCGAGCTGGCGCTGCCCATGGAGCTGCATGGCGGCTCCGTTGGGATATGTAGCAATCGCTCACTGCGTCCCACGCTTACCGCCGAGGCGTTTTGTGAAGCGCTGCGTGAAGTCGCTGCTGACGTAGTGACTGGGCATCGTGATAAAGGTCATAACCAATAGGTTATGAAGGTAAGATAAGTTATCAATAGTCAGCTCGGGCGTTAAACAGGACACTCTCTAAGTGGAGCACTACGTCGACATGTTTAACTGAGCGAGATATCCATAATGCAAAATGACAATAAACGCTTTGTAGCCCGTGACCGCAACTGGCATCCCCCAGCCTACGCGCCCGGCTATAAAACCTCGGTGGCGCGCTCGCCCCAGCAGGCGCTGGTGAGTATGCAGCAGCCCACGGCATCTGAGTTAACTGGCCCAGATTTCAGCCACCTACGCATGGGGCCACACGACAACGACCTGCTGCTCAACTTTCGACAAGATCCGCAGAATCAGGGGTTGCCCCAGGGCGAGCGGATTATCATGTTTGGCCGTGTAGTCGATCAGTTCGGCAAGCCAATACCCCATACCCTGGTTGAGATGTGGCAGGCCAACGCAGGTGGGCGCTACCGGCATAAGAACGATAGGTACCTGGCACCGCTAGACCCTAATTTTGGCGGTGTAGGGCGCTGCTTGACCGATGAGCAGGGTATGTACCGCTTTCGTACCATCAAGCCCGGCCCCTACCCGTGGCCGAATGACATGAACAGCTGGCGCCCGGCGCATATCCACGTTTCAGTCACCGGATCTTCAATTTCTACCCGGCTGATCACCCAGATGTATTTTGAGGGCGACCCGCTGATTCCTCTCTGCCCGATCGTGCATACGCTAAAAGACCCGCTGTT
>JAMCZP010000165.1 GCA_023485185.1 Gammaproteobacteria bacterium
GATATTCCCAAGTCCAACGTTCACTACTACTTCTCCACCAAAAAAGCCTTGTATCAGGATGTATTGCTGGAGCTTTTGGAGGTTTGGAAACAGGATGCGCTCTGTTTTGAGCTCTACGATGACCCCCGCGTGGTACTCTCCACCTACATTCGCGCCAAGATGAACCACTCCCGCAACCGCGCCAACGGCTCAAAAGTTTGGGCGGCCGAAGTCATGCAGGGTGCGCCGATCCTTAAAGAGCGCTTGCGCGATAACCTTTACGAATGGGCCAAGCTCAAAGAGTCGAAAATTCGTGAGTGGGTCGATTCTGGTCAAATCAACCCTGTCGAGCCTTCCTACCTGCTCTATATGATCTGGGCCTCCACCCAGCACTACGCCGATTTTGACTACCAAATCTGCCTGCTCAACGACGATCAACCCCTCGACGATCTACAGTTTGAAAAAGCTGTTCAATCGGTGACTTCGGTGATTTTGCGTGGGATTGGGCTCACGGCTTAGCTGAGTAAAGATGGCTTGAAGGCTATTAAGTAGACACCTAGACTATGGTTATATAGTTTAGGTGTCTACTTATGGATCAAATGCTCGCTCGCCACCGTTTAGATGCTTGGGATCGCCAGGGGCGTACTATCTTCACATTGCGAGATCTTGCAAAACTGTTCCATGAAGATAGCCCGAAAACGCTGCAAGAGGGCGTGAACCGCCTCCGTCGCCATGGGGTACTTGAGGGTGTTGCGCGGGGTATCTATCACTATGCGCTATCTCGAACCCCAGACGCCTATCGGCTGGAGCGTATCGCTCGTGCCATGCGGCGCGGCGAATACAACTATGTTTCTTTAGAGTCTGCTTTATCTGAATACGGCGCCATCTCACAAATCCCAGTCGATCGACTGACCGTGATGACAACCGGCCGAAAGGGAACCTATCGAACGCCTTATGGCACCATTGAGTTTACCCACACAAGCCGTCCAATCACTGAATTGATGGAGCGCATGAAGGACATTGGCCGCCCTCTCAAGATCGCGACGCCGGAAGCCGCCTGGGCTGACCTTAAACGCGTAGGGCGAAATACCCATATGGTCGATGTTGAGGTGTTGAATGAACCGAATTGAGCCTGGGGATTATGAAAAGCTAGTGGCGAAAGCTATGGAGGATCCGGCGCGTAAAGCGATGCGCCCAGTGATTGAAAAGGAACTGCTCCACTTCGATATTCTATATGCCCTTGATAAAGAAGGCTTACTCGACGCATTGACGTTCCAGGGCGGGACTTGCTTGCGACTTTGCCGGGGATCGCCCAGATTTAGTGAAGACCTTGATTTTGTGGGAGACCGAGACTTCAAACGCGAAGACTTTACGCGGATCAAAGAGTGTATTGAAGAGTACGTTAGTCGCCGCTATCGCCTTGAGGTGACGGTGAAAGCGCCGAGAGAGCTCAAAGACGATCCTCGATACGCCGATGTACGTGTCGATAAGTGGCAGGTTGCCGTCGTAACCGCACCCATGCGGCCAGACGTTCCAAAGCAGCGAATCAAGTTGGAAGTCGCAAACATTCCTGCTTATACCCGTGAGGCTCATGCCATCCAGATTAACTATCCTTTTCTGCCTGATGGGTACAGTGATCTTTTGGTGGTCACTGAAAGTAACGATGAGATCATGGCGGACAAGCTCGTCTCGTTAGTGAACACGAAAAAGTATGTACGCCACCGGGACATCTGGGATCTGCAGTGGTTAAAACAGCAGGGCGCAACACTCAATCTTGATTTGCTCCAGCGCAAACTCACGGATTATAGCGTTGAGAGATACTCTACCGAGGCTCGCGGCATGATTGAGCGGCTGCCAAGTATCATTTCAGGTGCTGGCTTCTACTCAGAAATGACGCGATTTCTACCCTCGGACACGTTAGCACGAACGCTGGAGAATCCGCGATTTGCTGACTTTCTATCGCGAGAACTCGCAACGTTGCTTGGTTCGGTTGTAGCAACCTTGGACGGGCCTGATCCAAATACACCGCCTCCTGAGTTTAAGCTTTGAAGCCTCCTCGACCTGCCATTCGAAAAAGCCGTTGCAATCGGTCACCTCGGTGATTTTACGCGGGATTGGGCTGACGGCTTAAGTGAACTAAGTGCTCTAACTGATCTGGAAAAGGGGTTAACGATGGACAGTACCGGACAGTCTATTATCGGTGTTGGCGCTATTCTTGTCCGTCCTGACGGAGCAGTGCTGCTTGGCTACCGCGATAAACCCGGTGAATCGCCAAGCTGGTGTTTGCCGGGTGGACATATTGATGCGGGAGAGTCATTTGAAGCGGCGGCTGTTCGCGAAATTGCTGAAGAGACGGGTATTTCCGAGTTGCAGCGTACTAAACTGCTGGCGATTACCCAGAACTTGAATAGCGCTGTCTCCGTAGTGACAGGGGCAGTACTCGCCAATGTGGAGCAGGATGCTGAAGCATCAGTGCTTGAGCCGGAAGTATTTAGTCAATGGCGCTGGTTCAGTCCCGGTGCGCTCCCCACACCGTTATTCCGGGCCAGCCAGGCGGTACTAGCGTATTGGTTGGGAGAAGCGTCGCCAACCGGGTGGCAGACATACTCCATTGCTCAAGCAGAGTAAGTCTTGCTATGTAAAGAGCAGGCTTTCCATCGGTACCGACGTATCAAACTTATGCCGCTTACGCGACAGTAGCGTGCGAAACTTGCGCAGGTTGTCATCGCCATAGAGCACTCGGTCGCAGAAGCGGTCGTATTCATGCCATTTGCCGTGATCGTCACTGCTGTGATTGCTCGTTGGACGTTACACACAAAGAGTGACCCATAGGCCATCATACTGGCTGCCGTAAGCGTAAAATGGATAGGCCCAATCCGATAAAAGCACTACCCATCAGGCGATTGACCCAGGTCACCCGCGAGCGACTGCTCAGCCAGCGGGCAAGATGCTTGGCAAGGGTGCCGTAGGTCATCAAGGTGACAAAGGAGAGTGCCATGAAGGTACCTACCATGATGGAGAACTGAGGAAGCAAGGCGCGCTGCGTATCCAGAAACTGTGGGAACAGAGCAGTGAAGAACAGGATCGCCTTAGGGTTGCTCATGGCGACCAGTACGCCTTCACTGACAGTGCGCCATCTGGGAGTGGGCTTTGCCGGGCTGGTTGAGACTGCAAGGGAGGTCTTGCTACGCCACTGACGAATGCCCAGGTAGATCAAGTAGGCTGCGCCGCCCAGTTTAAGCAGGTTGAACAGCATTTCCGAAGCGTTCAACACCACCCCCAGCCCCAAGACAGCTGCACTGGCCAGTATGAGCAGGCCAGTGATATTCCCCAGCGACGAAAGCGCCACGCGCTTGGCTCCTCCTGCCATGCCATTGCGCACCGCGACTAGAAAAGCTGGGCCGGGACTGGCAATGCTGACCAGTGCCACGGCAACAAAAAGCAACCAGGTGGAAAGCTGCATGGGCGTATCTCCTGACGGGAAAGGGGAGACTCACTATACATTGATCTTAATAGAGAACACCCGTGTAGACGACTCCTTATCAACCATTGGTAAGTTTATTGCTTCTCAACGCCGACCTGTTCTGCCATCAAACACAAAAGCTCGTACATAACGGTAGCGCCAAGCAGGGCCGTGTTACCGCTGGGGTCGAAGGGTGGGGAGACTTCCACTACATCAGCGCCGATAAGCGGTAAACCTCGAAAGCCGCGCACTAGTTGAAGTGCTTGCAGGCTGGTGAGGCCACCTACTTCAGGGGTGCCGGTGCCAGGGGCAAAGGCGGGGTCGATGCTGTCGATATCGAAGGATAGGTAAACCGGGCCGCTGCCGACCACGCGGCGTGCTTCCGCGACTGTCGCTTCAATACCCAGCGCATCCACTTCCTCCATAAACATCACCCGCATGCCGCTAGCGTCAGAATAATCCCAGCCCTGAGTAGTGTTCTGAGCACCGCGAATACCAATCTGCACCGTGCGTTTGGGGTCAATCAGGCCATGTTCACAGGCAAGCCGGAAGGGACCGCCGTGGTGAAATTTTGAGCCTTGGAATTCGTCCCAGGTGTCGGTATGAGCATCGATATGGATCAATCCCACCGGGCCATCGGCCGCTAAGCCGCGCAGAATCGGGTAGGTAACTGAGTGGTCGCCACCGGCGCTTAGCGGGATAACGCCTGCTCGGCGAATCGCCGAGTAATAAGCGGCAATATCATTGGAGACCTGCTCAAGGTCGTAGATCGATGAAAAGCGAACGTCGCCTATGTCGGCAATGCGTGCCTGAGCAAAAGGGTCTAGACGTGTGACATGGTGCAGGCTGCGCATCATGCTCGATTGGTTGCGAATCTCCCGCGGGCCGTGGCGGGTGCCGGGGCGATTGCTCACGCCGCCATCGAACGGAATGCCGACCAGGGCAATATCGAGTTCCTCTAACGATTCGGCTAGCGGTGCACGCAAGAAGCTGGCTATTTCGCGATAACGTGGCTCCTGGTGCGGCAGGTAGCTTTCGCCGGTGGCGGCATTGCGGCGAGTGCCGTCGGTGCCCTTGGCCATGTGGCTCTCCTTATCGGGTTAAGCTCGCCAGACTGGCGGCCAGTAATTGCGTGCCCGCGACGGCATCATCGAGTTCGGTATGCTCATCGGGGTGGTGACTCAGACCATCGCGGCAGGGCACAAACAGCATCGCCGTTGGGCAGTGGTTGGCGAGGTGAATCGAATCGTGAAAGGCGCCCGATACTAATCGCGGTGCCGTAATACCTAGATCATGGGCGGTGTCATCAAGCAGGGCGGTGAGGGTGGCGGGAAACGCCACTGGCTCAACGCGCGATAGTGATGTCAGTATTGCTTTGCAGCCCGCCCAGGTCTGCTGGGCGAGCTGATTGAATTCGGCTTCCAGCGCTTTTAGCGTCGCTGCTTTGGGGTGGCGTAAATCAATAGTGAAGGTGACCTGATCAGGAATGGTGTTCACCGAGCCAGGGCTGACGGCAAACTTGCCAATGGTAAAACGCACGCGGTCTTCGCTATCCCGGGCGGTCTCCCGTAGCGCTGTTGCCAGCGCACAGGCGCCCTCTAACGCATCGCGGCGCATGGCACGCGGCGTGGTGCCCGCATGGTTGGCGCTTCCCGATACGGTGACTTCAAACCAGCTAACGCCTTGAATACCTTCCACGACGCCTGCTGACACACCCTTGCGTTCCAGGATAGGGCCTTGCTCAATATGCAGCTCAAGAAAGGCATGCATCGGGGTTGCCAAGGGGCGACGGGGAACGCCTGCGGCGTCCAGTTCAGCCAGGCAAGTATCCAAGGCACGTCCCAGGCTGTTGCCGTCGCTGTCTTCAACTGAGCGCGTTTCATTGAGGCTACGCACGCCGCAAAAGACCGCTGAGCCCGAGGTGCCAGGCGAGAAGCGCGCCCCCTCTTCATTGGTCCAACTCACCAGCGATAGCGGGCGGCGCGGGTTAAAACCAGCCTGTTTAAGTGCGCGTAGTGCCTCAAGCCCTGCCAGCACGCCCAGCGCACCATCGTACTTGCCACCCGCCGGTTGGCTATCCAAATGACTGCCCGTGACGACAGGCTCAAGCGCAGGGGCGCTGCCGGGCACATCAAGAAACACGTTGCCGATAGCGTCGACGCTTGCCTTGGCACCCAGGGCGCTGGCCTGCTCAATCAGCCAAAGCCGGGCGCGGGTGTCGTTGTCATCAAGCGCTAAACGCGCCACGCTAAGTCGTTGGCGAGTCGTTCCGGGTTTACCGCTGCCGCTATCGCCGCTAAATCAATAACGGTCTTGTCGGTTGGATAATGAAGGTGGCTTTCCATCAGGCTCTCCCTAGAGGCTTTTATTCGTAGACTTCAAAATGTACCTCGACAGGCACACAGTCTGCACCGTTGATTGGGATGATGTCTTGCGGGCAGGCGGACATTGCCACAATACAGTCCATCTCTGCGCGTAGCTCAACATAGTCGCCAGCTTTTGAAACCGGCGGGCACCAGTCGACTTTCATCTGGGCATTAACCGGAATATTCATCCACAGATTGAACGGCTGGGGCACTTCGGGTGCCTCTGTGCCAATGGCTTGCATGGCTAATCGCAGGTTGTCGGCACAGCTATCATGATAGCCCTCTACGCCCAGCGTCATATAACGGAACAGGTCGCAGGCGGCCATTAGCGTATCGTGAATGCCCGGCGAGGTG
>JAMCZP010000250.1 GCA_023485185.1 Gammaproteobacteria bacterium
TTTGCCCACGGGAATGGCAATGCCCAGCGCAGGACACATCTCCATACCCACTGCATAGACTGCGTCATACAGCGCCTGATTCTCGCCAGGGTGATCGGCCGCACTCATCCAGTTGGCAGAGAGTTTGATATCGCTAAGCTTGGCAATCGGTGCTGCTGCCAAGTTGGTAATCGTCTCAGCGACCGCCAAGCGTGCGCTGGCCGCGGGGTTAATCAACGCTACCGGCGGGCGCTCGCCCATGGCCATGGCCTCACCCACATGGCTATCAAAACTCGCCGTGGTGACCGCCACATCGGCCACCGGCACCTGCCAGGGGCCGACCATTTGATCGCGAACCACTTGGCCGGTAATCGAGCGATCACCAATGGTAATCAAAAAGCTTTTGGAGGCCACCGTGGGCAGACGCAACACACGATCTAACGCTTCGCGTAGATCAAGGTTATCGAGCATCACGCCAGAAAGCTCGGGCTCGTTACGCTCAAACTCGCGCTGCATTTTAGGCGCTTTGCCGAACAGCACGCTCATCGGCAAATCCACCGGCTTGCTGTCAAAGTGGCCATCGCGCACTTCAAGGTGATGCGCCTCTTGTGCCTCACCGACCACCGCATAAGGGCAGCGTTCGCGTTTGCACAGGGCATCGAACGTGTCCAAATCTTCTGGGGCAACGGCAAGCACATAGCGCTCTTGGGCTTCGTTACACCAGATCTCCAGCGGACTCATGCCCGGCTCGGCATTGGGCACTGCGCGTAGGTCAAAGCAGCCACCGCGGTTACCGTCTTTCACCAGCTCCGGCAGCGCGTTGGAAAGCCCACCGGCACCCACGTCATGAATAAAGCGGATCGGGTTGTGATCACCCATTGCCCAGCAGCGGTCGATAACTTCTTGAGCGCGGCGCTCTATTTCAGGGTTTTCACGCTGTACTGAGGCGAAATCCAAATCAGCACTGGAGGTGCCAGACGCCATACTTGACGCCGCGCCGCCACCGAGGCCAATCAGCATCGCCGGGCCACCCATTACAATTAGCTTGCCGCCAACCGGAATATCGCCCTTTTGAACGTGATGGGCACGGATATTACCGTAACCACCGGCAAGCATAATCGGCTTATGGAAACCACGCCGTTCAATGCCGCCGTCGTTAAGCGACTCTTGCTCGTAAGTGCGGAAATAGCCGGTTAGGTTGGGGCGTCCAAACTCATTGTTAAATGCAGCGCCGCCAATCGGGCCGTCGAGCATAATGTTGAGCGCCGACTGCATGCGCTCGGGCTTACCGTAATCAAACGCCTCCCAGGGCTGCACAAACTCTGGAATGCGCAGGTTGGAAACGGTATAGCCTGAAAGGCCTGCTTTGGGCTTGCCACCAATACCGGTGGCGCCTTCGTCACGTATCTCACCGCCCGACCCCGTTGCAGCCCCTGGGAAAGGGGCAATCGCCGTTGGGTGGTTGTGAGTTTCGACTTTCATCAGAATATGAATCGGTTCCTGATGAGTGGCGTATAGCGCACGCTCACCCTCAGCACCCGTCAGCGGTGTTGCGAAAAACCGCCCCGCCTGGCTGCCTTTAATGACCGCCGCGTTGTCGCTATAAGCTGAAAGAACATTATCGGGAGATGACGCAAAGGTATTCTTGATCATCTTAAACAACGAGTGGCTTTGCGGCTCGCCATCGATCACCCAGTCTGCATTGAAAATCTTATGGCGGCAGTGCTCGGAGTTGGCCTGGGCAAACATCATCAGCTCAACATCGCTGGGATTACGCCCCAACTCGTTGAAAGCATCCACCAGGTAATCAATTTCGTCCTCTGCCAGCGCCAGCCCCAATGCCTGATTGGCCGTTGCCAACGCTTCTCGGCCACCCTCCAAAATATCCACACTTCCCAGCGGCGCAGGGTCGTGTTGGGCAAATAGCTTCGTGGCATCCGCGGCATCCGCCAGCACGGTTTCGGTCATACGGTCATGCAGCAGTGCGGCCAGCGCAGTCAGGCCTTCATCATCCGGGGTCGCGGTGAAACTTACCCGGTAATCGATGCCGCGCTCGATGCGGCTAATCTGACGCAGCCCACAGTTGTGGGCAATATCGGTGGCTTTCGACGACCAGGGCGACTGAGTTCCTAAACGGGGTACCACCAAAAAGCGCTGGGCATGGTCGGGAACTTCCATGCTCGTGTGCGTGCCATAAACGAGTAGCTGAGCTAAATGCTCGTGGGAGGCGTCATCGAGTTGTTCGTTGTGATCATTGGCGTGAACATCGACAAAATGAACATAGTGGGCAGACAGCGCTTCCACCTCGGGCACTCGTTCACGCAACACCGCTAATAACCGAGCATGACGGAAGGCAGAAAGGGCGGGCGCGCCTCGCAGTTCGAGCATATCCTGAAGCCTCTAGAGCAGGGAAATTCGAGCAGGGAAATCACCGGACCGCTGTGCGGCCGTACTTATATGATACCGGAAAGTCCCTATGATACTGGAAAGCGGCGGTCACACGAAATCAACAAGGTGACAGCATGCCCCTGGCTGGGTATCGTGGCAGCTTGTTTTATGCCGACAAGACGCCATGCTGACGTTGATTCGCCGACATTTTGTAGCCCGCGCCAGCGCTTATTATGCGCTAATCGCTATGACGCTCCTGGTCATGTTACCGACCTTTTCCCTTGCCCCCCCTGGCGAGCAGCTTACGCATATCAAAGCAAAAGACTTTATTACCGTTCACACCCGCAATGCTCCTACCACTTACTATGAAGGCCGCCAAGGCCCTACGGGTTTTGAATACGAGCTGATGCACCGCTTTGCCGACTATTTAGGGGTAAGTCTTAATCTTGACGCCAGCCACTACCCCGAAAGTGTGCTTCCTGCCGTGCGTGAAAAAGGTGATTTAGGTGCCGCAGCACTACCACTGCTACCGAATACGCCGGGCATCCACTACACCCGACCGATTATTCAGATGCAGCCCTTGGTGGTCTACCGACGTGGCCTTAACGGTATTCAGGCACCCAGTGACTTGGTGGGGCTAGAAATTGGTACGCTCAGTGGCGCAGGGACAGGGGAGGCGCTGCGCAACTTACAGCGCATTCACCCTGCTCTAAGCTGGAAAGAGTCAAATGAGCTAGAGGTCGCCGAACTACTTGCCCGCGTTGAAAACGGCACGCTGGATGCAGCGGTCATTTTCGAACATCAGTTCCGTTTAAACCGGTTGTTTTTCCCGAACGTTGAGCGTGGCTTTACGCTAGGCGACCCCCTTTCCATGGCCTGGGCGCTACCCACTGGACGAGGCCTGGGATTACTGGAGGCCGCCAATAATTTTCTACAAGACTTACAGGAGAGCGGCACACTCGATCGACTGGTCAACCGTTACTTTGGCCACGATGACTACCTTGAGTATGTTGGCACCCGCACTTTTTTAGCCCACTTGGACTCTCGCCTACCCGAGTACACGGAGCTATTTAAGCAAGCCGCACGAGAAACGGCATTTGATTGGCAATTGCTAGCGGCAGTGGGTTATCAAGAGTCTCACTGGGATCCGGAGGCAGTTTCCCCCACGGGTGTTCGCGGCTTAATGATGCTAACCCACCCTACTGCCAGTGAAATGGGCATTAGTGATCGCCGCGACCCAGCCCAGAGTATCGACGGTGGTGCCCGTTATCTGCGCAGCATTAAAGACCGCCTGCCGGAAAACATTACCGGTGATGATCGTCTGTATATGGCCATGGCCGCGTACAACGTCGGCCTTGGCCATCTATACGACGCGCGCAATATTGTCGAGATGCGCGGCGGCGACCCTAATAGCTGGGAAGACGTTCGCGCAGCCCTGCCCCTGTTGCAGCAGCGTGAATGGCACAGCCAGACGCGCTATGGCTACGCCCGTGGCGGGGAACCGGTCATTTATGTGCGCAACATTCGCCGTTACTACGAAATGATTCAGTACGTGGAACGCAGTCGCCAACAGTTTTTTCAACTAGAGCAAACACCGGTCAATGATGATCCGCTGTTCCTGTTCGACCTTGTACCACCGCTTGATTAGAAAGCTCTGATGAGCACGGGTGGGTCATTACGCTCTCGGCAGTTCTCGCCGAGCGGCAAAAAAACTTTTCAGCAGCTTCTGTGAGGACGCGGCAAGTACGCCACCGGTCACTTTCACCTGATGGTTAAACCATGGCTGTGCCAGCAGGTTGGCTTTTGATTCGACCATACCCGCGCGAGGTTCAGCAGCGCCATATACCAGACGGCTTAGCCGCGCATGCACCATCGCCCCAGAGCACATCATGCACGGCTCTAAGGTAACGAACAGCGTGCAGCCTTCTAAGCGGTAGTTGCCCTGTTTTTGACCTGCCTCGCGCAGGGCACGAATTTCCGCGTGGCCGCTAGGGTCACAGCTGGCCACCGGAGCGTTGCAGCCGACGCCAATAATCTCGCCTAGCGAATCAACCACAACCGCCCCCACTGGGACTTCCCCCGCCGCTGCGGCCAGGTGAGCCTGATCAAGCGCCCGGTGCATGTAAAATTCATCGCTGCGCATAACAGCAAACTCCGCTAAGGTAGCTAAACGATCGTATGAAAGACGCATCTGCTGCAGCGGTGGCCCGCCTTCATCGTCAGCATCATATTGAGACAGCACCAAGGATACCGAGAATGACAGACGCGCTAAACAAACTGGTGGCGTTACTGGAGCTTGAAACGCTGGAAGAAACGCTATTTCGCGGCCAAAGCCAAGATTTAGGCTTTCCTCAGCTCTATGGCGGCCAAGTACTTGGTCAGGCACTTGCAGCGGCGGCACGTACGGTGCCTGACGAGCGCCGCCCCCACTCTCAACACGGCTATTTTCTGCGCCCTGGCGACCCTCACCGTCCGGTTGTTTATCAGGTGGATACTATTCGCGATGGCGGCAGCTTTACCACCCGCCGTGTCACCGCTATTCAGAAAGGCCGACCGATTTTTTTCTGCAGCGCCTCATTTCAAAGCGGCGAGCCAAGCTTTAGCCATCAGCGCGCCATGCCGAATGTGCCTTCACCCGAAGCACTGATCGAGAGCGGTGATGCCAAGCACGCCCGCTTTCCAGGCCACCCGATTGAGTTTGTTCACATCAAGGGTAACCCAGACAACGGCACCCCTGCGGGACAATGCTTATGGTTCCGTCTATCAGGTACCCTGCCTGATGACCCCGCCCTACATCGCCACTTGCTCTCTTACGCCTCTGATTTCAACCTGCTGACCACCAGCTTGATTCCCCATGGCATTGAGTACCGAGACCCCAAACTGCGCATTGCAAGCCTTGATCACGCCCTGTGGTTGCATCAGGACACGCGCTTGGATGAATGGCTACTTTACGTTATCGACTCGCCCTGGGCAGGCGGCGCCCGCGGCCTGGCACGAGGGCATATCTATAGCCGCGATGGCCGTTTAGTGGCGTCCACCGCGCAAGAAGGGCTGACGCGCTATGCAAAAGAGTAACTAGGCAAGCTTCCAAAACAGTTACGCCCGCTAAGAAGCGGGCGTAAGTAATGCCAGAGCAGCGAATTAGCCGCCGTAGACGTCGTTGATAGACTGCAGCGGGTAGTGCGCAGGGAACGGCTTACGCGCCACGCCGGAATCAACGGCGGCCTGTGCAACCGCAGAGGAAATGCGCGCGAGCAGGCGGATATCCACTGGCGTCGGAATAATATACTCGCGACCAAAGCTCATTTCAGTGCGTTCGTAGGCATTTAGCACTTCTTGCGGCACCGGCTCCCGAGCCAAATCTTTCAGCGCGTGTACCGCGGCCAGCTTCATCTCTTCATTAATGCGCGTGGCACGCACATCCAACGCACCACGGAAGATAAATGGGAAGCCAAGTACGTTGTTCACCTGGTTCGGAAAATCCGAGCGGCCCGTCGCCATGATCACATCTGGGCGTGCCGCACGGGCAACGTCCGGATGAATTTCCGGGTCTGGATTAGTGCAGGCAAAAATGACCGGATCAGAAGCCATTTTCTTCACTTGCTCAGCGGAAAGCAGTCCAGGGCCTGACAGGCCGATAAACACATCAGCATTGTCGATAGCAGGGGTGCCGTTGTCTGGGTTACCCTTGATGTGAACAAACTCAATCGGGTGGCCTGGAAAGCGGGCGTGCTTGGCATCACCGCTCTCGATCAGTGCTTCGGGTGAAGGCACATTCGGC
>JAMCZP010000099.1 GCA_023485185.1 Gammaproteobacteria bacterium
TTGAAGCCGCTGAGCTGGATTTAGCAACACTGCAGCAGAGAACAGAAGCCCTTGAGGTTGAGCAGGCCGAAGCGGAAGCCGAGCTTGCTGCAACGCGTGCAGACATTGCCAATGCTGAAGAAGATTTATCTACTTTACGGGGTGAGCTCGAAACCCGCGAAGAAGAAGTAGATAACCTTAACGAGCAAATAGATCAAAGGCAGAGCCGTCTTGACGAGCTAAATGAAACATACGCTGAGGTAGAAGCTGAGAAAGAGGAGGCCGAAGCCGCTCGTGATGCTGCTCAACAGTCTCACCAAGAGGCAGAAGAGGCCCGCAGTCAGGTTGATGCAGATATTGAAGCGTTAAACGGCGAGATTGAGCAGGCTAATAGCCAGTTGGCCGCACTCGGTGAGCAGGTAAGTGAACTAGAACAAGAGCGGGATGCGCTCACCGTGGAAATCACCTCGCTCAGAGCGATGCGCGACGAAGCACAAGTGACTGAATAAACTGGAGCGTTTAAGATGCGGTATGTAAATGCTTTTAGATATAAGAAGTGGGCTAATAATGAGCTTCTTTCGTTTGGAGAGCGCCAGTTTCATTTACTCCCAGAAAACGATGCAACTTTCTTTCTGCGCATATTGAATCATACCGCAGTCGTCGACAGCCTATTCATTAGCCGTATTGCTGGCACGAAAGAGCAATTTGCTGCAGACAATACGGTAGAAACGCCATCCTTTTCAGAATTAAGGGAAAGGATGGAGGAGAGTGATTCATGGCTGGTGATGTTTGCCGAATCAGCATCTTTAAATGATTTGGATCGCGTCATTTCGTTTCGCTTTATCGATGGCGATGTTGGTCAGCTATCTGTCGATGAAATTCTGCTTCATTTATTGACTCATGGCAGTAATCACAGGGGGATGGCATCACGCGCGTTAGGCTCACATGGACTTGAGCGGCCCAAAGACACCTTTACGCGATTTCTCCACGAGCAGGAGCCGTTCCGGCGAAATAAGAAGTAGCTCAGCCACAAGTCAACATTATTGCTAGCTTTCCCTTCCCAGCCATTCCATGGTTTAGGCATGTAGGTTCGCTGTATAGCTGCTTGCATGCCTGCACTAAAATACGCCCCAACCGCTTAGATGTTACTATTTTTGCCACTGAACCCCATTTACGTTAAGGAAGGATCATGGCGCTTACACTTATTATCATCTTGGCGATGATTGCCGCTGTCGCGTTTTATGTCGTCTCTATCTACAACCGGCTTGTGTCGTTGCGCAATCGCTACCAGAACGCTTTTGCCCAAATTGAAGTGCAACTGAAGCGTCGGCATGACCTGATTCCCAACCTGGTAGAGACCGCCAAGGGTTACCTTAGTCACGAGCGGGAAACCCTACAGTCAGTCATTGAAGCTCGGAATACAGCAGCGGCGGGGCTCAAGGCTGCGGCGGCAAATCCTGGTAGCGCCAAAGCAATTGCTGATCTTGGCGGAGCTGAAGGGGCGCTTACTCAAGCGATGGGGCGGCTTAATGTGGTGATGGAAGCCTATCCTGATCTTAAAGCCTCACAAAACATGCAGCAGCTGTCTGAAGAGCTCACTAGCACTGAAAACAAGGTGGCCTTTGCACGGCAGTCATTTAATGACGCGGTGATGCAGTACAACACCTATCGGCAGAGCTTTCCGCCAGTGGCGGTGGCGGGCATGTTTGGGCATGGCCAGGATGCTTCCTTGTTAGCGTTCGAAGACAGTGCTCAGATCCAGGCAGCGCCTAAGGTGTCGTTTTGATTCACTCAAGTTCTTAGCGATTCAACTTCTAAGCCACTGCACAGGGAAAGCGACATATGGATTTTTTTACTGCGCAGGATCAAGCGCGTCGTAAAACTGGGCGTCTGGTCATATTGCTAGTGCTGGCCGTAGTGGCGCTGATTGTTGTCGCCACGCTGGCGATTGCCATCACGCTCCAATTGATGGATGGGGGCCAACCCGCAGCACAATCCAGCCTTGCTGATCAGGGAATATGGTCAGCGCTATCCATTGAGCTTGTCGCTGGTGTGGCGATTGCGGTGTTGGCAATCGTGGTGTTGGGTGGCTTATTTAAACGCAGCCAACTACGTCGTGGTGGCCGTGCAGTGGCGGAAGCGCTCGGTGGCCGGGAAATCAATCTAAACACCCGCGATGCTCATGAACGCCGCATTTTGAATGTGGTTGAAGAGATGGCCATTGCGTCTGGAACGCCGGTGCCCTCGGTTTATGTGTTGGAGGAGGAGGCCATCAATGCCTTCGCGGCGGGGCATCAAACCAGTGATGCGGTTATCGGCATTACCCGAGGTGCGATCAGCAGCCTGACACGGGAAGAGCTGCAGGGGGTGGTTGCCCATGAGTTTAGCCATATTCTGCATGGCGATATGCGCCTCAATATGCGGCTGATCAGTGTGTTGCACGGCATTCTGCTGATTGGTTTATTGGGTGGAACGCTGCTGCACAGTATGCGTTTTCGGCGGATGGGCGGCGGCAAGCGCGATAACTCTGGGGCGGTCATTCTGGTGCTAGGGGCGGTGCTAATGCTGGTCGGTTACGCGGGCACCTTCTTTGGCAATTTGATTAAGTCAGCGGTCAGTCGGCAGCGCGAGTATCTAGCGGATGCTTCAGCGGTGCAGTTTACCCGCAACCCCCAGGGGATTGGTAACGCGCTGGTTAAGATTGGCGCTCATAGTCAGGGCTCTAACCTTCAAGCAGCCCAGGCGGCGGAGTTCAGTCATTTGTATTTCGGTCAGGGTGTACGGCTGGGGTTTAATCAAATGATGGCCACCCATCCGCCGTTAAAAGATCGCATTCAGCGTGTAATGCCAAACTGGAATGGTCGCTTCGAGGCAACGTTGCCCACGCAACCGGTCGAGAGCGAAACAACTGATTCAGCAGCAACTGCGCCAAATGCACAAGCGGGGTTAAGAGAGTCACCCCTGGCCGCTGTGTTGACAGGTGCTTCTGCTCAAACGGCGATTAATTCCATGGGAAAACCCGACCAGCGCCATATTGCCCAGGCTCAAACAACGTTAGAAGCACTGCCAGAGAAGATAAAAACCGCCGCCCATGAGGCCTATGCAGCCCGCGCTTTGATATATGCGCTACTGCTCAGTGACGACCAAAGGGTGCGTGAACATCAGCTAGAAGCGTTGCAGAAAATCGCGCTGCCGGATGTTTATCTAGCGTTGGTTAAGCATGCCCCTGATGTGATGGCCCTGGATATTCAACTGCGCTTGCCACTGGTTGAGCTGGCGTTACCAGCGCTGAAGTCGCTTTCGGTAGAGCAGGGGCAGCACTTTCGACTTTGTATGGAGCGCTTAATGAGTGCGGATGGTCAGGTGAGTCTATGGGAATGGTCGCTTTATCAACTGCTGCTGAATAATTTGAGCGAGCAGGATAACGGGCCTGCCAACCTAAAGTTAAACGACCTACAGCGGGAGTGTCAGTTACTGCTGACGGTGTTAGCGGCGGCCGGTCAGGAAGACCCTGATGAGATTAGTGCAGCACTGCATGCTGCTGAACGTGAGTTGCCGTTTGCCTTAACAGCCGCTGACGATGTAACCGATATGCGTGCGCTTAGCCTGGCGGTTGAACGCTTAAGGCGCCTGCAGCCTTTGCAAAAACCTGCCTTGTTGCAAGCAATGGCACGCTGCATTGAGCACAGCGGAATTATTCGCCCGGCCGAAGCTGAACTGTTCCGTGTGGTGGCAGATATCCTCGACTGCCCGGTGCCGCCATTACTAATAGATGATTAAGTGATGGAAGATTAATGCCTACGTTTCTGCTACTGCTCGCCGATACCATCCTCATTCTGCATGTGCTGTTTGTGGCGTTTGTCGTGTTTGGCTTATTCGCTGTGTATGTTGGCTATTTTCTAAATTGGCGGTGGGTTCGCAACCGCGTTTTCCGCATTGTCCATCTATGCGCCATTGGTTACGTGGTGGGGCAAGCTTGGTTAGGTGCGGTCTGCCCATTAACCACTTGGGAAATGGCGCTGCGGGCAGAGGCGGGGGCGGCCACCTATTCAGGCTCTTTCATTCAATATTGGTTGCATAGTTTGCTCTACTTCACGCTGCCGGAGTGGGTGTTTGTGGTGGTTTATACCTTATTCGGCAGCTTGGTGCTGGCGAGCTGGTTCGTGGTGCGCCCTCGTAAGCGAACTCGCTGATCCCTTTCTATTGGTTCCTAGTTTCTCCTAACTTTATCTCCCCAGGCGCATGTTGAGTGGTCTGGAGTTGCATGCCGTTGTTTTAGAATATGTGGCAGGAACGCGGGCTTGTGGCCCACTATTTAGGTAATATGTGATACATATATATTTTGTATTCGTTTCATATATTGAGAGATATGATGGGCATCGTAAAGATCAATGATCAGTTGCATGAGGATATTCGCAAAGCGAGCTCTGTGATGGTGCGCTCTATCAATGCGCAGGCGGAGTATTGGATAAAAGTGGGCATGCTAGCCGAGGCTAATCCGAACATGACTTTCTCTGACATTATGCACGAGCAAATGAAGCAGGCCGACGTCGATGTCAGGAAGGTGATCGGTGCCTAACGTCATCCTGAAAAGTGAACAGGAATTAAGCGTTATGCGGGAGGCAGGACGGCTACTCGCATTGGTGTTCAGTTATCTGGATGAGAAAATAGCGCCTGGGGTAACCACCATGGCGATTAACGATTGGGCCGAGCATTATATTGTCGATGAGTTGAAGGCTCGCCCGGCCAGTAAAGGCCAATATGATTACCAGTATGTGCTGAATGCATCAGTCAACCATGTGGTATGTCATGGCGTTCCCTCTGAGACACAAACGCTTAAGTCAGGTGATATCGTTAATGTTGATATTACCCTGGAGAAAGATGGCTTTATTGCTGACTCCAGCAAGATGTACCTGATAGGGGAAGTGACTCCCTTTGCCAAACGGTTGGTTGATAAAACCTACGAGGCGCTATGGGAGGGGATTAAAACGGTCAAGCCGGGTGCCACCTTAGGCGATGTTGGTTTTGCGATTCAGCAGCATGCTGAAAAGCATGGCTACTCTGTTGTGCGGGAGTATTGTGGCCATGGGGTTGGTCGGGAGATGCACGAAGAGCCCGAGGTGTTGCATTACGGAAAGAGAGGCAGGGGCTTGGTGTTGAAAGAAGGCATGGTGTTTACCATTGAGCCCATGATCAATCAGGGAAAAGCCAAAATAAAAACCAAGAAAGATGGCTGGACGGTCATTACTAGTGACAAGAAACTGTCTGCCCAGTGGGAACACACTATTGCTGTCACATCATCGGGTTTTGAAGTGCTCACACTGCGCGATGACGAGCGTGCTTCAGCTGAGCTTGAGCCATAAGCGATGCCATTACCCCCATCTTAGCTTCGAAAGCCGCCAACGCTTATAGGTTTGGAAACCATCTGGCGAAGTTGATGAGTTGCGTTAAGCTGAAAGCAGCAGGTTGGATACGTATTGATACTGCTGCAAAGCCAAGCGAAACGGAGGTCAACGATGGCTAAAAGACCGAAACAGAGTGGAAGCGGTAGTAAGCCCTCTGGTGGCAATGAGTTACTTAACTCAGTTTCCTGTGGAACTGAAAAGCTTTTATTGGCGGCCCTGGAGCGTGGAAGCAACTGCCTTGAAACAGGACGCTACCTGATTAGCTATCGTGAGGGCATGCTCGAAGATGGCATTAAAGCCCTGAAGGCCCAGAACTTTCGAGTGGCTGACGCGCGGGATTTTGCCGATCAAGCGGTTAATTTGGAAGATGCCGGGGATGCCGAAGCCATGGTCTTCCCAGAGCTTGGGGTCGCGCTAGTGGGCGGTGATGCCTTACAGCTACATGGAATGAGCATGCACGATCCTATCGCTGCAGACAGCCCAATCGAAATCATTGAGCCTGAGTACTTTGCGTTTTCAGAAAGCGCTGAGTACCTGCGGGGCTTTTTACGCGCCGCCAGCATCATTGCCCATGACCTGGGCGCAGAGCTAGATATGGGTGAAGCCGAAGAGGAGCTTGAGCCTGACGAGCTAAAGGCAACTTGGGGGTTAACCCAGTGCAAGGTGTTACAAAGCAGGTGGAGTGGCACCGGTATTAAAGTGGCGGTGCTTGATACTGGGATGGAC
>JAMCZP010000048.1 GCA_023485185.1 Gammaproteobacteria bacterium
GTGAGCCACCTGGCGCTGCTGGGCACTGCTTAAGGTCAGCAACGCCCGCGCATGCCCCATATCAAGATCGCCTCGTTCAAGCAGTGTTTGTACCTCTGGGTCTAGCGCCAGCAGACGTAGCAAGTTGGCCACTTGAGTGCGCGATTTACCCACTGCGTCAGCAATCTGTTGCTGAGTGAGTTCAAACTCTTCGCCAAGACGCTTGAGCGCCATGGCTTCTTCTATAGCATTAAGGTTTTCACGTTGAATATTTTCTATGAGCGCTAATGCCAACGCGACTTCGTCGCTAACGTCACGAATAACGGCTGGAATGACATCCAACTCGGCGAGCTGAGCCGCCCGCCAGCGACGTTCACCGGCAATAATTTCATAGCGATCCACGCCGATAGGACGCACTACGATGGGCTGCATAACCCCTTGAGCACGAATAGAATCAGCGAGCTCTTCTAATGCTTCTGGCTGAATATCACGACGCGGCTGATATTTGCCGCGGGTTAATTGCCCTAACGGCAAGCGTTCTAGGCGATCTTCGGCGGTTTCATCAACAGCGGCGCTTAACGTTGCATCTGCAAGCTCCAGGGGCGTACCGCTTCCGGCCAGTTCCAAGCTGTCACGGCGACGGGCTCCAGCACCAATCAGGGCATCCAGGCCACGTCCCAGCGCGCGTTTACGCGTCATTCGCTTTCCCTCATTTTTTTCAGCGCCCCTTTTTTGAATTGAAGAGTTGAAGTTAAGAGTGTCAAAGAGAAAGACGGCGAATCATCTCTTTCGCCAACACACGATAGGCCTGACTCCCCCGGGAAAACCGGGCATATTGCGTCACCGGTAGTCCGTGGCTTGGCGCTTCAGCAACTTTAACGTTGCGAGGAATGGTCGTTTTTAACAGCATATCGCCAAAATAGTCACGCAGCTGTTTATCCACTTCTCGCGTTAGGCTAGTGCGTTTGTCATACATGGTGCGCAAAATGCCCGCAATCGCTAAGTCAGGATTAACGTTTTGCTTAATCTGCTCAACGGTATCAAGCAGTGCCGATAACCCCTCTAGCGCGTAAAACTCACACTGTAGAGGGATCAGCACACTATCGGAAGCCGTCAGCGCATTAACGGTGAGCATGTTCAAGGATGGCGGGCAGTCGATCAGCACCACGTCATACTCATCCGCTACCGAGGCAAGCGCAGTGGTTAAGCAGCTTTCGCTTTTGTCGCGATCCAGCAGTTCAACCTCAGCAGCAGTGAGATCTCCGTTACCCGGCAGAACGTCGTACTTAACAGCTAGCTTTTTAACAATCGTTTCCGCAGCTGTTGCTTCGCCCAAAAGTACATCAAGAACGCTTTTATCCAGCTCATATTTGTCGATGCCACTCCCCATGCTGGCATGACCTTGTGGGTCAAGATCCACCAGCAGTACGCGACGGTCGAGCGCAGCGAGACTGGCCGCCAGGTTAACGGCCGAGGTGGTCTTGCCCACGCCGCCTTTTTGGTTGGTCAGGGCAATGATCTGGCTCACTTACTCAACTCCTTGCTGGGTCAGAATCAACAACTGCCGCTGGGCGACTTCAAAGGGCACTTCCAGCAGATGACGCTTGTGTAAACAAATGCCGGGGGGCAGATCGCGCAGCTCATCGTCTGCTCCCGGGCCTTTCATGGCTAGCCACTGACCATTTGCAGCAGGTAGCTCACGCGTTAGCGTGACAAAATCCACTAGGCTAGCAAATGCCCGGGAAATCACCTGATCAAAGGTAGCCGCCGTGAATTGTTCAACTCGGGCTTGGACAGGTGTCACGTTCTCAATACCAAGTTCCATCACTGCTTGGCGCTGAAAACGCACTTTCTTGCCATTGCTGTCTAAAAGCGTTACCGCAAGCTCAGGCTTTAAAATCGCTAGCACTAAACCAGGTAAACCAGGGCCAGCCCCCACATCAAGCAGACGCGGGCCTTGCACAAAAGGCAAAACAGCCGCGCTATCCAAGACATGGCGCGACACCATATCGTCAATATCACGTACCGCTGTGAGGTTATAAGCTCGGTTCCACTTGTGCAACAGTGCCAGTAAGCCTAACAGTTGCTCACGCTGATGTGCATTGGCGGTAATGGCGAGTTGGCTAAGCCCCTGATCCAGGCGTGTTGGCACGCTCGTAGGCAGGCTTTTCAACAGAGCAGTTAACGAACTCATCCGTTAACCACCTCTGCCGCTGCTACCAGCCGACGCTTTTTAAGATGAACTAGTAAAATCGAAACAGCGGCTGGGGTGACCCCTGAAATACGTGCCGCATGAGCAAGCGTTTCCGGCCGTGCTTCAGCAAGCTTTTGGCGAATCTCGTTAGATAAGCCTTCCACTTTTAAATAGTCTAACTCCGCTGGCAATGGCGTAGCTTCGTGGCGCTTGAGCTTATCGATCTCATCCTGCTGACGGTCAATATAGCCTTGATATTTGGCTTGAATTTGCACCTGTTCAGCCACCGCTTCATCGGTCACTAGCGTGCCTTCAATACCGGGCAGATTGGCTAAATCGTTATAGCTTAACTCTGGGCGCTTGAGCAGGTCGCTTAAACAATATTCCCGCGATAGCGGAGCACCGGTTTTTTCAGCCACTTTTTCAGCTGCAGGGCTGCCTGGTTGAACCCAGAGGGTGGTTAGCCGCGCGGTTTCCTGCTCAATGGCATCCCGTTTCTTACTAAATGCTGCCCAGCGAGTGTCGTTAACAAGCCCTAAATCACGGCCCTTTTCGGTTAAACGTAAATCAGCGTTGTCTTCTCTTAGCAGCAAGCGGTACTCCGCACGAGAAGTAAACATCCGATATGGCTCTTTGGTGCCCATGGTAATCAGATCGTCGACGAGTACGCCGAGGTAAGCTTCATCACGGCGTGGATACCATGCTTCAAACTCCTGAGCACGACGAGCGGCATTCAATCCCGCTAACAACCCTTGCGCCCCTGCTTCTTCATAGCCAGTGGTGCCATTGATCTGACCGGCAAAAAACAGGTTGTGGATAAATTTAGTTTCCAGTGAGTGCTTTAAGTCCCGTGGATCAAAAAAGTCATACTCAATGGCATAGCCAGGCCGGGTAATATGCGCGTTTTCTAGCCCTTTAATCGAACGCACAACCTGAATCTGCACATCAAATGGCAGCGAGGTTGAGATGCCGTTGGGGTAGAGCTCGTGGGTATCTAAGCCTTCGGGCTCAATAAATACTTGATGACTCGATTTATCGGCAAAGCGATGCACTTTATCTTCAATCGACGGGCAGTAACGCGGGCCCACCCCTTCGATCACACCAGAATACATCGGCGAGCGGTCAAGGTTCGCCAGGATCAAATCATGGGTCTGCTGATTGGTGTGGGCAATGTGGCAACTGACCTGCTGCGGATGCATTTCCCGCGAGCCTAGGTAGGACATTACCGGCGTTGGGGTATCACCTGGTTGCTCTTCCAATTGTGAAAAATCAACCGTTTTTGCATCAATGCGCGGCGGTGTACCGGTTTTTAAACGATCAACGCGAAACGGCAGTGCTCTTAGCCGCTCAGCAAGGGCGTTGGAAGGTGGATCACCTGCTCGACCACCTTTGCTTTGATCTAAACCAATGTGAATAACGCCACCCAAAAACGTCCCGGTGCACAACACAACGCTTTGAGCATGAAAACGAATGCCCGTTTCCGTAACGACGCCACGCACGGTGTCGTTTTCGACGATTAAATCCCCCGCCGCCTGCTGGAAAATCGTCAAATTGGGCTGGTTTTCCAGCATTCCACGAATGGCGGCTTTGTAACGAATACGGTCAGCCTGGGCACGGGTTGCCCGAACGGCAGGGCCTTTGCGGGCATTGAGCACGCGAAACTGGATGCCACCTAAATCCGTGGCAAGCCCCATGGCGCCGCCCAGAGCATCAATTTCCTTGACCAAATGGCTTTTGCCAATGCCACCAATCGCAGGATTACACGACATTTGGCCAAGGGTTTCGATGTTATGGGTGAGCAGTAGGATCTGACAGCCCATACGAGCAGAGGCCAGTGCGGCTTCAGTTCCCGCATGGCCACCGCCGATGACAATCACGTCAAAGCGGTCGGGGTAATTCAAGAGACACCTCGTCTTGTGCCATAGGGCACGAATGATGTGAACCGGTGCTGTCCGTTTCAGATATGAGCACCTTAGATCAATGAGGCGGCAAGTATAAACCCCCTGTGGGTAACCGTCAGGTTTTTCCACACCCCAAAGGGTTTATCAGTCTCTATTAATAACAACATAAATATAAAATAAGAGAAGTTCTGTAAATGTTGTAACTACTAGTGTGGACAAATTCTGTGCATAAGCTATTTATTCTTATTTTTATCAAATGGTTACGTTGTTTACTTCTATATGCTTGAACAGCGTACTGCCTGGGCGGAAAGGGTGTTAAGCCTGTGGATGAAATAATGCCTTATCCACAGTCACAACTGAGCACTGCTTATCCACCGGTCAGTACCTGAGTTGTTACCGCACCTGTGAACAACCTCATTTTGATGTGGAGCTAACGCTAAGAGACGCTGAGGGTATGCCTTGTAGACGAGAGGTAACGAAAGACAGAAATATTTTATCCACAGGCAAAAAAAAGCCTGTCACGTGGACAGGCTGATGAAAAAGAGCCATTTGGAGGAAAAAAATGGCTCTTTTAATGTGAAGCTTACTGCTTTAACTAGTGCTTAAGGACGCGGGCAAGGAAGGATTGGGTGCGTTCATGTTGGGGCGAATCGAACAAGGTTTCAGGAGCCCCCTGTTCAGTAATTTCTCCTTTATGAATAAAAATAACCCGGTCAGCGACTTCACGGGCAAAGCCCATTTCATGAGTGACAATTACCATCGTCATACCTTCTTTTGCGAGTTCGCGCATCGCATCCAGTACTTCGCCGATCATTTCCGGGTCAAGCGCGGAGGTAGGCTCATCAAACAGCATCAGGCGCGGTTCCATCGCCAAGGCACGTGCCAGCGCTACCCGCTGTTGTTGACCGCCTGAAAGCTGGCTTGGGTACTTGTCGGCTTGATCCGCAATCCCCACACGATCTAATAGGCGTTCAGCGGTGCTTACCGCGTCAGCACGATTCAAACCACGTACTTTCATCGGTGCCAGGGTGACGTTGTCGATAACGCTTAAGTGGGGAAAGAGGTTGAACTGTTGGAATACCATGCCAACTTCAGTACGGATGGTTTGCAACGCTTTGGTACTCTTTCCGTGTGGTAACAGTTCATTGCCGTCAACGACAAGGCTGCCCGCTTGAAACTCTTCCAAGCCGTTAATACAGCGAATCAGCGTCGATTTACCTGAGCCGCTAGCACCGATAATGACGACCACTTCGCCGGGAATAATTTCTAAATCAATACCATTGAGTACGTGCAGAGCGCCAAAGTGTTTATTGAGCTGCTGCATACGCACAATGGGTTGCGTTGTGTTGTTCATTGTTTCGCTCATTGTCTCGCTCATCGCGCGTCTCCTTATTGTCCGACCAGGCCTCTACGCTCAAGCTGGCGCAGCAGGATTGAAAGCGTCCAGGTGATCGCGAGATACATAAGAGCGACCATAAAATAGACCTCAAGGGCGGTGAAGGTGGTGGCGATATAAATTTGCCCCTGGCGCACCAACTCACCGACGCCAATCACTGAGAATAGTGAGGTGTCTTTGATGCTGATAATGCCTTGGTTACCGAGTGATGGAATCATGCGGCGGAAGGCTTGAGGCCAAATCACATAGCGAAATGCCTGGGGGCGAGAAAGCCCTAGTGAAAGCGACGCTTCACGCTGACCACGCTCGATAGACTGAACACCGCCACGTACGATTTCAGAGATATAAGCCCCTGAGTTAACGGCAATAGCAGCGATACCGGCAACAAGCGCATTAATCGGGCTGCCCAGTAGTTGGGGTAAACCGTAAAAAATAAACAACACCTGGACGAGGATAGGCGTGCCGCGAAACACTTCGATGTAAAAAATAGCTGGCCAGCGTAGCCAGCGCACAGGGCTGATACGTAACAAACCAAAGAAAATACCGATGAAAAAACCGATGGCCAGGCCACCAAACGAGATAAGCAGCGT
>JAMCZP010000241.1 GCA_023485185.1 Gammaproteobacteria bacterium
ATTGGCGCCGGGGTGTACACGCTGCCTGCTATTATTATTGTTAAGATGCAAGGTCGTGGTGTACGTCGCGTCCTTTCGGGCTACTTGCTCGTTTTATTATTGTTCGCTGCGCCTGTGCTGCTTGCGCCAGCAAGTAATGAGATTCAAGCCTGTTGTTCTTATTAGTACCGTTATCTCTACCTGGCCCTGTTGTTCTTGTTATGGCTCAGATTGTGGCGTGGTCATGTTGTTTTTGTTGGTGACCTACCGCTATGCCCAGTTTGTTTTTCTTACCCAGTAATATTGCAGACGCTGTGCCACTTGTTGGATAAATCATAAATTTCATAAGGTTGGCGATTTACGCGTTACGGTTGAACTTTTCAGTGCTGGAAGTGTTACCTCTTTTGGGCCGAGTTGTGCGCGTGGTTGTGTGGGAAGGTAACAGTGTGGGAAAGCGATTAAAATGAATATTTGTTATTTAAAATCAGTGTATTAGACAATGGTCGAATGGGTGGCGCTCAGGCGCTCAGCTTGGGCGCCGAGCGGTTTTTTTGCGAGGTATGCCAAGCCGCTGGCGGCGCTCCCAAAGATTTTTGCGGCTAATGCCCAGCTTCTGTGCAAGCTCGGTTTCGCTCATTTGATCTTGATGCTCGAGCACAAAGTGCTGGAAGTAATCTTCTAACGAGAGATCGTCTTCATTCTCTTCGGCGACCTTATCCACGCTGACGCCGTTTGTTGAGGTGTTCATTGACGGAGCATGAGGGCGTGGGGAGGTAGGCGCTAATCCCAAATCATCTGGATGAATCAGGTGTCCTTCGGCAAGAATAACGCCGCGCTCAAGGGCATTTTCCAATTCACGCACGTTGCCCGGCCAAGGGTAGTCGCGTAGATCCTGGCGGGCGGCGCGGGATAGGCGCAGGCCGGTGCGCTCGTGGCGCTTACACGCCTTATCGAGCAGAATGTCGGCAATTTCAAGTACGTCATCTTCGCGCTCGCGTAGCGGCGGCAGCTCGATCTGCATGACGTTTAAACGGTAGTACAGATCAAGGCGGAACTCGCCGGTTTTTGACAGTGCCCGTAAATCACGATGAGTGGCGGCAATCAGGCGGACGTTGACGTGACGCGTTTCTACCGAGCCAATTTTACGAATTTCGCCCTCTTGAAGAACGCGCAACAGGCGCGCCTGGGCATCTAGTGGCAATTCACCGATCTCATCCAGAAATAGCGTACCGCCATCGGCAGCTTCGACTAACCCGGTGCGTGAAGCGCTGGCGCCAGTAAAAGCGCCTTTTTCATGGCCGAACAGCTCGGACTCAATCAGCGTTTCAGGAATCGCCGCGCAGTTAACGCTGATCAATGGCGCTTTGGCGCGTTTGCTCTGCTGGTGTATCGCCCGTGCTACAAGCTCTTTCCCCGTGCCTGACTCGCCCAGAATCAGTACGGTGACGTCCGCCGGAGCAGTTTTGCGAATGCGGGTGTAGACGTGCTGCATGGACGCGCAGTTGCCGATCATGGTTTGCCGGCCACCTCCGGCGTCGGTGATATCTGGCGGTGGGCTTTGCTGCATCGACTGCTTGTGCAGAATGCGCTCAACTGTTTCTAGCAGTTCAGCGTGGTCAAACGGTTTAGCAACGTAGTCCACCGCGCCTAGTTTGAGCGCTTCTACCGCAGAACGCATGCTCGCATAACTGGTCATGATCAATACCGGCACGGGCGTGGCTTCCGCAATGAGCGTCGTGCCCGGCTCGCCCGGCAGGCGCAGATCGCTGATGATGAGGTCGAACCCCTTAAGCTCAAGCTGGCAGGCTTCTTCAGCGCTGCCTGCTTCGCTGACCGTGTAGTCGTGGCGTTCCAGCAGGCGCTTTAACGCGCTGCGAATAATCGCTTCATCTTCAACAATCAGAATCCTGGGCATGGGCTGGCTGATCATCCTGTTGGTAGAGCGGCAGCCATAGAGTAATGGCTGTGCCGCAAGGCTGTCCGGGCGGTGGCGAGGCCACGTCTATTTTACCTTGGTGTTCATTGATAATCTGGTAAGCCAATGAAAGACCCAGGCCGGTGCCTTCGCCCGCTGGCTTAGTCGTTGTAAACGGTTCGAATAGGTGATCGCGTACCCGCGGGTCAATCCCCTGGCCATTATCGGTGACTCGCCACCAAGCCAACTGCTCGTGGCTGCCTGCCGTAATGTGCACTTGCCCACCTTGGCCGCAGGCGTCCCGGGCGTTACTCAGCAGGTTAACCATCACTTGGGTTAACCGCTGGGCATCGCCGCGTACGACAATATCCTGGGGAGCCTCATTAACCAAGGTGACATCCTCTCCCGAGCGTACCAGATGTATCAAGTGCAATGCGTCTTCGCTCATTGATGAAAGCGCCACAGGCGAGGCAGGCAGCGGCACCGATTGGCGTCCTCCGTGGGCAAAGCCGACCAAAGAGTTAACGATTTTAGTCACCCGCTGGGTCAACTGCTGAATTTGATCGGCGGTTTCCAACAGGGCCGGATCGTCGGTGTCGTAGCGTAAATTTTGCGCTAGCGAAGAGATGCCGGTAATCGGGTTGCCTATTTCGTGGGCTACCCCAGCGGCTAATTGGCCTATTGAGGCAAGACGTGCCGCATGCACAAGCTCGTCTTCGAGCCATTTCATTTCAGTATGATCTTCAATCAGAATAACGCTACCGCCACGGCTGTCGTGGCCGCTGAGAATCGCCTTGTGCAGGGTAAGAAAATAGTCCTTGCCGTGTAGGGTCACCGCTTGCTTGTAGAGCGGGTTCTGCACGGTCTTTAATACGCTGCCTAGTAGGCTTGGCCAGGGAGCGGGTAGGCTGTCACGGCGTGAGCCGATCACGCTGTCACCGCTAATGCCTGAAAGTTGCGAGAGCGCCTGATTCCACATCAGTAGCTCATCGTCATCGCCTAGCACGCAAAGCCCAACCGGTAAGTAGGCCAGCGTTTGGCGGTGGTGACGGCGTAAACCGTCTAGCTCCCGAGCCAGCCCGGTTAACCGCGAGCGATAGGCTTCTAAGCGGCTTTCAACAAAGTGAATATCGTCGGTTTCCGGGGCGTCGTCATGGCGATAGGGTAGGTAGCGATCTACGATATCCCGGGCAACCGACGGTCCCATGAGACCTGAAAGATTCGCCTGAATGCGGTCACGTAAGCGACGCAATGCATAGGGGCGGCGCTCTTGAGGTGTAAAATTGAGGGCTTTCAAGGCACGGGCGACTTCTCGACTGGCGGCTTCGTCGCCAAGTGCTTGGGCTAAGTGTGTGGAGAAGTCACTAGCAGTGGCGGCTTCAAGCGGAAAGCGCTTAGAGCGGATCACCGCATCTACCGAGCACGCTTCCGCGGCGGACTGTTCGCCTTCTGAAATACGCGTGAACAGCGATATCACAATCAGCAGTAGGATATTGACCGCTAACGATAACAGCGTCACGTTGTACCAAACCGGGGCGTCGGCGGCGGTAAACGGGGTAAAGGGCAGTTGCGGTACGGGTAGTGAGAACGTAAGTGGCAGCCATAGGCCCCATAGCCACACAGTGACACCCGCGACTAAGCCAACAATCATGCCTTTACGGTTAGCGCCTGGCCAATAGAGTAGCGCTAGCATGCCAGGCAGGCACTGAGCCATGCCCACAAAAGCGGCTAACCCAAGGCCGATTAAGCCGTGATGACGGCCTACCCACTGGTAAAACAGCCAGCCACCGATGATCACAGCAACCACTAGGCCACGGCGCAGCCATAGCAGCCAGCCATAGAGATCGCTGCGTGCTTCAGGTGGCCTCGCTACCAACACAATATGATTCAACACCATGCCAGAGAGTGCCAGCGCAATCATAATCATGGTGCCGCTGGCGGCCGCCAGCCCACCGATAAATGCCAACGCCCCTACCCACCAGTGTTCGGTCATTAGGTAAGCGGCATAGGCCGCAATAGGAATATCTGGATTGACCGACTGAGCAGCCCACCAGATTAACGGTACGGGCAGTGCCATGAGCAGTAAGAAAAGCGGTAGTGCCCAACTGGCTTGTAGCAGGGTATGCCGCGATAGGCTTTCAGCAAAGCTGATATGAAAAAGATGCGGCATCATAAACGCCGCAGCGAAAAATAGCAGGAGTAGGGTTCGCCATTGTGCAGGATCAAGTTTGGGCGTCTGCTGTTGAAGGGCCGCACCAGGCCCTTCCAGCCAAAGCTGTAAGTCACCGGGGCCGTCAAACACCATCCACATGGCAACCGCCCCTAACCCGAGCATGGCCAGTAGTTTCACAATCGATTCAAACGCAATAGCGCTAAGCAGGGTGTCGTGACGTCCATGAGACTGGCTGTGACGGGCGCCGAAAATCACCGCGAAGGCGGCAATGACTGCACAAAAAAGTAGTGCAACGCTACCGCCTGCTTGGCTTGCGGTCATGATATTGATGGCGTCACCGAGGGTCTGTACCTGAATACCGAGCAGCGGCAGCACTGCCAACAGGCTTACCAAGGTGACCAGCGTACCTGCCCACCGGGAGCGAAAACGAAAGGCAAATAGGTCCGCGAGTGACGTTAACTGGTAGGTGCGGGTAATGCGCTGGATAGGCACCAGCAAGACAGGGGCGAGCAAGAACGCCCCCGCCGCGCCAAGGTAGTAGGCCAGAAAGCCAAAACCGGCGTTGGCGGCCATTTCCACGCTGCCGTAAATCGCCCAGGCGCTGGCGTAGACCCCCAGGGCAAGAATGTAGACAATCGGGTGACGGGTAATGCGCACCGGCACCCAGCCCCGCTCTACGGCAAAACCGCAGCCAAAAAGCAGTGCTAAATAGCCCAACCCAAGCAGTAGGACGCCGACTATCTCAACGTGCACCTCAACGTTCATCAAGCTTCCTCTTCTGCTCCAGCCACAGGGTCAAGGCAATTAATCCACCCCAGATCGCGAAGGGGCGATACCAGGCAGCTTCGGGGTCGCTCCAGCCATTCATCAATAGCGGGGAGAGCAGATAACCGCCAAACACCAAGAACAGCATAATGCGATAAACGTACATATCAGTCTCCAGTGGTGCTCGAAGGCGGCGTTAAAGATGAGGTTGATAAAGGTGTTGATACAGGCGTTTGGCGGTGAGCGGTGGGGCGCAGTCGTGACACTGTCCAATTCGCTACTGCCCAGTGTAGCTGAGTCGCCGGGGGCTCGAAGGCAAGCTCTTTGGGCGGCGCTTGGTCAAGCGCTTCCAGCGCCTGAAAAAGCTGCAGTTGGATCCCATGCTCATCTTCAGCCAGGGCGGGGGCCAGATTCTGTTTGGAGAGCTTTTGCCCTTCAGCAGTGACGATCAGCGGTAAATGAAGGTAACGCGGCTGCGGTAGCTGAAGCGCGGCTTGTAGCTGGCGCTGCCAAGGGGTGTTGTCGAGCAAATCGAGTCCGCGCACCACATCGGTGATCTGCTGCTCGGCGTCATCGACAACCACGGCGAGTTGATAAGCCCATAGGCCATCTTTGCGCTTTAGTACCACATCACCTAGCGCTGCCGGGTCAAACTGCTGTTCGCCGAATAGCCGGTCTTGCCAGTGAATCGGGCGTTGACCAAGGTCGCTGCGTAGCCGCCAAGCCACAGGTTTTGTGGAATCGCACACCCCCTCACGGCACCAGCCGGGATAGATGTCATAACCTTGCCACTGCTTGCGGGAACAGCTACAGGGGTAGGCAAGGTCGCGCTCAACCAGTCGGTCTAAAGCGTGCTGGTACGCATCGTTGCGGGTGTGCTGCCACATCACTGCTTCGTCCCACTCTAGGCCAAAGGTTTCCAGCTGGCGCAGGATAGTGCTCGCCGCCCCTTGGGGACAGCGCGGCGGGTCGATATCCTCAATGCGCACCAACCACTCTCCCTGTGCTGAGCGGGCATCTAAATAGCTACCTAAGGCGGCGACCAAAGAGCCAAAATGCAGCGGGCCTGAGGGCGTAGGCGCAAAGCGGCCGCGGTAGCGAGCAGGGAGGGGCATGTCAGCGTCGTCCTAAGTGGTGCAGGCAGCGGCGCGCCTAATCGTTAATAAAAATGGGTCGTTAACAAAAACGGGCACCCTAAGGTGCCCGCGTTCAATGAGAACGTTG
>JAMCZP010000360.1 GCA_023485185.1 Gammaproteobacteria bacterium
TTTTCTCTACAGCTTCGAAATGGACAGCTACACTACTCAGGGCGGCGAGACGATTCCCGACGTGACGGTGGGTTGGGAAGCCTACGGCAAGCTCAACGACGCCCGCGATAACGTCATTCTGATTACCCACTTCTTCTCAGGCACCAGCCATGCGGCAGGCCGTTATGATCCTGACGGCGAGCCAACCGGCTACTGGGATGCGATTATTGGCCCCGGCAAGCCGCTGGATACCGATGAGTACTACATTATCTCCTCGGATACCTTGGTCAACCTCAGTGCCAATGACCCCAACGTTACCACCACCGGACCCGCTTCCATTAATCCTGACACCGACGAACCCTGGGGGATGGACTTTCCGGTTGTGACTATTCGTGACTTTGTCGAGGTACAGCGCGAGCTGTTAGAGAGCCAAGGCATTGAATCGCTGCATGCAGTAATGGGTGCTTCAATGGGCGCGCTACAGGCCATTGAATGGGCCAGCGCCTACCCTGACCGAGTCGAACGGCTAATCTCAGTGATTGGCGGCGGCGTTGCCGATCCCTGGCTGCTGGCCACCCTAAGCGCCTGGGCAGCCCCAATTCGCCTGGATGCCAACTGGAACGAAGGTAACTACTACGACGGCGAACCACCCACCGACGGCCTAAAAGAAGCGCTTAAGCTGGTCACGCTCAACGCCAACCACTGGCAGTGGGCCAACGAGACGTTTAATCGCGATTGGGCCGACGAAGCGCTCGATCCCGCCCAGGATATCAACGCCCGCTACGCGATCGAGCAAACGCTGGATGATGTCGCCGCCGCCCGTGCTGCCACCTCCGATGCAAACCATCTGCTCTATCTGGTGCGTGCCAACCAAACCTTTATGGCAGGCCACGGCGATTCGCTAGTGGAAGGACTTGCCGCCATCGAAGCACCGACCCTGATGCTGTATAGCGAAAACGATCTCGTCTTCGCCCCCCAAGGCGTACGCCGCACCGCCGAGCTGATTGAAGCAGACGGCACCGACGTGGCGCTTGAAACCCTGGAAGGCAATCGAGGTCACTTGGATGGCGTGCTATCCATCGACCAGGCGAGCGATACGTTGCGGGCGTTTTTGCAGTAAACGGGGAGCGCTGGCTTTTAGACTAAAGCCAGCGCTATTTAGGCGGCTTCGAAATCCAAAGGGTGAAGATCGTCCAAATTAATTGTGCTACGAGCCATCCATAAATCATACGTATCCTGCATTCCTAGCCAGCTCTCCGGGCTACGCCCAAGAACCTTCGACAAACGCAAAGACATTTCGGGGCTAATACCGCTTTCCCCTTTAAGCAACCGTGAAAGCGTAGAGGGTGAAACACCCAAACTGGAAGCAAGCTGACGGGAGCTGATGCCAAAGGGCACTAGGTAAACATCCCGAATAAATTCGCCGGGATGCGGTGGGTTATGCATCGTCATTAGTGATAATCCTCATAATCAAGAATGTAAGCGTTGCCGTCCCGAAATTCGAACGTCATGCGCCAATTTCCATTGATCCAAATCGACCAACGCTCTTTGTCTTTCCCCTTCAACGGATGCAACCGAAAGCCGGGGATATCCATGTCTTCCACTGAAATAGCCGTATCCAGAGCAGCAAGCTGCATACGCAACTTCTTAGCGTGATCTGCCTGTATGCCAGCAGTGCTGCCACTAGCGTAGAACCGTTTCAGTCCTTTGTGACGGAATGATTTAATCATGCGAATATTGTAGCGTGTTGCGCACTGAGCAACAATAAAAATTAAGCTCAGATTAAAAGCAACGTTTTGAAGTAAAGCCAGCGCAAGTACAGCTGGCCATATTTAAAGTTTTAGCCGCTTGAATGCGCACCACCATGCGCATATTCTTTCTTTATGCTTATGACATTTACAGGGGGCTGCAATGGCCGCGTTATATAACACCGCAGCACCGAAAAAAGCCGCAAATTTATCAGTTAACAGCGACTTGCTTCAAAAATCTCGCGCTTTGAATATTAATCTCTCGGCTACACTAGAACGCGCATTGAGAGAAGAGTTAGCAAAATGCGAGGCTTCCCAGTGGGTTGAAGAAAATCGAGCTGCAATCACAAGCTACAACGAATTTGTCGAGCAGCATGGCTGCTTCGGTGACGAATTTCGGGAGTTTTGATGGCTCAGTTCGATGTTTACCCTAACCCCAGCAAGACCAGCAGAGCGTATTATCCCTACTTGGTGGATATTCAAAGTAGCCTACTCACGGATCTGGCAACCCGCATCGTGATCCCATTGGGCAATCGAACTGCTTTTGGTGGCAACGCCATGCAGGGCCTCACGCCGGAAATAACGTTCAACGGCCAGGAGCTGTTGTTACTGACACCGCAGATCTCATCAGTACCAGAGAAACATATCAAAACCCCCGTCGGTACCCTTTCACATTTTAGGAGCCAGATTGTAGATGCGCTTGATCTCGCCGTTACTGGTATTTAACGAAGCTGTAGAGAAAACCAATTTCGAGCTACCTCTACCGCCTGCTGTCTTAATTTATTTTCCCAAACTGATGCTGCAGCCCGATTCTGATGTCGTCTTAACCACGTAGTGCGCCCACTATTGCTTTTGAAAGACACTTAAAGCTTTTGAAGGGTATTAATAATAATGTAAGTACCCAGAATCAGAAGTGAAATAAAGAATACGTTGCGGAACACCTTCTCGGATAAGCGTTCTCTAATTCGCTGACCAATAACCATACCAGCGAGCGCGGGCAGCACCGCCACTGCCGACATTACGCCCGTTTGGAGTGTCAAGAAATTGGCTTGTTGCAATGCTGCCGCGAGAGCCACCGTGGAGACCATAAATAGCATGCCCATCGCTTGAATCAGCATGTTCCGCGGAAGGCCAATGGCCTGAAGAAACATCACGCCCGGCACAGCAAATGACCCCGTCATTCCGGTAAGCACCCCATTCGCAGAGCCGATTAACGGCCCTGCCCAAACCTCATGGCGGCGTGGTACAACAATCTTGAACCCGGCCAGGTTCACGACCGCGTAAATAATCAGCAAACTGCCCAGGAGCGCCGTCAGATACGTGAGATTGACGCGTGTCAGTGCCGCCGCACCAATCCAGACAGTAAGGGCGGCCATCGCCAGAAATGGCCAAATTCGAACCAATATTGCTCTTGCGTTTCCGCCCACCATTGACTGCCAAATGTTTGTAACAAATGAGGGAATAAGCATCAGCGCCATGGCGGTTGGCAAATCCAGCGCAACGGTTAGCAGCGCCAGGCTAACCGGCGGGAGTCCAAGACCAATGACGCCCTTAACGCTTCCCGCAATCAAGAACGTACCCGCCACTACTAACAGTAATGCAAAATCAACCATGTCTTTCTCCGATACATTGCCCGCAATGCCTTGCCGCAACGCCTTCTCACCGTTGTCGCCATCGAGCGTCTACGGCGCGGATTCATAGCTGATCAAATCGACTTCCGCTGCCTGGATCCGCAGCGGAATGAGTTGCTGATAAGCATCGGAGTGGAACCACTCGTCAACAGCCTCAATATCAGGAAAGCGAATAACCACCGTATCAGTATGATGGTGCTCTCCGCCTAACACGGCCTTTCGCTGCCCCCTCAGCACTAGCTCGCCCCCAAATGGCACTATCGTCGCGGGAACCCCACGCTTGTACTCAGCCCATTTCTCCGCATCTTTCACGCTGATGTGACCAATCACATAACCCGCCATCAATACTCTCCTGATCGAACAACCACCACCGCTGGTGACCAAACCGGCGTGAAGCGGAGATTGTGCACCCGTTACATGACTGGGTGATGAGCAACTAACGCTATCCTCATTTCAGGTCGGCGCCTATAGGACTAGCGGTTGGTGTTCTCATCGGCCACCTGACGAAGCGCATCGACCAGAACATCGGCGGGCTGGGCACCCGAGATTAGGTAGCGTCCATCGAGAATAAATGCCGGTACGGCGTTTACCCCTGCCTCCATGAAGCGCTGTTCTGCTGCTCGCACTTCGTCTGCGTACTGATCGGAGCGGGCGATGGCCTCGGCGGTATCACCGTCCAGCCCAACCTCAATGGCCTTCTCGCGAAGCACCTCTGGGTCGGCGGGGTTTTTCGCCTCACCGAAGTAGGCCTCGAACAGTGCCAGTTGCAGGGCTGTCTCTTGGTTTTGCGTTCCGGCCCACGCCAGCACGCGGTGGGCAGCGAAGGTATTGTTCGCCCGACGCTCCAGGGCACCCCGGAAATTCAGCCCAAGCTCTTCGGCGGCGGCCATAATCTCGCGCTGGGACTGCTCCATGCTGGCAGCGTCCTTACCGTACTTGCGGCACAAGTGCTCCAGGATCGGCTCGCCCTCGGGCGGCATATCGCGGTTCAGCTCAAAAGGCTGCCAGACCAGCTCAACGTCGATTTCACCATCGAGAGTCTCTAACGCTTGCTCCAAGCGTCGATAGCCAATCGCACACCACGGGCAGGCCACATCGGACACTAGGTCAATTCTTACCTTTTGCATTTTGTATATCCCTTCGACATATCCCAAAATTCGATCAAACTACTAAAGAAAGCATGTTACGTGTATATCGTGAGTAACGGCAGTACTGGTAAGGAGACCGCCATGGAAAAAGCAGCGGTGTTTAAAAGTAACCGAAGTGAAGCGTGGGACAGCTGGTTTGATGGCGAAAGTGTCACTGAAGACTTTATGAGTAAACGCGAGCAGCCTAAAGAACAGGAACGCGAGGCGTTTTGATTCTGAAGTAACTGCTTTCTAGCAGCAGTGTTAGGTCGATACATAGGAAATATACGAGAAAGCTATCCGCCCACCACCTCAGCAAAGTGGCCCGCTTTATCCAAGGTGTATTCGCCAAAATCCCGCGCCAGGTAAAGCGAACCTGAATAGACACGCTGGGCCTCTTTGCGGATGTCCTCAATGGAAGGCGAGGCAAGGGGGTGGAGCTGATAACGGGGGCTAAAGTGCGTCAGCACCAAGTTGGGTAGCTGTACCGATTCGGCAAACGCGGCGACAAGCTTGGCGTAGCTATGCCCCACATCACCGGCCTTCTGAGCCATCTCCTCGGTGTAGGTGGCTTCATGCACCAGCACCTGGGCGCCCGCGCAGGCATCAAACAACAAGTCAGGCTGGTCATTGTCCCCAGCAACCACCACTTTTCTCGGTTTGTGTTTGAAGATCAGGTAGTCATGGCTTTTTAAAAGCTCACCCTCAAACTCAACATCAAACCCTTGCTTCAACTGACCCCACAATGGCCCTCTCGGAATCCCCTTCTGCGCTAGCTTATCTACGTCCAAAGCGGCGTCGACCTTTGTCTCCGTAAACCCATAAGCATAGGACGGCGCACGGTGTGAAAGTCTGAACGTGGTAACCGTGATGCTCTCAAACTCAACGCTGGGCAGCTCGTCCGAGTCGATAAACTCCAGTGCAAAAGGTAAACATAGCTGCGTGGCCTCACAGGTGGTATCCAACCACGCCTTGATGCCTGCAGGCGCCACAATGGTCAGCGGCGCTTTCCGGCCACCCATTCCCGCACTCGCCAGTATGCCCGGCAGCCCATAGCAGTGGTCGCCGTGTACGTGGGTAATAAAGATGGCTTTCAGTGAATGGAACGACAGCTTCGTGTGCAAAACCTGGTGCTGGGTGCCCTCACCACAATCGATCAGGTACCAGTCCTTGCCTTTGCTTTCTCGTAAAGCGATGCCGGAAACGTTTCTAGTTTTGGTGGGGACTCCGGCGGAGGTGCCTAGGAACAGTAAATTCATATCTTGCTCGTGATCCCACTTTAAGACCTAGGTGGTGAACTACCAGTCAGCTAAATTTAAGGATGAGTGCTTTTACGATCATGGTTAAGCGTACATTTATGCAGTTGAGGCTTGCCTACATACAGCAAGCTTGCCCGATGCAGTTTGCTGCTATAGCATTTAGCACCTAACCCGGATTTCTCACAGGGTATAAAAGAAAGCGGCTGAAAGTGCTATGATTTCAAGAACCTAACCAATCCATCAAGCACCAACAGCCGCTTCCAAAATGGTAC
>JAMCZP010000031.1 GCA_023485185.1 Gammaproteobacteria bacterium
GGTAATCACCCCAATCAGTGCCGCCATGCCCGCAAAGACCACGGGCTGGATGATCGCATCCAGCCCGCGCTCAATTCGCCGCAGTAGCGTTAACAGCGGTTGAGTCGATGTGGTCACTTACTGCAGCGCCTCCTGAATGCGTGGCAGGTAATCACCGAACTGCTCGCCGTACTTCTCATAAACCGGTGCTACGGCCGCCTGGAAGGCTTCCATATCTGGGGTTTCGTTAATTTCCATGCCTGCCTCGCTAAGTTCAGCTAGTTGCTCAGCTTCCATAATAGCATTCTGCTCCCTGGCGTGGGCGGAGGCTTCCTTTGCCGCGTCAAGAACGATACTTTGGAGTTCCTCCTGAAGACCGTTCCAGGCAGGTAGGCTCATGATGAAAATCGCCGGCGCATAAATATGCCGAGTCATGGTGAGGTAATCCTGGGTTTCCGCCAGATTAAAGGCATGGATGGCATTAACCGGATTTTCTTGACCATCAATCGTGCCTTGCTGGAGTGCGGTTAACGCTTCTGTCCAAGCCATGGGAACAGCATTGGCGCCTAGCTCGCGGAAGGTATCAACGTAGACCTCATTCTCGATAACGCGAAGTCTCAAACCATCGAGATCCTCGGGTGCATTAATCGCATTTCGGCTATTGGTGATATTACGAAATCCGCGTTCCGCGTATGCCAGCCCTTTAAGGTTCACATCTTCCAACTTAGCCAGGATTTCTTGGCCGATCTCGCCATCCAGTACCGAGTAAGCAGCTTCGGAGGTGGGAAACAGAAAAGGTAGTTCAAAGACGGAGAACTCATCGACGAAATTGGCAACAGGGCCGTTAGTGATGACGCCCATATCCACGGTGCCGATCTGCATACCTTCTAGCAAAGTACGCTCATCACCGAGAGAGGCGTTGGGATAGATCTCAATGGTAACCGCGCCATCAGTTTGTTCGCTGACGAGCTGCTGAAAGCGTTCGGCGGCGATATGGTAAGTGTCTTGGGTATTCACAACGGTCGCTAAACGCAGGTTGGTAGGGGTTATTTCCTCAGCCTGGGCCATTAACGGTAAACCCAGCAGGCCAGCGCATAGCAAGGTTAGGTTTAACTGTTTGAATTTATTTGTATAACAGGATGCAGAGTGAGCGGTAAAACGGGCGCGATTATTCACATTATCTCCTAGTGATGGCTGTTCTTATTATCTTGGTGGGCTTCATCTATACCACATCGAACTTATAGGGCAAATTACTTATTTTTATTCCACTATTCGCGATAATAATCCAAAAAATCTTTATAGATCTTGGGCTTGAGTGATTTAAAGGTTAGCGATAGCCTGCAAGCATTGACGATTGATTAACTGCCTTGGAAAGTGATTGTGAGGCTTAGCCGATGGCGAGTCTTACTAACCATGGCAACGCCAGCTAAAACAGGAATAACCAATGGATAAGTTGCTTAACGACCTAGTGGCGGTAGTCGGCCCAGAAAACGTGTTGCGCGGTGACGATGTCTCCCAGCGTAGCGTCGACTGGTTTACCGGAGCGCCTTGTCGTGCCAAGGCCATTGTCAGGCCCCGCAACACTGAACAGCTCAGCAAAGTAATGGCCCTGTGCTACCAGACCGACCAGTTGGTAGTGACCCATGGCGGTATGACCGGCATTGTGCACGGTGGTGAAGCCAGCCCTGAGGAATTGGTCGTTTCTCTGGAGCTGATGAACCAGATCGAAGAGGTAGACCTGGTTGGCTCTACCATTCAGGTTCAGGCCGGGGTAACGCTCCAGCGGGTGCAGGAAGCCGCAGCGGAGATCGATATGCAGTTTCCCCTCGACCTTGGCGCCCGGGGCTCGTGCACCATTGGCGGCAATATCGCCACCAATGCGGGCGGAATACGGGTCATCCGCTACGGCATGATGCGACAACAAGTGCTGGGGCTGGAAGCCGTACTCAGCGACGGCACCGTGGTCAGCTCGCTGAACAAAATGCTCAAGAACAACGCAGGCTACGACCTCAAACAGCTATTTATCGGTAGCGAAGGTACCCTGGGTATCGTCACCCGCGCCGTGCTCCGGCTGCAGCCGCATATGCCCAGCGAGCAAACCGCGCTGGTGGCGGTGCCCTCCTTCGATGCCCTGACCCAGCTGTTGCGCAAGGTCTCCCAACAGCTCGCCAATAGCCTGAGCGCCTTCGAGGCGTTGTGGAATAGCCACTACAAGCTGGTGACCACCGAGAGCGGCAAGCACTCGCCCCCATTGGCCGATGACTCGCCTTTTTACGCGATTATCGAAACCCTGGGCCTGGATGACAGCCAGGATGCGGAGCACTTCGCCGAGATGCTTGAAAATGCCATGGAGGACGGCTTGATCACCGATGCCGTGCTAGCCAGCTCCGGTGCCCAGCGCCAGGGCATCTGGGCGATCCGTGAAGATATTGAAGTGCTGGTGAAAGAACTGAAGCCGATGTTCTCCTATGACGTCAGTCTGCCGATCCCGCAAATGGACGCCTACGTTGCTACCCTGGAGCAGAACCTCAAGGCGCAGTTCCCCGAAACAGGTAAAATGATCGTGTTCGGCCATCTGGGCGATGGAAATCTGCACATTATGATCACGGTGCGCGACGACAGCCCGCAAAGCCGCCGCCAAGTCGAGCAACTGGTTTACTCTCCGCTACAAGAGTACGCCGGCTCGATCTCTGCCGAGCACGGCATCGGGCTCGAAAAGCGCGACTATCTCAGCATTTCCCGCTCCAGCGAAGAGATCGCTTTAATGAAGCGTATGAAGGTCGCTCTGGATCCCAAGCTGCTGTTAAACCGCGGCAAAGTCGTGACGGTGGAGTGAGTTTGGCGGTTTGGCTATAGACCGCCCAGGGCGGAGGGGGCTGGTGTTATCAGTGCCCTGGTGAGTTGCCGCAACCAGTGGATGCCCGCATCGTGATCCTTCCTTTCATCCCAGCACAGGCAGACTTTGAACGCTGGGACGTCCAGGGGCAGGGCGTAGAACTTCAGGCTATTGTTGCGGCAAATAACCCTGGCCGCGCTCTCTGTCACCACGCAGAGCAGCGTTGTGGATGCCAATATTTCCTGCAATGGGTTGATGTAGGGCGTCTTGGCGACGATTTTACGCTCCAATCCCAGCTCCCGCAGCTTTTCATTGATGAGCAGCGGGCTGTCCTCGCGATGGGATAGAGCGACCTGGGGGGAGTTTAAAAACGCCTCAAGGGTGATGGCGCTACCCTCACCATGAAAGCTGGCATCGCCCACACAGCCAATCACATCGTCAAACAGGTACTCATGGTGAGCGGTGAGCGGCAGGGTTTCGAGCTGCACTACCGCCAAGTCGATATCGTGCTCTTGCAGAACCTGCTGGGCGCCTTCTGCGCTTGCGATGCGCGTGGAGAGCATGTTGAAACACACCTCGGGGGCGTGTTCCAAGCAGTGCTGGATAAGCTTGGGTTGCAGCTGTTGGCTGACATAGTCCACCAGGCTGACACGAAACTCCCGCTTCGATGTGGTGGGAGAAAACTCGCTGTTGCTGTGAACCGCCTGATCAAGATAGAACAGCCCTTTGGCTACAGCGGCATCCATCTGCCGGGCAAGCGGGGTGGGCTGCATGCCGTCCAGCGTCTTGATGAACAGAGGGTCATCCATTAACAGGCGCAGCTTTTTCAGCGAGTGGCTGACCGCCGGTTGCGTCAGGCAGAGCGCCTCTGCGGTCAGCGTCAAACTCCTTTTCCAATAAAGCGTGTGAAAGACCAATAGTAAATTGAGATTTATCTTATTGAGTCTATTCGCCAGCTTCGTATGGGGGGTGTCAGCCATCAGGCGATTCTCTTGTTGCGGGTGAGTTACTGAAGCGCCTCCTGAATGCGCGGCAGGTAATCACCGAACTGCTCGCCGTACTTCTCATACACCGGCGCCACGGCCGCCTGGAAAGCTTCCATGTCCGGGGTTTCGTTGATCTCCATACCTGCATCGCGCAGAGCTTGTAGCTGCTCAGCTTCCATCTCCGCATTCACTTGGCGCTCATGCTCGGCGGCTTCCTGGGCTGCCGCTAGCAGTACTTCCTGGGCGTTTTCAGGCAGTTGGTTCCAGGCGGGCATACCCATGACAAAAATTGCCGGGGCATAGGTGTGGCGCGAAAGAGTCATGTAGCTTTGGGTTTCATCCAGGTTGAACGAGTGAATCACGTTTACTGGATTTTCCTGGCCGTCGATGGTGCCCTGTTGCATGGCGGTGAGCGCTTCTGTCCACGCCATGGGAATGGCGTTGGCGCCCAGCTCGCGGAAGGTATCGGTGTAAACCGGATTTTCCATGACGCGAATGCGTAGGCCGTCCAGATCTTCCGGCGAGTTTACGGCGCGCTCGCTGTTGGTCAGGTTACGGAAACCGCGTTCGGCGTAGGCCATACCTTTCAGGTTTACCTCAGAAAGCTTGTCGAGCAGTTCCTGGCCGATCTCGCCATCAAGAACTTGGTAAGCGGCTTCCGGGGAGGGGAACAGGAACGGCAGTTCAAATACCGCCATCTCTTCGACAAAGTTGGCTACCGGCCCGTTGGTGATCACGCCCATATCGACAGTGCCAATCTGCATGCCTTCCAGCAGCGTGCGCTCGTCACCCAGTGAGGCGTTAGGGTAGATATCGATGCTCACCTTGCCGTCGGTACGCTCTTCCACCAGCTCTTCAAATTTGGTGGCAGCGATGTGGAAACCATCCTGCTCATTGACCACATGGGCCAGGCGCAGAGTAACGGGGTCCATATCAGCAAAATCGTTGGCGTTCGCGGCGCTCACCAGCGCCAGTGAGATACCCAGTGCCAGCGTGCTACGTGCAAATATTTTCATTTTATTATGTTCCCAATGGACTAAGGTGCAGAAGTGCTCCCAAAGCATGCACTACAGCAGGGAAAACGGTCAATCGAACAAGCCTGCAAAACCGCTTCCCGGCTGGACACAGCCGCCCCGCACGGTTACGATACGCACCCACAAGCGCCCGTAGCTCAGTTGGATAGAGTATCGGCCTCCGAAGCCGAGGGTCGCAGGTTCAATTCCTGCCGGGCGCGCCAAATATTAGAAAAGGGGCCTGCGAGAGATCGTGGGCCCCCTTTTTTGTACCCGAATATCTTATGCCACTGTGCCAATTTTATCCTACGCTATAATAGTAGGTGTCCTCAGCGTGTAATACAGTACAATGCAATGACCATGGTAAGACCTGAATTTAACTAACTAAGCGCAGCACTTTTGGGAAACATCGGCGCATCAGCCTATTTTTTGGTTTTATTAGTATCATCCTGGTATAAGCGGTATGAGTCGCAAATTTTTCTTTTGATTAAGAGTTAAAAACTCTTTTGTTAGGAAGTCTTTTTTGAAAATTATGTGCTAATAAACCCTAGCAAAACCATTACTCCTGGAATCCAACCAGTAAAGATAGCGCAAAAAATTGTATAGGTTGCCACGAGACGCTGAATAGGTTTTACCAGCGCTAACAGGTAAAAGAAGCTGAGCCATAAAAGAGACCATGCGAACCAGTTAGCGGTATTCCATAGTTTGAAACTTGTCGCATAACCGGAGATTGAGTGCACACCAATAGCTGCGGCAGTAATGCTTACAAAAAGGCAGAACCAACCTAACCCTTTTCCATCAGATTTTAACCACTGGTTGGCGCCTACCCATAGGTAGGTAATTGAAAACAAAAGTGTAAAAGCACCCGTGCTAATCTCGTTTGTATAGCTAGGGTCTTTGAAAATTAAGTGTGAGGCGATAATAAAGCTGAGCAAGCCAACCAGTATATTGATGATTGAGACTTCTTGGTTGCTGATTTTGCCTAGGAGCCAGATACCATTTATAAATAAAACAGCGCCCACATATAATAATGTAAGACCCAGCATCATGCTGACTTGCTCCAGTTGTTTAGTTTTAAAGAAGCCACATGATTGCTCACGTAGTTCTGGTTTTAGGGGTGTTGTGCTTTTAGCACGTCGTTAATCCCGCCTTATTCACGAGGGCGCTGATTGAGCGGTCTGAAGG
>JAMCZP010000008.1 GCA_023485185.1 Gammaproteobacteria bacterium
TTTACTGCTCACGCGGCTCACCGCGAATCGCTAAACCAAGCGCCTTAAGATCATCGGCGACCTGCTGATGGGGTACGGTAACCTCTATCAGTGTAACGCCCACCTGCAGGGCCTGTGTGTAGGCCGCCGCAAAGGTATCCAATGAGTTGGGCGCCGAGTAGCCAAGTCCAAACATCTTGGCCGCATACTCGAAGCTCAGCCCATGGGGCTGGCGATAATAACGCTCCAGCAGTTCCCCCTCTTTAGGCACCGGCAGCATATGAAAAATACTGCCGCCATCATTATTGAGGATAACCACCACCAGTGGCTGGGTGGCTTGTTTCAGCAACGCCAGGCTATTGAGGTCATGTAACGCGCTGGTATCTCCCAGCAAAATAGTGATGGGCTCTTGGCGAGAGCAGCTAATGCCATAGCCAGTGGCAATCAATCCATCGATACCGGACGCACCGCGATTGGCAAATACCCGCAGCGGTGTTTGGCGATGCGTTCCCAGCATATTCATTAGCCGTGCAGGCAGGCTATTGCCAATAAACAGCTGCCCTTCCGCCAACTGCGCTAGCTGGTGGCAAACACCCACTTCTGAGAATGTCGTACAGCGCTCTTCTAGAAGCTGGCTGGTGCGCCGTTGCAGGCTATCCAATTGATGCCAAGGCGTTTGTTCGGGAATTTCCGGCAAGCCAGCTATGAAATCCGCTGGAGGGCATATCAAACGGCGTTTCACACAATAATCAGGGTCCAGCCGCTGGGGCAGCGGCTCAACCAACCAGACATCCTGCCAGGGCTGCTGGGCAATAAATTGAGACAGCCGCTTGGAAATTAACCGCCCGCCAAACTGCAGCAGCACCTCGGCTTTAGCGAGCTCAGCGCTAAAGCGTTCGTCATGTAGCGCCAGATCAAAATGGATCAGGTTATAAGGATCAAAACGAAGCTGACTCTGCAAATCCGCCAGCAGTGGCCAGCCCAGCTGCTTGGATAACTCAACCACCTGCTGCGCTTGTTGGAAATCATCCACACTGCCGACAACAATCACTCCTTTATGCTGGGCAAACACTTTCCAATCGTCCTTGAGAGCAGGAATTGCAGTGCTGGAGGGCCAATCACTCCACGGTGTTGAGCCCGTCAGCCAATGTCTCAGCGGGGCAAGATAGTCACTGGCATCCACCAAGCAACTACCGGGGTAAAGCGGTTCACGGTAACGGCAGTTGATATGAATGGGCCCAGAAGTACGGCGCTGCTGATCAACCGCTTGATCAATCGTGCTAAGTAGAAACGCTGCTTTTATCTCAGTATCGGGCGGTGGCAGGTCGTGGTGAACAGTCGTGTGGGGGGAGAAGATATCCCGTTGGTCAATGGCCTGATTGCTGCCGTTATTCAGCAGCTCAATGGGACGGTCAGCGGAGAGCACTATCAGCGGTACGCCAAGCAAATTGGCTTCCACCACTGCCGGGTAGAGGTTGGCCACGGCGGTGCCTGACGTCGTAATAACCACCACCGGCCGATGACTGCCCCGGGCAATACCCAGCGCCATAAATCCCAGCCCACGCTCGTCAAAATGGCAGTGGCAGCGCAGTCCAATATGTTCGCTGGCGACCATGGTTAGAGGCGACGAGCGAGAACCCGGTGCCACCACTACATCGCGCACGCCTAAGCGGTAGAGTTCCTCCAACATTAGCGCCGCCCAAACGTGATTAAAGGTGGCATGCGCTTTCGCAAAGCGCTCTTTCGCACAATCGTGCTTGGCAACGCCGCTCGATATAGATGCTGTCATATGTGTTATCCCATCCCTAGCAGCGACATAATATCGGCGATTTTAGTATCCAGCTCCCGCCACTCCTCGTCTGGCTGGGAACCTGCCACGATACCTGCACCAGCATAGAGCCGAATCGCTGTTGGGCCGATATGAGCGCAGCGAATGGTTACCGCCAAATCGCTACTCATGTGGCTGATTCTGCCGAACACGCCCGCGTACCAACCCCGTTGATGGCGTTCATGTTGGCGAATAAACGCCAGTGCCGACTCACGGGGGACGCCGCCCACCGCTGGCGTTGGGGGCAGTGCTGAAAGCAGTTGCTGGTCGGTGATATTGCTATTAAGTTCGGCGTGAATCAGACGGCGGATATGCTGCACCGAGCGCAGTTTAACAATATGTGAATCGCCCATATGAACTTGCTGCGAAAGGAGCTCAAGCTGGGCCAGTATCTGTTGATAAACGCACCGGTTTTCCAGCGTGTTTTTCTTATCCGCCAGCAGCTCAGCGGCTAGCGCTAGGTCTTGCGAGGTATCACGTCCGCGGCGTGTTGTACCGGCTAGCGCCTCGGTAATTAAATGCCTGCCTTCACGCTTATATAGCCGCTCCGGTGGGCAGCCAATAAATGCCTCGTTGGGTGTCAATTGGATGCCAAAGTGAAAACAGTCAACGGCACCCGCCTGCCAGCGTGATAGTAGCGCCCAGGGATTAGGGGTTTGCGGTGTTGTCAGGCACGTTTCACGAGAAAGCACCACCTTCGGCGTATGCACAAGATGGTCGGGGTTCGTCACCTTTCCTACCCACGCCGTCCACTCTTGTTGGCAAGGGCGGTCCTCACGCTGGTAAACGTGGGGCTGTAGTTGAGGCAGCGGCTGCTCTGCTGCCAAGGTGGCTAAACAGGCACGGGCCTGGGCGATTTCGGCAGTGGGGCAGCGGTCATCGAAACGCAGATTAAGTGACAGCGCCGCACCCCCTGGGTGTCGCTGAAGCTCGATGCGCGGCAGCACAAAGTGGCAGGCTGGAAAGTGCTCCCACCCTGACATTCCAGGGTCGAAGGCCATGCCGCCAAAACAGTCTGGCTGCTGGCCGCCAATATCGTTCAGTACAGCAAGGTCAGCCTCCAGCGCTGCTAGAGAGTCAAAGGTATTAACAGCCCCTAGCACCGCATATTCAACGGCGCCCTCATCACGCGAGTGCCAGTAAAGACGGGAATAAATGCTTTGTATGTTTAACCACCCCATCAGGTTATCGACCTGACAAGGAGTGCTTAGGCGGATAAACCCCTCTGGAGCGGTATAGCAAAGCGTATCAAGCTGATGCCTGAGGGCTTCAATAGGGTTTGATTGCATAGTTCCCCTGTTGGACCAGCGTTTCCAATTACCTGCTAGCGGCTGTTTGGTACGTTAAGCCTAGCTTCTTCTTAATATAGGGTAGCACCCAACGATCACCGCCAAGCCGACCGGCATTAGCCCCTGCCACCAGTAAAAAGAAGGTCAGCGCAATCATCCACGGATTGGTAGACACCGTGCCCGCCATCAAGAAAGACATGTTCATCACAATGGCGAAAAACGCAGCGAAGGAGGTCAACACGCCAACGATTAAGCCAAGGCCAACCAACACCTCTCCTAGCGGTATAATAACGTTAATGACATCTGCATTGGGCAGCGCGAAATTCTCAAGGAAGGCGACATAATTGGGGTAAACCGCGCTTCCTTCTCGCATCACGGGATTGGCCACAGCATTACGCAGAAAGCCTTCGGCATTAAAACCACCGGTCATCTTACCGATACCAAGCGTCAGCCAAGTGATGCCTAAATAGAGTCTTAGCAGTAACCAAACTACCGCCATATATTTGTTATGTCTAAATAAGTCGCCAATCATCGCGTAAACTCCTGCTCAAGGGGTGTTGGCAGTGTGAGGCAAGATGACGCGGCATATTTTGACGTAGATCTACTTTTTAGCACTTAATCATACATTTCTGAATGTTTGACGATTACCCCGCTAACGCTTCTAAAATGAAAACGGTCAACAGGAATAACGACGGAATGGAACAAAACAGTAAGCCCCGCCACTACCAAGCATGGCTGTTAGCCGCACGCCCCCGCACGCTACCGTTGGCGTGCGCTTCTATCCTGTTGGGCACTGGGCTGGCGGCGAGTGTGGATGCTCTTAACATGACAGTACTTGTGCTTGCCCTGCTGACCGCCATTGCACTACAGATACTCTCTAATCTAGCGAATGACTATGGCGACGCGGCTTCTGGTGCCGACGATCAGTCACGTATTGGGCCGGTTCGAGCGGTTTCTTCTGGCTTGCTAACACCACAGGCGATGCGCGCAGGGATGGTCATTACGACAATTTTGGCGGCGCTGCTAGGGCTTTCATTATTGGTGACCGCCTTTGGCAACCAGTGGGGGCAGATTGTCACTTTCCTGCTGCTAGGTGCCGCCTCTTTATTAGCCGCCGTGACCTATACCGTTGGCCTGGGGGGCACACCCTATGGCTATCGTGGGCTGGGGGATATTGCCGTCTTTATGTTTTTCGGCTTATTAGGCGTTTTAGGCACCTACTACCTTCACGTACAACAGCTAAGCTGGCTGCCGTTGCTACCTGCCGCCGCTTGCGGGCTGCTGGCTACCGCCGTACTCAATGTGAACAATGTGCGCGATATTGAAAGCGATGCACGCAACGGCAAAATAACCTTGGCGGTGCGCCTGGGTCGAGAAAACGCCATTAAATACCACTGGGCGCTGCTGGGATTGGCGCTATTACTGACGCTTATTTACCTAGTGGTACTGCCTGTGCCACTGATAGGTTGGAGCTGCCTGTTGGTGGCCAAGCCATTAACCGATGCCGCCAGGACATTACGCCATACGCGTGATGGCGAAACTCTGACGGGCATGCTGAAGAAAACAGCTATCTCGACGCTTTTTTACAGCGTGCTGCTTTCTTTTGGCTTGGCCTTTTTCTGATTAAAGGGCTAAAGGGCGATTAAAGCACCACCTCATAGCCTTCAAATTTAGGCGGGCCAAGGTAAATGCCTTCTGGCGCTTTGGCATTAGCGTGAGCTTTACGGAATGCATCTGACTTGGTCCAGGCGCGGAAAGCTTCTTCTGATTCCCACACGCTGTGGGAGATAAACACGGTGTGGTCTTCTTGGCTTTCGCCCTGCAACATTTGAAACTGCTTGAAGCCCGGCACTTCGTCCAGGTGGGAATCGCGGTTGCGCCATACCTCTAGAAAATCCTCTTCGCGGCCTGGGGCAATCCGAAAACGGTTCATGGCGATATACATCGTTACTCTCCTGTTGAACTGGTTCTACTGGGTTGAGCCTGCTGAATTGATTACGCAAACGGTGCCTTGATGGTAACGTCATCAGTTCATGACGAATAGTTTGGTGACGAATAGGCTTCTCGGCTAATGGCTAAGGCACCCATCCAGGTCGTTTGGTTCAAACGCGATTTACGCATTCATGATCATGCGCCGCTTTCAAACGCAGCCGCAGCTGGCCCCGTGTTGCCCATATTCGCCATTGAGCCAGAGCAGTGGCAAGCCCCAGACAGCGCGCTGCGCCACTGGCAGTTTTCCGCTGACTCCCTTATCGATCTTTCAAACGCACTGGAAACAGTGGGCCTGCCGCTATGTATTTGGCAAGGCGATATTGTCGATTTGCTGAATGCCCTGAAAGCTCATTACGGCGAGTTTGCCCTTCATTCTCACGAAGAGACCGGCAACGCCTGGAGCTTCGGCCGCGACCTTAGCGTTAAGGCATGGTGCCAGCAGCACGACACGCCATGGCATGAAGCGCGCCAGCACGGCGTCGTGCGTGGTTTAACATCCAGAGTGGCTGACCGCAACGCATGGGAAAAACAGTGGGAAACGCTAATGACGGCTCCCACCGCCACTGCCCCGCAAAACGCCCAGGCGGCTGAGGGTTGGCAAGCCTTTCATCACATTGACGTCGAACACCTTCACGGCCTGACGTTAGGGTTTGATACCACGCCCTGCCCCGAGCGCCAGCCCGGCGGGCGTAGCGAAGGACGCGCCCTGTGGCGCAGCTTTATCGCCCAGCGCGGGCGGCGCTATCGCGGCTCCATTTCTAAACCACTGCTGGCCTGGGAATTTGGCTCACGGCTTTCACCCCATTTGGCCTGGGGCACGCTCTCAATGCGTGAAGTGGTGCAGTCGCTGCGCCGCCAGCGCAAAAAGCATGCTGAAGACACACCGTGGTC
>JAMCZP010000124.1 GCA_023485185.1 Gammaproteobacteria bacterium
TTCTGATGCTTTGGCTAGCGCGTTCTGAACCGCTTCCTCGATACCTTTCTCAGAAGATCCGGTTAGTTCTACATGCTTGTAGGTGTGATGACTCATGATGTCTCCTTCCTTGTCAAAAATTCACTGCCCGCTATCAGGTGCTGTTTAGGCAGTGCGCTTCTCTAGTCTGGCATAAAAAAAGCCGTCGTGACTGCTCTGTGCTGGAAACAATTGACGCCCTGCGCCGCTGACGATGCCCCAGGCCACATCGTTAGGCGTGGTGACATGCGCGTTCGGCGTGCGGGCAAGAAATGCTTCAATCTGCTCACTGTTCTCTTCAGGCAGTACGGAGCAGGTGGCGTAGAGCAGGGTGCCGCCTTCGCGTAGCATTGGCCAGAGATTATCTAGTAGCTGGCGCTGAAGCTTGGCAAGCGGACGGATATCATCTTTGCGGCGCAGCTTTTTGATATCCGGATGGCGACGTATCACCCCGGTGCCGGAGCAAGGCGCATCCAGCAGAATGGCATCAAATGGCGTGCCGCTCCACCAGTCGCGCACGGTCGCATCAGCGTGCTGGAGTGTCGCCTCAATGCCTAACCGGCTGAGGGTGTCCTCCACCCTAGCCAAGCGCTGATTGTCGCTATCGATAGCAGTAAGGTTGATATCAAACTGCTCCAATAAATGAGCGGTTTTACCGCCAGGCGCACAGCAAGCATCCAAGACGTGCGCGCCGGGGCGTGGTGCGAGCGCGGGGCCTAGTAGCGCAGCCGATAGCTGAGCGGCCTCGTCTTGAACACTAACGTGACCCTCTTCAAAACCAGGCAGTGCGGTCACGTCGCAGGGCGTTTCCAGTGTAATCGCATCGGGTGCATGGGGGCATAATTGGCCGTTCAACCCCTGTTCGGTGAGCATGCCCAAATAAGCTTCACGGTCGTTGAAACGCTGATTCACCCTTAGTGTCATCGGACCGGCGTGGTTGTTGGCTTCAATAATATCGCGCCACTGTTCCGGCCACGCCTGACGCAGTGCGTTAAGTAGCCAGGGAGGATGCTCTAGCGCCACGCTCTCATCCCGATCAACCTGGACCTGGAGAGCTTCGGATTCGCGCTGCAGACGGCGTAAACAGCCGTTCAACACTCGCGTCGCCCACTCTTTGCCGAGTAGACGAGCAGCGCCGGCGGTTTCGCCCACCGCTGCGTGGGCGGGAATACGCATATACAGCAGTTGGTAGATACCGACTAACAACAGCGCCTGAACATCATTGTCGCGCTTCTTAAACGGCTGCTTCAGTAGTGCGCCCGCCAAGGCCTCAAGACGCGGTAAACGACGGCAGGTACCGAAGCAAAGCTCTTTGAGCAGTCCGCGGTCGCGGGCCACCACGCTGTGCTCATCTAACCCGGCTAGTGAGCCTTGGTCGCTAAGTACCGGCGCTAGCGCACGCGCAGCAGCGGCGCGTACTTCTTGGCCACTGCCTGCGTTCTGTGAGGGGCGTTTTTGACTCATGGTGTGTTTCCTTCGCTGGCCTGTGCCACGGCTGAACCAAGGCGATTGCCGGTGGCAAGGCGCGCGTGGCGCGCATTAAGTAGATCACGTACCGCCATGGCTTTTCCGCCGGGCAGTTGCGCGCTGGTGACACACAAAACATCGCGGCCCTCTTTCCCGCAGGCAATCCGTAGGTGATCATCGCCGTGGTCTAGTAGCGTGCCAGGGACGCAAGCAGGGTGTTGCCCCTCTTCTACGCTGGCCATTAGCAATCGAAGACGGTCATCGCCTAGCGCGCACCAGGCAACTGGCCAAGGGTTAAAAGCGCGAATCTTACTGGCTAACAAATGCGCTGGCTGTTCAAAATCAAGCTCGGCTTCTGCTTTACTGAGCTTGGCGGCATAGGTCACGCCCTCTTCGGGCTGAGGGGTAGCGTCAACGGACCCTGCGGCGAGAGTATCCAGCACGTTGATTAGTGCATTAGCACCTTGAATCGCCAGCCGGTCGTGCAAGTCACCGCCGGTAGTGCGCTGCGTAATGGGCGTGCGCACCTCTGAAAGCATGGCGCCGGTATCCAGGCCTGCATCCATCTGCATAATGGTCACACCCGATACGCTATCGCCCGCCTCAATGGCGCGCTGAATCGGCGCCGCGCCACGCCAACGGGGCAGCAGAGAGGCGTGCACGTTAATGCAGCCCAGCCGTGGTGTATCGAGCACGGCTTGGGGAAGCAGCAGTCCATAAGCCACAACGACCATAATGTCCGCATTAAGCGCGGCCAGTTCGGCTTGAGCTGCCGACTCTTTTAGCGTCTGGGGCTGATAGACTGGTAAAGCGTGCTCCATGGCCAACTGTTTGACGGGGCTGGGCGTTAGCTTGCGGCCGCGACCAGCGGGACGGTCGGGCTGGGTATACACCGCCGCCACCTCGTGCTGGCTCTCCAGCAGGGCGGCCAAACTTGAAGCGGCGAATTCAGGCGTGCCGGCAAAAACAACGCGCAATCGTGACATATAGAGATGGCTACCTGGCGTATCTGTAAAGTAAGTAGAAAAAGCAACTAGAAAAAGGCTTAGGCGTCCTGGATCTGCTTATGGCGCTTCTGCATCTTCTTGAGAATGCGGTTGCGCTTAAGCGGCGACAAGTAGTCCACAAACAGCACGCCTTCCAGATGGTCATACTCATGCTGAATACAGTGCGCCAGCAAACCATCCGCCTCTAGTTCGTAGGCATCGCCATTACGATCCAGTGCGTTGAGCTGCACTTTAAGATAGCGCGGCACTTCGGCGTAATACTCAGGGATCGAAAGGCAGCCTTCCGAAAGCGGCTCTTTTTCATCACCAATCGGCGTGTAGCGTGGATTGATGAGCACCAGCGGCTGGGAGTTATCGTCGCTGACATCCATGACGACAACGCGGCGATGGACATCGATCTGGGTGGCGGCTAGACCGATACCACGGGCGTCGTACATGGTCTCCAGCATATCGTCGACGAGCTTGCGTACCTCATCGTCAACGGTTTCCACCGCAGCTGCCTTGGTGCGCAGGCGCTCATCGGGGAATTCAAGAATAGGAAGTTTGGCCATGGCGTTACAATCACCGTTATGCTGATTCTGAAAATTAAGTCAAGCTAGGTAGCGTTAAGGGGCGCTGCCTAGGTACTTTATGATGGGTCACTATATCATGCTGTCAACGTTTCTGGGCATGTGCGCAGGGTAGACTAGCCACATAATCATCAGCATAAAAATGGCACTTATGCTTCATATTAGGGAGAGCAAAATGGCAGCGAAGCTACGCGCCTATCGGGGGGCTCTAAGTGGTTTGCTGCTGAGTGCAGTAATGCTGGTAAGCACTGATACAACCGCGTGGGAGCGGCTGCGTAGCGATGCACCTGAACGTTATCAGGTGGTGTCAGGAGACACTCTGTGGGGAATTGCTGGGCGTTTTTTGCATGCCCCATGGCAGTGGCCGCAGCTATGGCGGGATAACCCCCAGATTAATAATCCGCATCTGATTTACCCTGGCGATGTGCTGGTGCTAAGCGACTGCCAAGGCACGCCCTGCTTAGCGCTAGAGCGCGGTCAAAACGTAGTAAAGCTTTCGCCGCAGATGCGCACCCTGCCGCATCGTGAGGCCATCGCGCCGATCCCCATGGAGGTAGCCCAGGCGTTTCTACGCGAGCATCGCGTTGTCGATGACGCAGAGGATTTACAGGAGTTGGCCTACGTGGTGGCTGGTGATGATCGGCGCTTAATCAGCGGTGCAGGGGATCGGCTATACGTGCGGGGCGATGTGCCCGAACGTGGCCAAGTGGGGATTTATCGCCAGTCTGAGGCTTATCAAGCGATGGATGGCACGCCGCTTGGCTTAGAGTTGATTAACGTGGGAGCTGCCCGGTATGTCAGCAGTGAAGGCGATATTGCCCAGCTTGAGGTGCTGAGCTCTCATCAGGAAGTGCGTATTAACGATATTATTCTGCCGTTGGAGGAGCGTGAGCTCAACAGTGAGTTCATGCCACGTGCTCCGTTAAATGCAGTTGAGGGGCATATTATTGCTGTACCTGGCGGTGTGCGCTTTATTGGCCGTTTCCAAATTGTCACCCTGGATCTTGGTACCCTGGATGGCTTACAAGCAGGTCATGTGCTGCGGGTCAATCAACAAGGGGAGCTCATCAATGACCCACGTACTCAGGAGCTGGTGCAGCTACCCAGCACTGAAGCGGGCATTGTCATGGTATTTAAGCCTTATGATCACATCAGTTACGCATTGGTAATGCAGGCATCGCGGGTGCTGGAAATGGGTGACCAAGTACATTCGCCAGCTCACTAACGATGCTGTTATTGAAACGTCTAGTAAAACGGCTATTAAAACAGATAGAAAATACGCTAAACAGGAGGCGATATGGACGCCAAGGAGTGGCTGGTGGTCAATGCGTTGCCCGGTATGGGCGCGTTGCGAATAGCGCAGTTGATTGCTCGCCAGCCTCAGTGGCCAGAAGGTTGGTTGGCCGCACTACCTAGTCGTGCGGCCAACGAATTGCGCCTATGGCTAGAACACCCTACTCGGAGTCCGTTGCAGGAGTCTGTTAATGAGACGCTGACTTGGCAGCAGCAGGCGCCAGGACGCCATGTGCTGCATCGCGATCACCCCGCTTGGCCTGCGCTGTTAAATGAGCTACCCGACCCGCCCGTGGTGCTGTGGGCACAAGGTGATCTTGAGGCGCTTGAAGGGCCTAAACTTGCCATGGTGGGAACCCGAAAACCTACCGGGGAAGGCACCCACAATGCCCAAAGCTTTGCCCGTGAAATGGTGCGCCGGGGCTGGTGTATTGTCAGTGGCATGGCCTTGGGAGTTGATGGTGTCGCACAGCGGGCCGCGTTAAGCGCTGGCGGTAGCACGATCGCCGTGCTTGGCTGCGGCGTGGATGTGATTTATCCCGCTTCGCACCGCGACCTGCACGAACAGCTCAGCCGACAGCCTGGCGGGCTGCTGTTATCGGAACATCCGCCTGGAACCGTGGCCCGACCCGCGTTTTTTCCACGCCGCAATAGAATTGTGACTGGTCTATCTCTTGGCACACTGGTGGTCGAGGCGACTGAAAAAAGCGGCTCGCTGGTTAGCGCACGGCTCACCTTAGAGCAAAATCGTGAGCTGTTTGTGCTGCCCGGTTCACTGCATAACGTGCAGGCTCGCGGCTGCCTGGCACTGCTGCGCCAGGGGGCTGCGCATCTGGTGTGTAGCGCCGACGATATCATCGCCGACCTGGGGCACTGGGCAGGTGAGTTTATTGCACCCGATAGTGGTCTTAGCAGCACTGAACGCAATGTTGTGTCTCCAACGGTTCAAACTCCACCCGAGCCACTGCCCGATACGTTACTGAACACATTGTCAGCAACACCGACGCCGATTGATCTGCTGGTGCAGACCACCGGCGTATCAGTGAGTGACTGCCAGCAGCGCTTACTGATGCTTGAATTAGATGGTTGGGTTACCCAGCAGGCGGGAGGCTGGGTACGGCTGCCGCGGCCATGATAGGATGCGGACATATTCGCCCTGCCGGTGAGGAGAGACAATGAGTTTAGCTGCCGATCTAGCCCCTGCGATTGATGCGCTGCGAGGCGGGGGAGTGATTGCTTGCCCCACTGAAGCGGTATGGGGGCTTAGCTGCGACCCTGAAAATGACCAAGCATTAGCCCACCTAATGCGTATGAAAGAGCGCGACCCTGCCAAGGGCGTGATCTTGGTCGCTGCCAGTATTCAGCAGTTTCAACCCTGGTTAAGCCAACTGCCTTTAGCGATGCACGCCCCTTTGGCAGCAAGTTGGCCGGGGCCCAATACCTGGTTAGTGCCTGATAACGGCCGTAGCCATGGGTTGGTGCGGGGCGCCCATGAGCGAGTCGCGCTGAGGGTAACCGCCCACCCTGTAATGAAAGCTCTTTGCGAGGCGTTTGGCGGGCCGTTGGTATCCACCTCGGCCAACCGTGCGGGCGAACCA
>JAMCZP010000079.1 GCA_023485185.1 Gammaproteobacteria bacterium
TACCTCGAAAAAAGTCCTGGAGACAAATCATGAGCCAAACCTGCGGATTCGTTGCCATTGTAGGCCGACCCAACGTTGGCAAGTCCACCCTCATGAACCGCATTCTGGGGCAGAAAGTTTCGATTACTTCACGGCGCCCGCAGACCACGCGTCATCAGGTCATGGGTATCAAAACAGTTGAAGAAACTCAGTTCATATATGTGGATACCCCAGGTATGCACATTATGACCAAAGATCGTAATAAGGCTATTAACCGCTTTATGAATCAGGCCGCCACCCAGGCGCTGCGTGATGTCGATTGCGTGGTGTTTATTATTGATCGTACTCGCTGGACAGAAGAGGATCAGGCCGTATTAAAGCGGCTCGAACACGTTAAAGCCCCGGTCATTTTAGCGGTCAATAAAGTCGATCGCCTGGGTGAAAAAGGTGATCTATTACCGTGGCTTGCTGAGGTCGGCGCTCGCCGTGATTTTGCCGCCATCGTGCCCATTTCAGCTAAACATGGCACCCAGGTAGATACTCTAGAAGAGGAAGTAGCCAAGCATCTTCCTGAAAGCGTTCATTTCTTCCCTGAAGACCAAATTACCGATAAAAGCTTGCGTTTTATGGCGGCTGAAATGGTGCGTGAAAAAGTCATGCGCCAGTTGGGTGATGAGCTGCCTTATCAGATGACCGTGGAAATTGAAGAGTTTCGCGAAACCGAGCGTGTTACCCATATTAGCGCGTTGATTCTGGTTGAACGCCAGGGGCAAAAAGTCATTTTGATTGGCGAAAACGGCGACCGTATTAAAAGCATTGGTCGCGAAGCGCGCCTGGATATGGAGCGTGCACTGGGTACCAAAGTCATGCTCAATCTATGGGTGAAAGTGAAGCGTGGTTGGTCAGATGATGAGCGTGCGTTGAAAAGTTTGGGCTACGATCTCGATTGAGTGTTGCGATGCCGCCAGAGCCAGCGTTTTTACTTCACCGTCGGCCTTATCGTGAAACCAGCGCGCTGGTAGACCTATTAACGCTTAATCACGGTAGAGTGCGTGCCGTTGCCCACGGTGGGCAGCGGCCTGGCTCAAAATCACGCCAGCGTTTACAGCCTTTTACGCCGCTGTTTGTCTCTTGGCAGGGGAGTCGTGAATTAAAGCGACTCACGTTAATGGAATCCCGCGGACAGACCGCACTGCTGGCTGGTGAAGGTTTGCTCTGTGGGCTTTACGCGAATGAAATTGCCACCCGTCTGCTACCCCTTGAGTTACCTACGCCAGATATGTTTGCCTTCTATACGGCACTATTGGAAGCATTACCAATGCCCTCAGAGCGCGCCCTGGCACTGCGCCGCTATGAGTGGGCGCTGTTAGAAACGTTGGAGGCAACGCCCCAGTTTACGACACCTGATGGTGGCGTGTTAGACCCGCAACTCCGCTATCGCTTTGATGCCTCAAGTCGTGCATTTATTGCCGCTGAGCGTGGATTGGATGGGCGTACGCTAAGGTATATGGAACAGGGGGATTGGCAGCATGAGGGACTGGGTAATGCGTTGAAGGCAGTGATGCGCGCGGCGCTGGCTCCCTATCTGGGTTCTACGGTTTTACGCTCGCGGGAATTGATGCTTGATCTAGCCCGACGTCGTCATCGTTCTTGATGTATTGAAGTTATCTAAACACTCTTATCTTATTGCTGCGTTGGAGGCACTATGCATCCCCCTCGGATATTGTTAGGCGTCAATATTGACCACATTGCGACACTTCGCCAAGCCCGAGGCACCCGTTACCCAGACCCGGTGCAGGCGGCCTTAGTGGCCGAAGAAGCGGGTGCCGATGGCATTACCGTGCATCTGCGTGAGGATCGTCGCCATATTCAACCACGTGATATTCGGATATTGGCAGACGTGCTGAATACACGCATGAACCTAGAGATGGCGGTTACAGAAGAGATGCTTGTTCTGGCCGAAGAAGTACGTCCAGCGCATGTTTGTCTAGTGCCCGAAAAGCGCGAAGAGTTGACCACTGAAGGTGGGCTGGATGTAGCCGGTGGTTTTGATGCTATTGCCGGTGCCTGTCAGCGCCTTGCTGCAGCAGGCTGCGATGTATCACTGTTTATCGACCCTGAAATTGACCAAATTGATGCCGCCAAGCGTGCTGGGGCGCCAACCATTGAGTTGCATACTGGGGCTTACGCAGAGGCACGTCCGGGTAGTGAAGTGGCTAATGCCGAGTATCAGCGTTTAACAGTCGCCGCCACCCACGCAATTTCGCTGGGTTTAGTTGTCAATGCGGGTCACGGCCTGCACTATCACAATGTGGAAGCGATTGCGGCGTTACCGGGTGTAAATGAATTAAATATCGGTCATGCGATTATTGCAAGAGCACTGTTTGTGGGTCTCAAAGAAGCCGTTCAGGAAATGAAGCGCTTGATCATTGCTGGCCAAGAGGCGGGTTTAATGGCTGCGCTGGATGCCCATGAGCTTGAACACGAACACCATGTTCATAACGGCTGCTGCGGACACTAACGATGATCGTTGGGATTGGGTCTGATATTGCCCGCATTGAACGCTTTGCGCGGGCTATGCAGCGCCATGGCCCGCGCTTTGCACTAAGAATTTTAGGCCCTGATGAGCATGCAGTTTGGCTGCAAAAAGCCCAGCCTGCTGCGTTCCTGGCTAAGCGTTTTGCCGCCAAAGAAGCCTTTGTTAAAGCGCTGGGTTTGGGGCTGCGTGAAGGCATGCAGTGGTGCGATATTCAGGTGCTTAATGATGCTTTAGGTAAGCCGCATTTTTTGCTGAGCGGTGAAGCTGACAGGCTCATGAAAGTGGCAGGCGTTACTGCCAGCCATGTCACGTTAAGCGACGAAGCTGATTATGCCGTTGCCTTTGTGGTGCTAGAACGCTGAACAAGACTAACTTGGTCAGCCTCTTTGATAGTTCGGTTAACGTTACGCTTAATCAGAGCTTTCTTAATGTTGAGTTTTAAGTAGTAAAGGACGCTGCGCTCGCAGCCGTGCCATGGCGCGGTAAAGGTCTTCAAGTAGCCCTTCTACATGGCTAAGCCCGCTCGTCCGTAATCGCGTTTCTAACGTTTCTACCAATAGCGCCAGTTCAGGTGCGCCACAATAACGACTTGCACCATTGAGGCCATGCACCCAATCCAACAGCGTGGGTAATTTTTGCTGCGCAAAAGCATTGCGCATGTGCTGCTCGCTCTCATCAAGGCCATCAATTAGTCGCTTTAACTGTTCGCGTGCCAAGTATTCCTTGCCCCCCGCTAAGCGAGCACCAATTTCAAGGTCGATGACAGGCAAGGGAGCAGGTGATGTATTAGCATAGGTGATGCTATGACTCGTTAAGACGTTTTTTGGTGGTGGAGCGATACTGGGGGTTGTCACTCGATTATTGACCGCTAAAAAGCGGCTGAGTAACTTATTTAACTGCGACTCATCGATGGGCTTAATCAGTACATCATCCAATCCTTCCGCCAACCATTTTTGTCGCTCACTGCTGAGCACATGAGCAGTAACGGCGATAATCGGACAGCGTACCCAGGTACTGCCAAGTCGTCTCAGTGCCTGAGTTGTTTGCACGCCATCCATACCGGGCATACGAATATCCATTAACACTAGATCTGCACTGTTTGACCGCGCAAATTCCAGCGCTTGTTGGCCGCTTTCTACTGTGGTGATGTGTATGTGCGGTGTTTCAAGCATGGCTTTAAGCAATTCTCGATTAGACGCATTATCGTCGACAATCAATAGCTTTAATGCTTGCTGAGAAGCAAGAGATGGCAATTCGCTATCGCGTTTTAGTGGTATGAATGCCGGTATTAGCAGCTGTTTTAGCGACGCCACTAATTGCGCGCGTGAGAATGGCTTGTAGAGTGTTTCTCCGCCATGGGTTAAACGCAGCGAAGGCAGATCAAAGCTGTTACCGTTAGCCAAAATTAATGCTGGGCAAGGCGTTTGATCAATGATCGTTTGCCAATGATGTTGCCGTTCTGGGGTGAAATCACTGTGCTCTAAGCCCAGCAACAACAGTTGCTCTTGTTCAGGTGAGTCAAACGTAATGGGGATCGCTTCCCAGCGCTGCAGCAGATGCTCGAGCAAATGACGGGTAGGAGCATGCGCTTCATATAAACGTACACGAGAATTTGCTAAGCTAACTTCTGATGGCCGTTCATTAGCTTTATGAGCAAGCATGGGCAGGGTGAAAGAGAATTTGGTGCCAGTGCCAAGCTCACTTTCAACACTGATTTCTCCCCCCATGCGTTCAATAAGCTGCCGACAAATAGTGAGTCCCAGGCCGCTGCCACCAAATTGGCGTGAATGACTCGGCTCGGCTTGGGAGAATGCGCTGAACAACTCCTGTTGATGAGCATCGCTTAGTCCAATGCCTGTATCGCTGACACTTAAGTTGAGAACCACATGCTGGCCCTCATGGTTATCCAACATAACACGTACAATGACGTCACCCTCATGAGTGAATTTAAGCGCATTACTGATTAAGTTATTTAACACCTGATGAATGCGTAAAGGATCGCCACACAGCGGGGTCGGCACATCGTCGTAAACCATTGCAACTAAGTTTAGCTGCTTTCTCTGGGCCTCTGGTGCATGCAAACCTATCACTTCATCAACCAGTGACACGATATCGATATCCGCTTCTTCCAATGTGAGGCGATTGGCTTCTAGCTTAGAAAAATCGAGTACGTCATTAACCAACATGAGCAAATTGTCGCAGGCTCGATGAACATGCTGAAGCCACTCCTGCTGACGCGTATCCAGGGAAGAGCGCCCTAGCAAGCGGCAAAAACCGATGATGCCGTTTAAAGGCGTACGAATTTCATGGCTCATATTGGCGAGGAATTCAGATTTTACTGTGTTAGCCCGCAGTGCGCTGCGGTGAGCTAGATCGAGCTTAATATTCTGTTCTTCGATGGTTTCCATCGACTCTTGCAGCTCACTGGTTGCCTGCTCAATTTGCGTTTGCATATCATGCTGAGCTTGCTGAAAGTGTTCAGCCAAGGCGTTAACGTGAGAAGAGAGCTGGCTGAGTTCCATGGCTTTGGAGGGCGCAAGGCGTAAACGGTAATCTCCACGTGAAAGGCGGTAAAGGGCTTGATTAGCCTCTTCAATAGGACGAGTGGTATAGCGGCTGATGGCAAAGGCGACTAGAAACATCAGTAAGCCCAGCAGCATGCCACCTAAACTAAGACTCGCAATTAGCTTATAGCGTCCAAGGATAAGTTCGCGGGTGTCCATCTGTGCATCTAACCACCCTACGTAATTATTCGCGGAGTCGGCTTCCGAACGGTTTGCCGTTAAAGGTAAGCGTAACCGCCATACGCTTTCATCCATGATGAGTTGGTGATCAGTGGGTGCGCTAAGGGTAGGAGGTTCGGATTGGCCTAACAGTAAAAGGCGGTTGCCCTGGTCATCAAACAGTGCGACAGAGCTTAAACCTTCTAAATTAATTAATTGACGTGCCAAGCCCTCCAAGCGTTGAGAATCGGCATTAGCGATAGCATCACTAAGACTTGGAGCGAGCAGTTTGCCCGCACTCACTAGACGCTCTTTCTTCACGCTATGGGCTTCCGCGCCGCTCTGTACCACAAAAAGTATGCTCATCATGGCATACACCAACAGCGGGAAACCGAGTAAGGCAAATAGAAGGCGTGTGTTCAAAGACATGTAAAGAAGCTCGCTGATTCAATGAGGTTACCTGTCCAGCCCAAGGCTACACCGATATAATGCAGCATAACGGTTACGATAAGGAAAGTGCGATGAATTATCCCACCTTGGAAGATGTGGTTGGCAATACGCCGCTAGTAAGACTTAAGCGCATTAATGCCGGCCGTAACAATACATTGTTGGCTAAACTCGAAGGTAATAACCCCGCTGGGTCGGTGAAAGATCGACCTGCCATGTCAATGCTCAGCGAAGCAGAAGCCCGCGGTGATATTACACCCGGCGATACACTGATCGAGGCAACGT
>JAMCZP010000370.1 GCA_023485185.1 Gammaproteobacteria bacterium
ATACCCACAATGCTAATGTTGTTCATGGATGGATCCTCTTTCAAGATGCCGTCAGTGCCCTGCGCACGTTAGATGAAGTGCTTCTTCATCTTGGCACAGAGGGACGGGTCCATCCCATTTCCCACAATGGGCTCAGACACCCCTTAGTTTCTTTAGGCTTCCAGCTTATAGCGTAAAAGTAGGCAGTTTACGCTCGGCTTTGGCGAGCTTGAGCTTGGCTACTTTCGGCAGCCCGTTTTCAAACGGTGGGAAGTCTTCGCCCTGGATTAGTGGAGAGAGGTAGTCGCGGCATACTTGCGTAATGCCAAACCCATTCTCAGTGATAAAGTCACGGGGCATGAACTTCTCTTTGTTAGCCACCTGGGAGAGCGGGGCTGAGATCACATCCCACTGATAAGGTGACTGAGAAATACGACGAATGGCAGGCATCATCGCGTTTTTACCCGCCAACGCCAGTGTGACCGCTTCACGCCCCACTGCATAGGCTTGCTCAACGTCAGTTTTAGACGCCAAGTGGCGCGCTGCGCGCTGCAAGTAGTCGGCCACTGCCCAGTGGTACTTGTAGCCCAAATCCTGCTTAATCATGCCCGCAAGCGTTGGTGCCACACCGCCAAGCTGGCGATGACCAAAGGCGTCGGTGTTGCCCGCATCGGCTAAGAAAGTGCCATCTTCGTAGCGCGCACCCTCAGAAACCACAATCACGCAGTAGCCATAGTTCTTAACGCACTCTTCAACCCGTGCCATGGCCGCTTTACGATTAAACGCAATCTCCGGGAAGATAATCATATGCGGAGGCTCGCCTTCCGCTTGACCCGCCAAGCCACCGGCAGCGGCAATCCAACCGGCGTGACGACCCATGACCTCAAGCACAAACACCTTGGTTGAGGTTGCGCACATGGAAGCGATATCCAGCGAAGCTTCCAGGGTAGAGGTGGCAATATATTTAGCAACGCTGCCAAAACCGGGGCTGTTATCGGTAATCGGCAGGTCGTTATCGACGGTTTTAGGCACGTGGATAGCGGTGAGCGGATAGCCCAGCTTTTCGGAAAGCTGAGAAACTTTCAAGCAGGTGTCCGCGCTGTCGCCGCCGCCGTTGTAGAAGAAGTAACGAATATCGTGGGCTTTAAATACTTCGATCAAACGCTCGTACTGGGCGCGATGAGTATCAATATCTTTCAGCTTGTAGCGACAAGAGCCGAAGGCACCGCCAGGTGTATGGCGAAGGGCGGCAATGGACTCATCGCTCTCTTGAGTAACATCGATAAGGTCTTCGGTTAATGCGCCGATAATACCGTTATGGCCGGCGTATACCTTGCCAATTTGATCGGGGGCTTGACGGCAGGCTTCAATAACGCCGCAGGCGCTGGCATTGATCACGGCGGTGACGCCACCGGATTGGGCGTAAAAGGCATTATGCTGGGCCATGGAAACGTCTCATCTCCTAAAACGGGTAGGGTAAAGGCAACTACCGTTTGCCTGCCAAGCATGAGCGCGATTGCGCCTAGCTGGTTGGACAAACGCATATTAAACCAAGGTTGCAAAGTTTAGCGTAAAGCCCTGCTAACTGCATTAGCGTCGATGGCTGGCTAATCGATGCCATCCATTTCCTGTTCTCGCTGGGCCAACTGCCAGCCGCCTAAATCCTTATAGCGATTGACCATGGCACAAAACAATTCGGCGGTACGCTCTGTATCGTAACGGGCAGAGTGAGCCGCTTTATTATCAAATTCGATACCTGCCGCGCGACAGGCGCGGGCAAGCACCGTTTGTCCGTATATCAAACCCGCCAGCGTGGCGGTATCAAAACTTGAGAAAGGGTGGAATGGGTTACGTTTAATACCGCAGCGTTCGACCGCGGCGTTTAGAAAACCTTGGTCAAATGCCGCATTGTGGCCGACTAAAATGGCTCGGGTGCAGTCGTGGGCTTTAATCGATTTGCGAATCGGTCTGAAAATCTCACCCAGTGCCTCTGATTCACTTAGTGCTACCTGGCGACGTAACGGGTCGTCTAGGTTAATGCCGGTAAAATCGAGCGCTGACTGCTCAACGTTCGCCCCTTCAAAGGGGTGAATGTGGTATGCATAGGTAGCATCAGGGAGCAGATTGCCCTCCGGATCCATGGTTAACGTGACGGCGGCTATCTCAAGCACGGCATCGCCTTGGGCATTAAATCCCCCGGTTTCTAAATCAACGACCACGGGCAGATAACTGCGAAATCGCTGGGCCATTAATTCGCGGGCAATTGCCTCGCTCATGTAGCTCTCCTTATCTTCAAGCGAGTAATAGTTAAAGCGAGTATTCGGTAAATATAAGCGGCAAGACACCGCTTTGAATGGTGTGATTCTAGCAGCTTTACCCGGCTGGCGTCGTTGACGGTATTCGCTGGGCATTGAGAACGCTATACTCAGCGTCTGTGTCAAAAACCAATCGCAAAGGTTTATCTTTTTTAAAGGAGCAAAGAATGTCCGATGTCAAAAAGGTTGTGCTGGCTTATTCAGGCGGCCTGGACACATCCGTAATCGTTAAGTGGTTGCAAGAAACCTACAACTGCGAGGTGGTAACTTTTACTGCCGACATCGGTCAGGGCGAAGAAGTTGAACCAGCCCGCACCAAAGCGCAAGCCCTCGGTGTTAAAGAGATTTATATCGAAGACCTGCGCGAAGAGTTTGTGCGTGACTACGTTTACCCGATGTTCCGCGCCAACACTATCTATGAAGGCGAGTACCTGCTGGGTACCTCTATTGCCCGCCCGTTGATCGCCAAGCGCTTGATTGAAATTGCTAATGAAACAGGTGCCGATGCCATTTCTCACGGCGCAACCGGTAAAGGTAATGACCAGGTGCGCTTCGAACTGGGCGGCTATGCCCTGAAGCCGGGTGTGAAAGTTATCGCCCCCTGGCGCGAGTGGGATTTAACCTCGCGTGAAAAGCTGATGGCTTACTGTGAAGAGCATAAAATTCCGGTTGATTTTGCCAATAAAAAGAAAAAATCGCCGTACTCCATGGATGCCAACCTGCTGCATATCTCTTACGAGGGCGGCATTTTGGAAGATCCTTGGGCCGAAGCTGAAGACGATATGTGGCGCTGGAGTGTGTCTCCTGAAGCCGCACCCGATACGCCTACCTACGTTGAGCTGACGTATGAAAAAGGCGATATCGTGGCCGTAGACGGCGAGCCATTGAAAGCGCATGAAGTACTGGAAAAACTCAACAAGCTTGGCGGTGATAACGGTATCGGTCGCTTGGATATTGTCGAAAATCGCTATGTCGGCATGAAATCCCGTGGCTGCTATGAAACGCCAGGGGGCACCATTATGCTGCGCGCCCACCGCGCTATTGAGTCGCTGACTCTGGATCGCGAAGAAGCCCACCTGAAAGATCAACTGATGCCGAAATACGCTGAAGTGATCTACAACGGCTACTGGTGGAGCCCTGAGCGCCGCATGCTCCAGGCAGCGATTGACGAAACCCAAAAGAATGTGTCGGGTGTCGTGCGTATGAAGCTCTACAAAGGTAACGCTACCGTGGTGGGCCGCAAATCTGATGAATCGCTGTTTGATGAATCGATAGCTACTTTTGAAGATGATGCGGGTGCGTACAATCAGAAAGATGCCGAAGGCTTTATCAAGCTGAACGCGCTGCGTTTGAGAATTGCCGCCGGTAAAGGCCGCAAGCAGAGCTAATAAAACTAGCTGATTAAAAGCGCACATCTTGAGGGCGGTGGCGATCCGCTGCCGCCCGACAAGTTAGGGAAACGTTATGTTTAAAAAATTACTCTCCGGACTCTTTGGTGGTGATCGCCAAGCGCCACTAGGCGCTACTACCAAAGCTGCTGAAGCTGTTGAATACAAAGGCTATGAGATCGTCTCTCAGCCGGACGATCAAAGCGGCCAGTATCGTGTAAGCGGTATTATTCGTAAGCCGGGCAATGCAGGTGAAACGCTTGAACATCGCTTCGAGCGTTCAGATATGTTGCCAGCCCGTGAAGCTTGTGATGCCATGATGGTGACCAAATCGCAGCGCTATATTGATGAAGTTGGCGATGCGATGTTCGAGCCAGACCCGCGTCGCGCTGGCGAAAGCTAATTCTTAAGCTGTCACGATAAAGAGAAGGGGAGGCATATGCGTGTTGTCCACCGGGCCTCACCCTGGCGCGCTCTGCTAAACGATGACGGTAAGTTAAATGCCAATGCAATTAATGCGCCGCTCAACGCACTGTTCACTAAAATTTCTCCCCCGCCTGTTTCATTGCCCGATGCGTATGCGTGGCAACTGTCGCTGGTTGAAACGCTTGTGCGCTACGACCTGCCAGCCTGGCGTATCAGCCACATTATTAGTGATCACAATGCCTGGCTTTATCGCCAAGCCATCGCGCTATCGCTCGATGAAATGCAGGCACAAGGGTGGGGCGAACCGCCAGTCGACTACTGCGTATTAATGCTGGGTTCCGCGGCACGCTATGAGAGTCTACTTGGTCCCGATCAGGATAACGCGCTGATTATCGATGACTACCCTGATCACCGTCACGTTGAGATCGACGGCTACTTTCAGGCACTGGGCGAGCGGTTTACGCAGCGCTTGGATGAAGCGGGAATACCGCTCTGCCGTGGCCATGTGATGGCTCGCTGGCCCATGTGGCGCAAGCGCTTAAGTGAGTGGCAGGCACAGCTGGAAATTTGGAGCGCTGACCGCCAAGTGAAACGGGTACAGCAAACCAATATTTTGCTCGATTTTACCCCGGTGGCAGGAAATGCAGCGCTTGCTGAACGACTGGGCGACATTATCGCCTCACTTCTGCCTAAAGCATTGCTGTTTATGGATGAGATGGCAGCGCTACTTGATGAATTGCCGGTAGCACTGGATCGCTTGGGGCGCATTGCTTCAAATCCAACCCTTGATGCTCCCCACGATCAAGCCATTAATCTCAAGCATCAAGGCTTAATGCCATTAATCAGCGCTACACGGTTACTTTGTGTGCGGCACGCGCGACGAGAAATAGCCACCTGTGAGCGCTTGGTGGCACTGGGCCATATCGAGAGCGTGCTAACCCCACCCCAAGCCGAGTTACTAGTGGCAGCGTTTGAGCGTCTTCAGCAGCTTCTCTTGGATCAACAGCGTTATAATAAAGCCTGTGGTCAAACTGCCGATGGGTGGGTTGACCTACGCCGCCTGCGTGAAGACGAGCGGCTGTTATTGAAGTTTGATCTTCAGCAGATTAGAGCGTTTGTTCAACGCGTTAAAAGCGTATAACGCTGGTCTGGTTAAGGATGAGTATCATCAGGCGCCGCTGGCAATTCCAGGGTCAGGCAGGCACCGCCTAAGGTTTTAGCATCCTCCACCCAGAGCCGCCCCCCCAGATGCGCGATAATGCCCCTGCTAATCGGCAGCCCTAATCCACTCCCTCTAGGCCGCCCCTTGGGAATATCATCGTCTTGTTGGATTTGATGGAATTTCTCGAAAACCCGCTCACGCTCATCAGTGCTAATACCGGCACCGTTATCCTCAACGCTTAACCGGAAATGGTGGCGATGGCGATAAAGTGATAGGCGCACTTTTGGCTGTTGGCGGTCGGCAAATTTACTAGCGTTATCGAGCAGGTTAATTATCACCTGTTCTAAACGGTCATGGTCGCCCACCACCATCGCGGGGTCAGCTTCAAGACTCACGTCGAGCTCAATTCCCCGCTCTTCATGTAAGTGCGCAATCGCGTCGATGCTATGCCGGGTGAGCGCCGCAAGATCCAGGGGCACCGGGTTAAGCGTTAAACGGCCACTCTCAAGGCGAGCAAGGTCGAGTATCTCCTCAATTAAGCGGGAGAGCCGCTGGCTCTCATGAACAATCACGCCGAGAAAGTGTTGGCGCTTTACGTCGGGTAGCTGGCCGCTATCGCGCAAAATCTCAGCAAAGGCGCGAATAGAGGTAAGCGGCGTGCGCAGCTCATGGCTGACCATGGCGACGAATTCATCTTT
>JAMCZP010000021.1:0-1589 GCA_023485185.1 Gammaproteobacteria bacterium
ACTTCCGTCAAGGCAAATACCGCGAAGTGCGTCTGGCACGTCAGCAGAAGGCCAAGCTGGAGAACATGTTCAGCCAGATGGGCCAAGACGAAGTGGCCAAGGTCAACATCGTCCTCAAAGCCGACGTACAAGGCTCGTTGGAAGCGATCAAAGGCGCTCTTGAAGAGCTCTCTACCGGTGAAGTTGAAGTGGCCGTGGTCTCCTCTGGTGTCGGCGGTATCACCGGTACCGATGCCAACTTGGCGCTAGCCTCTGAAGCCATCGTGGTCGGCTTTAACGTCCGTGCTGACGCGGCTGCCCGTGAGATCATCGAACGTGAAGGCTTGGATCTACGCTACTACAGCGTTATCTACCAGCTGATCGACGAGGTCAAACAGGCGATGAGCGGTATGCTCGCACCTGAGTGGAAAGAAGAGATCGTGGGGGTTGCTGAAGTTCGTGATGTCTTCCGTGCGCCGAAGATTGGTGCCATCGCCGGTTGTATGGTGATTGAAGGCAGCGTACACCGTAATAAGAAGATCCGCGTACTGCGTGATGACGTGGTGATTTACGAAGGTGAGCTCGAATCGCTGCGCCGCTTCAAAGACGATGTGCAAGAAGTGCGCAACGGCATGGAGTGTGGCATCGGCGTGAAGAACTACAACGATGTCCAAGTCGGCGACAAGATCGAAGTCTTCGACCAAGTGAAGGTCGAGCGTAGCCTGTAAGGCTGCGAGGAGCTAAACATGCGCGAATTTAAGCGTACCGACCGGGTAGCCGACCAGCTCCAAAAGGAGCTGGCGGTACTTATTCAGCGCGAAGTGAAAGACCCGCGTTTAGGCATGGTCACGGTCAGCGGTGTCACCGTTAGCCGTGATCTTGGCTACTCCGATGTCTATGTCACGCTGTTGGGTGAGCAAGAACCCGAGCGTATTAAAGAGAACTTGCAGGTGCTTAAGCGCGCTGCTGGTTTTCTGAGAAGTCAGATCGCTAAGCGCATTAAATTGCGTCACGTGCCGGAACTGCGCTTTCATTATGATGAAAGCGTGGTACGCGGCCAACATCTCTCTTCACTGATTGATGAGGCTGTGACTACTGACCGTGCGCGCTATCAAGACGATGAGAATGATGCCGACACCGAGCAAAGTGAGGAAACTCGCTAGTGGCGCGTCAACGTCGCGGTCTGCCGGTTAATGGTGTACTGCTGCTGGATAAGCCTAAGGGCGTCTCTAGCAACCATGCGCTGCAGCGTGTTCGTCGGCTGTTTCAGGCTCAAAAAGCTGGGCACACCGGCACGCTAGATCCTATGGCAACCGGCTTATTGCCGATTTGCCTGGGGGAAGCCACTAAGTTCTCATCGCACTTGCTGGAAGCCGATAAGGTGTATCGCACCCGCGTAGAGCTGGGTGTGATCACCGATACCGGCGATGCAGAAGGTACAGTTATTGAGCAGCATGAGGTTCCCAGTTTAAGCGTCGATGACGTGGAAGCTGTGCTCACCCGCTTTCGCGGTGAGATTGACCAAGTGCCACCCATGTACTCAGCCTTAAAGCATAATGGTAAAAAACTTTACGAGTTGGCCCGCGAAGGCAAACACGTAGAGCGTGCAG
>JAMCZP010000021.1:1700-5935 GCA_023485185.1 Gammaproteobacteria bacterium
GTTAGCCGAAGATATTGGTCAAGCGCTTGGCTGTGGCGCCCACATCAGTCAACTAAGAAGGCTCAAAACAGGGCCTTTTTTAGCCGATGCGATGTGGACGTTAGAGGCACTTGAAGCCTTGGCCGATCAAGCGGCACTGGAAGCTGAACTCATGCCGGTGGATGTGCTGGTGGATCACTTGCCGTCGTTGACGGTGGACGATACTGCCCACACCCGTTTGGCCCATGGACAGCCTGCCAACCTGACGACCGGCACATTAGCACCGGATGCGTTAGCCAGACTTTATTACGCCGAGACGTTTATCGGCCTTGGCGTAGTGAAAGGGGCCCAGGAAGTGGCACCGAAGCGACTGTTAAGTACTGTCGCTATCTCGTAAACAGCGTTGCAAGGAGGCAGCCGTCTGCGGGAAGCTAGTTAGTAGAAACTAGCTAGTGGAAAGTAGCAGCTTGAGACTGCAAATATGCGTGGTCTCACCCATTCATTTTTAGGCATATTGCTTACTGGAGATACAGATGGCTTTAACCGCTGAGAAGAAGGCCGAGATCGTCACCGAATACGGCCGCGGCGACAACGATACCGGTTCCCCTGAAGTGCAGGTTGCTCTGCTGAGCGCCAACATCAATGGCCTGCAGGACCACTTCAAGACCAACAAACAGGATCACCACTCACGTCGTGGTCTGATCCGCATGGTTAACCAGCGTCGTAAGCTGCTGGACTACCTAAAGCGTAAAGATTTCGAACGCTATCAGTCTCTGATTCAGCGTTTAGGTCTACGTCGTTAAGCGTTAACGGCAACGATCAAAACGGGCAGCTCCCTGTGTGAGCTGCCCGTTTTTTTATGTCTCGTTTTTTAATCACGAGAGGGAACTGGTAGCCCTATCGCGTTTCAGCGCCTAGAATGGTAACGAGTCAAAACGACCTAAACGAATAGACAAGTAGATATTGATAATGCTGAAGGAAGTCGCTGTGAATCCGGTAAAGAAAACGTTCCAGTACGGTCGTAGCACCGTCACGCTCGAAACCGGGCGTATTGCTCGCCAGGCCACCGGCGCTGTCATGGTCACTATGGATGACACCGTTGTGCTGTGTACTGTGGTAGCGCGTAAAGACGCTAACCCGAGCCAGCCCTTTTTCCCCCTCTCGGTACACTACCAAGAGAAAACCTATGCAGTGGGCAAAATTCCTGGCGGCTTCTTTAAGCGCGAAGGGCGCCCCACTGAGAAAGAAACACTGACCTCGCGCCTGATTGATCGCCCCATTCGCCCGTTATTCCCGAAAGGCTTTATGAACGAAGTGCAGGTTGTCTGTACCGTTCTATCTACTGATCGTAACCACGATCCGGATATCGCTGCACTGCTGGGTACCTCAGCGGCGCTGAGTATCTCTGGCGTGCCGTTTAAAGGCCCTATTGGTGCTGCGCGGGTTGGTTTTAACGAAGAGCAAGGCTACTTCCTTAACCCAACGGTTGAAGAGCTGGCTACCTCTGAGCTGGACATGGTCGTTGCCGGTACTGAAAAAGCCGTGCTGATGGTTGAGTCTGAAGCTAAAGAGCTGCTCGAAGACGAAATGCTGGGTGCAGTACTGTTCGGGCATGAAGAGATGCAGGTTGCGATTACTGCGATCAACGAGCTAGTTGCCGAAGCGGGCAAGCCGCGCTGGGAGTGGCAGGCAGCCGAAGAAAATCTGGCGCTGAAAACTGCCATGGCAAATGCTTTTGAAGCCCAGGTGGGCGATGCTTATCGCATCACCGATAAAATGCAGCGTCAGGACGCCCTGGCAGCGCTAAAAGATCAGGCGATTGAGCAGCTGGCCGCCGTAGAAGGCGAACCCGTTAATGAAAAGTTCATTAAAGATGACGTGAAGGGTGCCTTCGCTGCTCTTGAAAAACGTGTGGTACGTTCACGCGTGGTTAAAGGTGAGCCGCGTATCGATGGTCGTGATAACCAAACGGTACGTCCGTTGGCCATCGAAGTGGGAGTACTACCCAAAACGCATGGTTCTGCCATCTTTACCCGTGGTGAGACCCAGGCAATTGCCGTGGCGACACTCGGTACCCTACGTGATTCGCAGCTTATTGAGTCACTGGAAGGCGAGCGTAAAGATCGCTTTATGCTGCACTACAATTTCCCTCCCTACTCGGTAGGCGAAGCTGGTTTTATGGGTGGCCCCAAGCGTCGCGAGATCGGCCACGGACGTCTAGCGCGTCGCGGTGTTGAGGCTATGTTGCCTTCTGCTGACGCCTTCCCGTATACCATTCGTGTGGTGTCCGAAATTACTGAGTCTAATGGCTCAAGCTCGATGGCGTCCGTGTGTGGCTCCTCACTTGCCCTGATGGATGCGGGCGTACCGCTGAAAGCGCCGGTGGCCGGTATTGCCATGGGCTTGGTAAAAGACGATAACGGTTTTGCGGTACTGACCGATATCCTGGGTGACGAAGACCACCTGGGCGATATGGACTTTAAAGTTGCCGGTTCTGAAGAGGGCATTACTGCCCTGCAGATGGACATCAAGATCGAAGGCATCAACGAAGAGATTATGGAGCTCGCGCTGCAGCAAGCCCTAGCCGCGCGTCTGAGTATTCTTGAGCAGATGAATGTGGTGATCAGCCAGAGCCGAACCGATGTCTCTGATAACGCGCCCTCTATGGCGACGATCAAAATCGATCCTGACAAGATTCGTGATGTTATCGGTAAAGGTGGCGCAACCATTCGCAAAATTTGCGAAGACACCGGCGCTTCTATCGACCTTGACGACGATGGCACCGTGCGTATTTACGCGGAAGATAAAGCCGCGGCCAAGCGTGCCATTGATACTGTCCTGGCGATTACCGCAGAAGCGGAAATCGGCAAGCTGTATAACGGTAAGGTAGTGCGTATTGCCGATTTCGGTGCGTTCGTTAACATCATGCCGGGTACTGACGGCTTAGTGCACATCTCGCAGATCGTTGCCGAGCGGGTTAATAACGTGCGCGACTTCTTAAATGAAGGCGATGACGTGATCGTGAAGGTACTCGACATTGATAACCGCAACCGCGTGAAGCTGTCGATGAAAGAGATTACCGAAGAAGAGAAAACTGCGTTTGCAGCAGAAGTGACGGAAACCGACGCTACGATCTAAATCGCTAGTTACGTTTCTGATACCGCCCTCGTAGCCTCTGGCTGCGGGGGCGGTTCTGTTTATTAATGCCAATTTTCTTAACTGTCAGTTTGTTGACGCTAGGTTTGTTAATGTCATTTTTTTACGACAGGTTTGGTCGCTAGGGAGCAACAGATGGAGCAGGTGCAAACGCCGCGTTGGTGGGCGGTGGTCGCCGTCATGATCGGCATTTTTTTATTGGTGACCGCTGAGCAACTGCCGATTGGGCTATTGTCCCAGGTAGCCTCTTCATTGGGTGTATCCCCTGGTATGGCAGGTTTAATGGTTACTGTGCCCGGCGTGGTTGCTGCCTTTTCGGCCCCTCTGTTACCGGTGGCGGTGGGGCGGTTAGATCGTCGTATCATGCTCACGGTGCTGATGATGGTAATGGTGCTGGGAAGTGTGCTGTCGGCATTCGCCAGTAGCTTTAGCCTGCTGCTTGCTGCCCGAGCACTAGTGGGGCTTAGTATTGGTGGCTTTTGGGCGGTGGCGGGCAGCATTGCACCGCGCCTGGTTCCTGAGGCCCAGGTACCTAAAGCGATGACCATGATATTTGGTGGCGTCACGGCCGCCTCAGTCTTGGGTGTGCCGCTGGGTACGCTGTTGGGGGATTATAGTAATTGGCGCGTTGCCTTTGGCGCGCTGGGTGCTTTTAGCCTGTTAACCGCAATTGCGCTCTGGTTTTGGCTGCCGCCTTTGCCGCCGCGAGAGCCGGTGCGCCTGCGGGTGTTGGCGCAGCAGTTTAGCAATCGCGGGGTGCGTGTGGCGGTGCTCACCACGGCGTTTGTGGTGGTCGGTCACTTTGCGGCCTACACCTTTATTAGTCCTATCTTGCAAGAGATCAGCGGTATTTCCCAACGCCATGTGGGCAGCTTATTACTGCTTTACGGTGCAGCTGGCATCATAGGCAATATCGCGGCAGGTATGTTTGCTGGGCGCAATCCTTACCGTGCCGTCCTGCTGATCCCCAGTCTGCTGTTCGTCATCGTTGCTGCCTTCCCGCTGTTAGGTATTCAGCCAAGCAGTGGTGTGCTGCTGCTGATGGCGTGGGGGGCGGTGTTTGGCAGCGTTTCGGTCAGCATTCAAACCTGGATTTTGCG
>JAMCZP010000034.1 GCA_023485185.1 Gammaproteobacteria bacterium
CACCGTGGCTTTGGTGGCTAATAATCATAATACCGAGTTTAACTTCTAGCGCACGGGCTTCGCGCTCCCACTCATCGCCTAGCGGACGATGATAAATCAGCGTTACCAGCGCCTCACCCGAAAGTGTGGTTAAAAACTCAACCTGAAACAGTCGACGGCGCAGCTCGTCAGACTGACGGCAGGCTTCGCGCAGTTGAGGCATTAATTGATTAATACGTTCACTGGCCACGGCGTACTGGTCTAGGCGAATGACGCGTTTATTCTTAGGGTTCTCGGCGTCCACCTCGAACATGGCGTAGAACAGGTCATCATCTTCGTGCCAAATACGAAACTCACAGCGCTGGCGATAGTAGCCTGGCGGTGATTCAAACACTTCCAGCGCTGGCGGCTGAAAAGTGGCAAAGGTACTTTCCAGATAGTCGCGTTTAGCGGCTAGCTGTTCGGCGTAACGTTCGGGGTCTACAACGGGGATAGACAAGGCTGCTCCTGTTAAACTCGTTAAGAAATAGTAGCGACAAACACGGTTACAAGCCCACGTTTAGCAACTGAGGGGCTTTAAACCCGTAGCGAGCCATACCAGCGGTTAGGTTGGCGGCGGGCGCGGTGGTAAAACAGCGACCATCGTGCTGCTCACTCCTCAGCTCATCCACTACTTGTGCAACCCGCCGGGCAATGGCATCGCCGGAATCAATCCAATTAAGTGGCACTGGGGCAAGCTGTACCAGCCAGGGTTTAAGCAGCGGAAAATGGGTGCAACCCAGTACCACGGTATCTAGCGCGGGATGGTCAAATGAGATCGGCATGACGGCTTGCCACAGCGGTGCAAGTGCCGCCTGAATACGCTGGGTATCGGGCGTACCCCCCGCCAGATACGACTCTGCTTCGACGACTAAGGGTTCAGCAGCCACGCGTGTGATAACACAGTCGCTTGCAAAGCTATCAATCAAGCGCTGGGTATAGGGTCGCCCCACCGTGGCTTTGGTGGCTAATAATCCGATATGGCGTGTTTGACTGATGGCCGCAGCGGGTTTAATCGCAGGCACGGTACCCACGACGGGAATCGCCAGCCGTGCGCGTAAGTTTTCTAATACTAGGGTGCTTGCCGTGTTACAGGCGACAACCAGCACGCTGGGTTGACAGGCTTCTACAGCGGCCCGACAGACCGCCACGATCCGCTCAGCCAGCGCTGCGTCATCGCGCAGCCCATACGGCAACCAAGCATTATCACAGGCATAGCACATGGCAGCATCGGGGTAGTGCTGCCGCAGCGACTGTGCCACCGATAGGCCACCGACGCCAGAATCAAAAATTAACACGGGGCCTGTCATTACAGTTCTTTCATCACTGACCTTGCATCAAGGTATTGGCACGACTTATCAGCGGCGAGATGGCCGAGAATATGACTGCCTGCAATTAAAACGGGGCCGCTAGTTTAGCATGCCCCGCCTGAGAGTTGACCGATTGTGATGACCGCGATGAAAAGCTATTTTCGGCTATACCGCCGGTACGTCTGCCCCGCGCAGCTCGGCATAAAGTTCGGGATAGGCTTCCTGCAGGTGCTCTAACTCCTTCTCAGCACCTTCGGGCAGCGCTTGACGCAGCTCTTCCATATCTTCTGGGCTAAAATGCTCGTCGATTAGCGGGAATAGTCCTTCGCGCTCATGACGTAGGTAGGCACGGTGCGCTTCTAGATAGTCTTTCAGATCCTCAGCAAAGCGATCCATCGGCAGCACGTTATCCATGAGGATCATGTCAATATCGTCGGAAAGGCGCAGCAAGCGCGGCTTTAATTCACGATAATCACTCGCCATCTGTTCGGTAAGGGCGAGATGTTCAGGGGCCTTGGTTTGTAGTCGCTCAACGCATACGCGCTCAAGCGGGGCAGCAAAACCATCCATATAGGACAAAATATAATCGACCACCTCACGCATCAGCTTGAAGTTGGGTCGCTCACCCAGCGTTAAGGTTTTTTGCTTGAGCTGTAGCACATGGAGCAATCTCGCCATGTTGGCATGATCTAGACGTAGTTGGTTTAACATCGAACCGTCTCCTTTGTTGTGTCATGCCTGCCGTCATGCTTACCGAGCTGACAGCATGCGATCATAAGCGCGCAGTATAGAAAACATGTCATATTGAAAATATGTCGTTCTTAATACGTGTAGCAATTAGACCATCTAATTGCTAAGCATATCGTAACGTGAGCGTGTCATAGCTAACGCCGGTTATCTTCAACAATGCCCTTCTGGCGTTATCCTAGCAAGTGTATCTTGCTGGCAGGTTACGCCAAGATAGCTCGCCATGCTGCGGTTTACCACTGACACTTGTTGGCACTTTGTTGTTCAACGTCTCGATTTACAACGGAAGTTTACATGGATCTTTTTGACAGCACCCAAGCGGTACCTGCAGAGGACGCCCCATTAGCCTTTCGTATGCGTCCACGTCGTTTGGACGATTACGTGGGGCAACAAGCGCTGGTCGGACCAGATAAACCCTTACGTCGAATGGCGGAATCAGGCGTTGTGCGCTCAATGATCCTTTGGGGGCCGCCGGGGGTGGGCAAAACCACTCTGGCAGAGCTATTGGCCAAGGCTTCTCAAGCCCACTTAGAGCATCTCAGCGCGGTGATGGCCGGGGTGAAAGAGATCCGTGCCGTGGTCGAGCGTGCCCAGCAGATGTCCTCCTCAGTTATTCTCTTTTTAGATGAGATTCATCGCCTTAACAAGAGCCAGCAGGATGCCCTGCTACCCCATGTGGAGTCAGGCCTGCTGACGCTAATTGGCGCCACCACTGAAAATCCATCGTTTGAAGTCAACTCGGCGCTGCTCTCCCGTGCTAGGGTTTATGTGCTCAAATCGCTCACCCAGGAAGAGTTGATGACGGTGATGCGACAAGCCCTTAGCGACGTTGAGCGCGGGCTTGGCAAGCGTGATATTCAGGTGGCTGACGACGTATTAAACGCCCTAGCCCATGCAAGCGCTGGCGATGCCCGCCGCGCACTTGGGCTACTTGAAACCGCATGCGACTTTGCCACCCAAGAAGCGGGTCGCGAGGTACTACACAAAGCCGTATTAGCCGATGTGATTGGCCATCAAGCCAGCGCCTTTGATAAGCAGGGTGACGCCTATTATGACTTGCTTTCGGCAATTCATAAGTCGATTCGCTCTTCGCGTCCTAACGCAGCGCTCTTATATATGGCGCGCTTTATGCAGGGCGGTGGTGACCCGCTGGATGTAGTGCGCAGGCTTACCGCTATCGCCTCGGAAGATGTCGGCAATGCTGACCCGCGTGCGCTTCCGTTGGTGATTGCGGCCTGGGATGCTTACCTGCGCCTAGGCGATTACGAAGGACAGCGAGCGATAGCTCACGCAGCGATTCATTTAGCGGTGGCCCCCAAAAGCAACCGCATTGATCGCGCCTGGAATGAGGCTAAGCAGTATGTGCGTCAGCAGCCACAGGTTGAGGTACCGACGTATCTACGCAACGCGCCGACCAAGCTGATGGAGCAATTGGGCCACGGCGAGGGTTACCGCTACGCACACAGCGAGCCAGACGGTTACCCAGCGGGCAGCGCTCATGACTGCTGGCCTGAAGAGCTGCCGAAAGCCAGCTTCTTTAAACCAAGCACCATTGGTCATGAAAAACGCTTTGGGGAAATCATGGCGTGGCGGGAAAACCGCGATCAAGAAGCAGATCAGGCGCCCTAAGGCGCCTGATTGATAGAACATGTCTAATGCGTCTGCTTACCACTCTTCGCGGATTACATCTGTGCCTTCAGGGATGTCAAAGTCGAACATGCTGCGGGCAATGTTGCCGTTGAGCGTAATATTGCTAAAGGTAATGGCGGTGCGCTGCCCAGTGCTGTCCATCATCCACAGCTCGGTTAACGTTTCGCTGTCGAACACCATACTTAGCTCTTCAAACAGCGTATCGGCAGAGATGGGTACCAGCGTAAAAACGTCGTTACCGCCATCCTGTTCGTAAAAAACCTCATAACTTTCGGTTAGCTCGCTAACACGACCAGAGAGCAATAGCGCAGGAGTATGGGAGACACGATCATCCATGGCCTGAACCGTCACTTGTTCAAGATCGGGGTCATACATGTACACGTCATCGCCATCAGAAACGACTGTCTGGGAATACGGCGCTTCCACTTCCCAACGCAGCATGCCTGGCCGTGAAAGCCACATTTCTCCACGTGCGCTCTGCAAGCGGTTGCCGCCACCATCTAAAATCTGCTGCTCAAAAGTAGCCTGGTAGCTTTCCAGTGGATCCAAGCGTTCTGTCAGACGTTCTGCAGCGTCGTCAGCCCATACCGGCGCACCAAATGTTAAACCTAACGCGCTGACGGCTAGCGCCAGTGATGAAGGTAGTTTTGTTTGCGTATCGCGCATGTGCTCTCCCTAGGCAACCGTTGCCAAATAACCAATATTGAATAACTATTTTTAAAAACTTGTGTGCAAGCTCGCCTTAATGGAACTAGCTGAATGTAGTACTAAGACGTGAAAAGCGCCGCGGGGTTTCACCCGCGGCGCAACTTCCACGCTTATTGCATAATTGTGTTTTTCAACACCGCGTTTGAAACCAGCCACTTGCGCCAGTGGGAGGTCGCTTTAGCTCGCGACCACTCAACTGGCCTAGTGACCTACCGGAGGCGGCGCAAGTACATCGCGCGCCCCGTTAGACCCCATAGCGGTAACCACACCAGCACCTTCCATTGCTTCAACTAAACGTGCCGCACGGTTATAGCCGATCTTAAAACGGCGCTGAACAGCAGAAATGGACGCTTTACGGGTTTCAGTGACAAACTGAACGGCTTCGTCGTAGAGCGCATCTTGCTCTGCGTCGTCACCATCTACTCCTTCGGCCTCAAGACCGGTTAGGGCGTCTGCCGTCACACCGCCAGAGAGAATCTCTTCGATATACTGCGGTGCGCCACGGCGTTTCCAGTCATCGACCACGCGGTGTACCTCATCATCATCAACGAAGGCACCGTGGATACGGTTAGGCGGTCCAGACCCAGCAGGCAAATAGAGCATATCGCCATGACCCAGCAAACTTTCGGCACCGCCTTGATCCAGAATCGTGCGCGAATCAATTCTTGATGAAACCTGGAACGCCATCCGCGATGGAATATTGGCTTTAATCAAGCCCGTCACAACATCCACCGAGGGGCGCTGAGTAGCCAAAATCAAATGGATACCGGCAGCGCGCGCCTTTTGCGCCAAGCGGGCAATCAGCTCTTCGACTTTTTTGCCGACGATCATAAACATATCGGCAAACTCGTCGATGACCACGACGATGTAGGGCAGTTTTTCCAACACTGGATGCGGTTGATGCACCTCCCACGGCTGCGGCTCCCAAAGCGGGTCGGCCACCTGGGCGCCGGCGCGCTCGGCTTCATCCAAACGACCATTGAAGCCTGCGATATTACGTACACCCATGGCCGCCATTAGCTTGTAACGGCGCTCCATCTCAGCGACACACCAGCGCAAACTGTTGGCCGCCTCTTTCATATCGGTGACTACCGGCGCCAGCAAATGGGGAATGCCGTCATAGACCGACAGCTCCAACATTTTGGGATCGACCATGATCAGCTTCAGCTCGCTGGGTTTGGCTTTCAACAGCATTGAGATCAGCATGGCGTTAACACCCACCGACTTACCCGACCCGGTAGTACCTGCCACTAGCAGGTGAGGCATCTTGCCTAGGTTGGCCACCACGGGGCTACCGCCAATATCCTGACCTAGCGCCATGGTTAACGGAGATGTCTCTTGCTGATAACGATCGGAATCAATCACTTCGCGCAGGCGAATCATGGCGCGGTTGGGGTTAGGTATTTCAATTCCCACCGTGGGGCGACCGGGAATAACTTCTACCA
>JAMCZP010000018.1:0-1889 GCA_023485185.1 Gammaproteobacteria bacterium
GCGTCGAACATCAACATAAACCTGATCAATCTGCTGAACACGGGCCATGGGCGCGCTATCGCTGCTGGCCACCAGCGCTCCCACCGTGACCAACTCTTGATCAATTCGGCCAGCAATGGGAGACACCACCGTGGAGAATTCCAAGTCAAGGCGGCGGCGCGACAGCGTGGCACGCGCTTGGGCCACCTCGGCAGCGGCCTGCTGACTTTTGGATACGGCGTCGTCATAAGCCTGGCGGCTCACCGACTGCCCCCTGACTAGCGACTCCAACCGAGCCGACTGCGCACGGGCATGCGCAAGCTCGGCTTCAGCCTTCTGCAAAGCGGCTTCTGCCGTTTCCACTTCCGCCCGAAACGGCGCGGGGTTGATTTCAAACAATGGCTGACCCGCACTTACGTCGGTTCCCTGCTCAAACAGGCGACGTTGAACAATCCCGCTCACCTGAGGACGAATTTCTGCCACTTGAAAAGGCAACACCCGGGCAGGCAAATCTTCGCTCAGCTCCAACGTAATGGGCGCTAAGGTCACTACAGACACTCGGGCATCAGTCGGGGCCGCTGCTTCTTGCTCAACAGGCCCGCAAGCGGTTAACACGCTTAGCAGTAAGGCACAGAGGCCACCATTTCGATAGATATGTCGGATCGTCATGTATCATCCCTTCAGGCATGGGCAAATAGTTGCCTAGCAATAAAATTGAAGGGGACTATATCGCTGGTGCGTGGTATTCCTGTCGACGGTATGTGTAGATATGATGGAGAATACAATTAATGTTTCATTAGGCGCTCTCATGTCCACGCACCACCCATCGCCAAGCGTTTCTTCTGGCCTACACGCACTGGTTCTCATCGCCGAAGACGAGCCTGAGATCGCTGAGATTCTGCAGGCTTATCTGAAACGCGCGGGCCTGCGGACCATACACGCAGAAGATGGACGCAAAGCGTTAGACATGCATTTGTCGATGAAGCCTGACCTCGTCTTACTCGATGTAAAGATGCCTAAAATGGACGGTTGGCAGGTGCTGTCTGAGGTTCGCCACCGTGGCGAGACGCCCGTCATCATGTTGACCGCGATGGATCAGGACATCGATAAGCTGATGGGGCTGCGTTTTGGTGCCGACGATTATGTCGTCAAACCGTTTAACCCTGCCGAGGTGGTCGCACGCATTCAGGCAGTGTTAAGACGCACCATGGCTGATGCTAACCATCAATCCCAGGTCCTCCGGGTGCCGCCCTTTGTGATCGACCTGGAACAACACGAAGCCTTTGTTGAGGTAGATGGAGATTCCCACAGCCTTACGCTAACGCTCACCGAATTCAAATTGTTGACGCACCTTGCCCGCGCACCCAAAAAGGTGTGTACCCGCGCAGAGCTGTTGGTCGCCTGCCTACCCGAGGGAGAGGCGCTTGAGCGCACTGTCGACAGCCATATCAGCAAGCTGCGTAAAAAACTGGAAGACGTCGATGTGAAAGGTATACCCGTTGGCATACGCGGCGTTGGGTACCGGCTATGGGGGGCAGAATGAAACTCATTGGGCTAAGCCGCACCATCGCGTTAACCATGGCCGCGATGGCGTTTGGGATCACGCTGTTAGTCGTGGTGACCTCTTATGTGTTCTATTTCATTACCTTCCATTTTTGGCAGGGGTCGATTAACGAACCCAACATGTTCCCGTCGGGGCTAGAGTGGGCTTGGCTTGTAGGCACTACGTTAGTTGGGCTGGCGTTCGCAGTGATAGTGGGCATTCACTTGGCACGTCGCATTCTGGTGCCACTCAACTCGGTCACAGAAAGCATTCGTCGCGTCGCGCAAGGCGACCTGGACGCACGCGCCACCACCGGTGACCGCTCGTTAGGCGAGGCCGCCGTGTTAGCCAACGACTTCAATGCCTT
>JAMCZP010000018.1:1899-5866 GCA_023485185.1 Gammaproteobacteria bacterium
CTTGGCAGGCCAATTGCAGCGTATGTCCAAAGACATGGCGTTTTGGAATGCGGCCATCGCCCATGAGCTACGTACGCCGGTGACTATCTTGCGCGGCCGCTTACAAGGCTTGGCAGAAGGTGTCTTCCCACCCGAAACGGCACAGTTTCAAAGTCTCCTTACCCAAATCGACGGCATGGCACAACTGATTGAAGACCTTCGCGCCGTGAGCTTGGCCGAAAGCGGTCATCTGAAACTTGAGATCAAAGAATGTGATCTTTCTGCTGAAATTGAATCCGTCGTTGAGTTTTGTCGACATGCGCTGAATGCATCACAGCATTACCCAACGCTTGATTTGCAGTCTGGCACTGCGTACTGCGACCCCTTCCGTATTCGTCAGGCGTTGCTGGCGCTGCTGGAAAACGTTCGCCAGCATGCATCGCCAGGCCCCATCATCATCCAAACGCGCCAGGACGCCAGCGGGTGTGTTTTGCGTGTTATCGACGCTGGCCCAGGCATACCACAGGAAGATGCTTCTCATATTTTCACGGCGTTCCGACATGCGCGGGACACCGAAAATGGTATGCCAGGAGACAAGCGAGGAAGTGGGCTCGGATTGGCGGTAGTGGCAGCGATTGCAAAAGCCCACCATGGCGAGGCCAGATGCACCCCCTCTGATCAGGGTGGCTCATGTTTTGAGTTGCGCTGGCCTACTCAATCACATAGGGCGTGATGACATAGAGCATGATTGCTGAATGATCGGGGGTCGGTTGCAGCACAATCGCGAGTCGCTGCTAAACATGGCGTTAAGCGATAGCCTGAATACCGCTTTTTTCTATTATCGCGAGAAGGCGCAGCGCGGGCCCACCAGGCCGTTTTACGCCTCGCTCCCAATCAGAAACCAAATTCTTGCTGACATTAAGATAACGAGCAAAAACGGGCTGAGAAAGGTGCTCACGCTCACGAAGTGCCCGGATCGCTTCAGGTGGGATCGGTTGTGCATTCGTTAGGCAAGTATCATCAAAAGTGCGCATCGTCTTCTTACCGACCGCGCCCACCTCATGCAACGCTTCCATGGTTTCATGGATCGCGGCCATCGCCTCACTACGGTATTCCTTAGTCATTATCTTTCACCTCCGCAAACTGGCCCCTTCGAATCATCTCAGACAAATGCTCTTCTGACAGGTCGAGGATATACTGAGCTGCCTGCTTGAAAGCCGCCTGCTCTTCATTATTAATATTGCTCTGCTGGCTTTTCGCGAAACCATATACGAAGAAGGCGCGATCTGCCTGACGGTAAAGGATAATCGTACGATACCCGCCCGACTTGCCTTGCCCTGGGCGGGCCACACGCTGTTTAATCACTCCGCCACCCAAATCGGCATCAATTAAACCTTGCTCAGCCCGCAAGATGGCATCAAGTAATGCGGTATCCGCAAGTTTCTGCTTCTTAGCAAACCGCTCAAACCAAGCATTCTTGAAGACCCTCACTAACCACGCTCCTGCTTTTTAAAAAAATAACACATAGTGTGATATTCTGCTAGATCAGTTGCTCTTCAGTCCTGAATTCAACTAATAAGTGCAGCACCCGCGGCTTCTAGTGCTCCTGAATATTCTCCTAAGAAAATCTTGGCTTTGGTTCGGTATCCCAGCCGCTTTCTCCAGTATGTTTCGCAAGGTGCACGGCCAATCCCCCAGCGCTTTTGTTCGGGTGGCTAATCGCCAAAAGGAATAACTGTCTTAACAATACCTAGCTTTTCCACTTACTCTTGGGCAATGTGATTACCCCTTGCAGATAAGGGGCCACGCGGCCTTTGATAATCACGCGCTCGCCTTCCACGACGCAGCTGAGCTCGCCTTTTCGGGCGCCGCCCTGGCGTGCGGTTAGGGTTTGCTTGCCTAACCGCTTAGCCCAATAAGGTGCAAGCGACGTATGGGCCGAGCCTGTCACCGGGTCTTCTTCAACGCCCACCTTGGGACCAAACCAACGGGAAACAAAGTCTACATCATGGCTTTTAGCGGTGACCGCCATCCCCCGTCCCGGCAGTTGTTTAAGCTGTTGCATATCTGGTGCTAAAGATTCAATCAACGTCGCATCATTAATCACCACCACGATATCGTCAGAGATCAGCAGCTCCTCAATGTCGATGCCGCCGAACGCCGCCGCTACCTCAGCGTACATTGCCAAGGGTTCTAGCGTTTTTGCGGGAAAGTCCATCGCCAGCTCGTCACCCTCACGCTTTACCAATAACTGCCCACTGCGGGTCTGAAATGGCAGGGTTTCTGAGCTATCGCCTAATGCATTAAAAATTACCCATGCTGCCGCCAACGTGGCATGACCACACAGATCCACTTCTACCGAAGGGGTAAACCAGCGCAGATGGCAGCCTGCCTCCGTGGGTACAAAAAATGCGGTCTCGGAAAGGTTATTCTCCGACGCAATGGCTTGCAGCAGCGCATCATCCAGCCACGCTTCCATCGGGCAAACCGCCGCGGGATTGCCCTCAAAGGGCTTAGAGGCAAACGCATCTACTTGGTAAAGATCAATGTTCATCACAGATAGCCTTATCTCACTTCAGATATCACTTCGAGGGTGGCGCTAAGCACAACCAATTCCACAATCAACTATCCTTCAGCAGTATGAAATGCTCGATCAGCCGAATCATCAACGTTTTCTGATCAGGTAGGCTTTCAGCCACTAACAGCGCTAATGCGACAAGCGTATTATCATTGATCAGTTGCTCAACGGGCCGGGCTAGCAAAGCTGCGTTACGGCGTAAGTACCATAGAAACAGAAACGAACCACAGCGCTTATTTCCATCGGCCAATGGATGATTTTTAATCACAAAGTAAAGCAAGTGCGCTGCCCGGGTGGCCACATTGGGATAAAACAGTTCGTCGCCAAAGCCCTGTTCAATGGTGGCCAAGGCTGATGTCAAACCATCACTCCGTACCTGCCCAAACAGTTCAGTTGCTTCGCCTTTAGCAATTAAGGTTTGTTTTAACTCGCCAATGGCTTTCAGGGCTTCTTCCAACTCAAGTGAATGCATACCGGGCTGCTTAATGTTTAGCTCGGTCAATTGTTGCTCGTCGTAACCTTGCAGCAGGCTCCAGGAACGAGCGTAATCGCTAATCACACGAGCAACCGCTTCGCCTTCTGTTGAAACCAAGCCTTGATTGGTCAGGGTTCGACTGAGCAAATTCACCGCCTGCTCAAACTCTATGCCACGCTCGGTTAGACGGCGTTGGTTGAGGGTATAGCCTTGCACCAAGTAGTCTTTTAATACTTGAGTTGCCCACTTACGAAATTGCACACCACGCTGAGATTTCACGCGGTAGCCAACTGAAATAATCACATCTAAGTTGTAGTACTCAACCTGATAGATCTTACCGTCAGCGGCAGTTGTTGCATTTTTTGCAACAACTGGCTCCCTTTCAAGCTCACCTTCAAGAAAGATGTTGCGAATATGGCGAGATATCACAGACTTATCCCGACCGTATAGATTAGTCATCTGATCTAAACTCAGCCAAACGGTCTCTTGCTCCAGCGTCACCTCAAGATGGGCTTGCCCATCTTCGCTGGTGAATATCTGTATTTGCTGATCATTCATGAGTGTTGCCTCCCAGGTTTACATAAAGCGCCTTGCATCTCCAAAACAAGCATCTCCAAAACAAGCACCTCCCAAGCAAGCAGCACTCAATCCAGCAGTACTCATCCTTCCATACTAAAAGAGAGACTCAAGCGCGCCCGCCATTAGAGGTTAAGTAAACCTTAACATAAAAACTGTTTATTCATACAGCAAAATATCATCATGGTTCTACCAAATAAATCTGCCTAGTAAAAGTGGGCGCTTCAACCTACAAAAGCCATCACCACCAGCACCATGGTCAGCAATAGCAGGTACACCCTGGCATGAATACGGTCAGGGATGCGCCCGATCCAGGTCGACGCCAGGCGGATACCGAACCATGAGCCCACTGCGAGTAC
>JAMCZP010000186.1 GCA_023485185.1 Gammaproteobacteria bacterium
AAGTGGTTACCGCTGACAGCCTACAGTTCGTTCGACAAGCTCTGTGAAGCGGTCAAAAACGTATGTGATAATTACGGAAAAAGTAACTCGATAACTTTTGCATAACCACTTAATGGCAGCCACCAATGCTGTCAGCGAGCCGACTAATAAGCGCTTCTTCACGTATCTTCCCCTTTAAAAAACGTAGTAATACCTGGATGAACTCAGCCAATAGTGGGTGAGTTTGCGTTACTTCTCCTGCTAATATAAATATGTTATATCATAACTTATTGTGTGTTTGTAAGGTACATTTGCAATGTGCTTCTGCAAGAGAAAGCTCGCCTTAACCTTGAAAGACCGATTTTTCCTGCCTGTCGAAAGCTTGATTTAGCGCAATCTTGCCCGCGATCAGCTATGCCTTAATGGTGATGTGCCATGACTCCCCTCACTGAGGACGTGCCCCATGCCTACCATGATGAAAGCAGCGATTTTCGTTGAACCGGGCCGCATCGAAATCGACGACAAACCTATCCCTGAGATTGGCCCTAACGATGCGCTCATGCGTATCACGACCACCACCATCTGCGGCACTGATGTTCACATCTTAAAAGGCGAATACCCGGTAGAGCGCGGTTTAACCATCGGCCATGAGCCCGTGGGTGTGATTGAAAAACTCGGTGCCAACGTGAAAGGCTACCAAGAAGGGCAGCGGGTGATTGCCGGAGCGATTTGCCCCAGCTTTACCTCCTACGCCTGCCAGGATGGCTGCTGCTCCCAAGATGGTGGCCACCACGGCCACGGCTATAAGCCGATGGGTGGCTGGCGCTTTGGGAACACCATCGATGGTGCCCAGGCGGAGTACCTGCTGGTGCCCGATGCCCAAGCGAATCTTTCGCCCGTACCCGATGGCCTAACCGACGAACAGGTACTGATGTGCCCAGACATTATGTCGACGGGATTTGCCGGTGCGGAATCCGCAGGCATTAAAATAGGCGATACGGTGGTGGTGTTTGCCCAAGGGCCGATTGGCCTGTGCGCCACCGCCGGCGCACGGCTGCGTGGGGCGGGCATGATTATCGCGGTAGACGGTGTCGATGAACGCCTGCACATGGCCAAGCAGATGGGCGCGGATGTAATGCTGGATTTTCGCAAGGTTGATGTGGTCGAGGAAATCCTCAAGCTTACTGGTGGGCGTGGTGTCGATTGCGCCATTGAAGCGCTCGGCCTACAGCAGACCTTTGAGTCCGCTTTGCGGGTACTAAAACCCGGCGGAACGCTATCTAGCCTTGGTGTTTACTCCCAAGACCTAACGATTCCGCTGGGTGCTTTCTGTGCGGGCCTGGGTGACCACAAGATCATTACCTCGCTGTGCCCTGGCGGCAAAGAGCGCATGCGCAGGCTGATGAGCATCATTGCCGCCGGTCGGTTGGATCTTGGCCCTATGGTTACCCACCGCTACGCGCTGGAGGATATCGTCGAGGCCTACGACCTCTTCTCCCACCAGCGCGATGGCGTGTTAAAAGTGGCGCTTAGCGCTGGCTAAACGCCACCGGTAGCGGGCTACACCTCTTGGTACAGCTCGCTACCTTCCCGGCGGAACTTCTCCGCCTGCTCCTGCATGCCGCGCTTCACTGCTTCGGCATCGCTTTCAGCGGCGTTTTCCGGGGCGCGGTCGCGGTAGGTGTCGCGCACTTCCTGGCTGATCTTCATCGAGCAGAACTTCGGCCCGCACATGGAGCAGAAGTGGGCCACCTTGGCGGAATCCTTCGGCAGGGTTTCATCGTGGAATTCCCGAGCGGTGTCCGGGTCTAGGCCCAGGTTGAACTGGTCTTCCCAACGGAACTCGAAACGCGCCTTGGAGAGGGCATTATCGCGCCGCTGCGACGCCGGGTGGCCCTTGGCCAAATCCGCCGCGTGGGCGGCAATCTTGTAGGTGATGATGCCGGTTTTTACGTCATCCTTGTTGGGCAGGCCCAGGTGCTCTTTCGGCGTTACGTAGCAGAGCATGGCGCAGCCAAACCAACCAATCATCGCCGCCCCAATGCCGGAGGTAATGTGGTCGTAGCCGGGGGCGATATCCGTCACCAGCGGCCCGAGCGTATAGAAGGGCGCTTCGTCGCAGTACTCCAGCTGCTTATCCATGTTCTCTTTCACTAGGTGCATGGGCACGTGGCCGGGGCCTTCGATCATTACCTGTACATCGTGCTGCCAAGCAATCTTCGTCAGTTCACCCAGGGTTTCGAGTTCAGCGAACTGCGCTTCATCGTTGGCATCGGCAATGGAGCCGGGGCGCAGGCCGTCGCCCAGCGAGAACGCCACATCGTACTGCTTGCAGATCTCGCAGATCTCCTCGAAGTGGGTGTACAGGAAGCTCTCCTGATGGTGATACAAGCACCACTTCGCCATGATGGAGCCGCCACGGCTGACAATGCCGGTGACGCGGTTAGCGGTGAGCGGCACGTAGCGCAGCAGCACCCCCGCGTGAATGGTGAAGTAATCCACCCCCTGTTCCGCCTGCTCGATCAGCGTATCGCGGAAGATCTCCCAGGTAAGGTTTTCGGCAATGCCGTTGACCTTCTCCAGCGCCTGATAGATGGGCACTGTGCCAATCGGTACCGGCGAGTTGCGGATGATCCACTCACGGGTTTCATGGATGTTCTGGCCGGTGGAGAGGTCCATGATGGTATCCGCGCCCCAGCGGATGCCCCAGGTCATCTTGTCCACTTCCTCTTCGATGGAAGAGGTGACCGCCGAGTTACCCAGGTTGCCGTTGATCTTCACCAGGAAGTTGCGGCCAATGATCATCGGCTCGCTTTCCGGGTGGTTGATGTTGTTGGGAATGATCGCCCGGCCACGGGCCACCTCATCGCGCACGAACTCCGGCGTGATCTCCTTGGGCAGGCTGGCGCCGAAGCTCTGGCCTGCATGCTGATGGCCCAGAATGCGCTCTACTTCCGCCGTTCCCAACGCCTGGCGGCGCTGGTTTTCCCGCAGGGCGATGAACTCCATTTCCGGGGTGATGATGCCCTGGCGGGCGTAGTGAAGCTGGGTCACGTTCTTGCCCGCTTTCGCCCGGCGGGGTGTGCGAGTCAAATCAAAGCGCAACTGGGCAAGGGTGGGGTCGTTGGCGCGGCGATTACCGTATTCCGAAGTCGGGCCATCCAGAAACTCGGTGTCGTTGCGCTCTTCGATCCAGGCCCGGCGCAGCTCCGGCAGGCCCTGGCGCAAATCGATGCGGGCGTTGGGGTCGGTGTAGGGGCCGGAGGTGTCGTACACCAGCAGCGGCGGGTTCTGCTCATCCACGCCGCTGGTTTTGGTGGGCGAGAGGGTGATTTCCCGAAACGGCACGCGAATATCCGGCCGTGAGCCTTCCACGTACACTTTGCGCGAGCCGGGCAGCGGGGCCACGGCGGCGGCATCGACCTGGGCGGTTTCGGCTAAAAAGTGCGCGGTTCTGCTTTTGACGGTCTTGGTCATGACGGTTGCTCTGTGTTGTAGGAGGTTATTCAGAAAGGTCTAGACCCATCTGCCAGAAGTCGATTTCCAGGCGGGTAGCATCGCGGAAGATCTTGCTCAGCTCAGCAAAACGGGCAGGGGTGACATCCGCCAGGCGGGCATCGAGCCACGCAAGCTCGGCCTGCATGGCGGCCTGGAAATCCTCGCCTTCGTACATGGCGATCCAGGCATCGAAAGGGTTCTGCGTGCCGCGTAGTGTAGAAGGCTGCGCGTTCAGCCAGTTGGCAATTTCGCCGTAGCCCACCAGGCACGGGGCCAGCGCCACGTGCAAATCGAGCAGGTCGCCGCGGTTGCCGGTATCTAACACGTAGCGGGTGTAGGCGAGCGTGGCGCGGGCTTCGGGGAGTTCGGCAAGCTCCTGCTCGCTGATGCCCCACTCCTTGCAAAAGCCCACATGCAGGCCCAGTTCCACATCCACAATGGCTTTTAAACCTTCATGCGCTTGGCGCAGATCCGCCAGGGTGGGGCTTTTGTAGGCGGCCAGCGCATAGGCGCGGGCAAAGTGGATCAAGAACAGGTAATCCTGCTTCAGGTAGTGACGAAACGACGCTTCAGGGAGCGTGGCAGTGCCCAATTGGCGCACGAAATCGTGCTCGATATAGGCGCGCCAATCTTGCTGGCAAGCGGTGGTGAGATCAGTAAAGCGGTAGCCCATGGTGCCTCCGGTGGTAATGATCCGGAGGGCAGGCGAGAAAGATCGAGGAAATGGCGCGGAAGGTGGCGTGCGATCTTGAAAGAGTGCTAGCCAAGGCCATCGCTTGATCCCTACGCCGGTACCCGCGCTGCGAACTTATGGAACTTGTATAAGTAGCAGCGCATTAGCCGGATCAGGTTCAGCGGGACCAGCGCTCGGCATCCTTAAAGGAAAGACCCTGCGCCATCTCAGCCGGATTCACCGGCACCCCGTCAAGCTGTTCGTTGGTGGAGTTTAGGAGGCGGGTGGGGGAGATGCAAGGGGCTGTGTTGATCGCTTGATAGCTCTGCTTAGTACTTCACTAACCTAATGGGCTTCTAACACCCGCAAAGCCATTACCCAGCACATGGGTGTATATTTGAGTGGTTTCAATGCTTTTATGACCCAGCAGCTCTTGAACCGTGCGAATATCGGTGCCTTGGCGAAGCAGCTGCGTTGCGAAACTATGGCGTAAGGAATGGCATGATCCTGGGCGCGTTAAAGACGCGGCACGCATGGCTTGTTTCACCGCTTTTTGGACGGCAGAGGTATGAATATGGTGGAGCACTACCCGGTTCTCGGTATCAAAACAGGGCTTTGATGAAGGAAAAAGCCACTGCCATGCAGGCGATGTTCCGGCATTTGGGTACTTTCGGTCTAGTGCATGGGGTAGTGATACAGGTATCGCGCCGCTTTCAATGCGTTTGGCTAACTGCTGTTCTGCCCTGTAAACGTGGGATTGCAATGAAACCATACAAGACGGTGGTAAGAGAGTAGTGCGGTCTTTATTGCCTTTGCCAGCACGGACGGTGATCACTTGTCGTGAAAAGTCGAGGTCTTTGACACGCAGACGGCAGGCTTCAGAAACACGTAAGCCGGAGCCATACATAAGAGAAGCAATGAGATGCATGGAGCCTGCAAGATGCTCGAAAACACGCATCACCTTTTGGTGGGAGAGTACGACCGGTAAACGCTGAGGGCGTTTAGCTCGGCTGAAAGTGCCGATCTCACCAAGAGGTTGGTCTAATACGTGGCGATACAGGAATACAATGGCATTAAGTGCCTGGTTTTGTGTGGCCGCTGCAACGTGCCTTTCAACTGCAAGGTGCTCCAGGAATTGCTTTACCTCTTCACCCGCCATTGTGGCTGGATGGCGTATTCCATGAAAACGAATGAAAAATCGAATCCAATAGCAATATGTCTTCTCAGTACGAAGGCTATAGCGTTTCACTCGTAAGGTAGCCCGGACCCTATCCATTAGCTTCATGGGGTATCCCTTTGTATTAATTTTTATGTGTACTTATATACAGTATTATTGAGAATGGCAAATCGTGCCAGCACGCGAATTTTGGATAGGCAGCCAAAATTTGCTTTGCTAGTAATAGAATCAATGAGGTAGATTTGATCAGAGCGGCTAGATAACCTCAATGAACGTGCTGGCGCGTTCATTGAGGTTATACAGCAGACTATATAATCACTGTTAGGGCTCAAGCCTGGAAAAATCTCGGATTATGGAATAAAGGATGAAGAACTGGATTAAAAACAAGTTCTATAGATTGAATAGCTAAGTGGTTATGCAAAAGTTATCGAGTTACTTTTTCCGTAATTATCACATACGTTTTTGACCGCTTCACAGAGCTTGTCGAACGAACTGTAGGCTGTCAGCGGTAACCACTTGTATTTGATTTCA